>DASTCG010000084.1:0-41225 GCA_035711385.1 Gaiellaceae bacterium
ACGTTCATCATCGTCGGCGGGATCGTCCGGATCATCCCGCTGACCGGCATCACGCTGCCGTTCGTCAGCTACGGCGGGTCGAGCATCGTCGCCAACTTCGTCCTCCTGGCCGGTCTGCTCCTGGTCTCGAACCGCGCGAACGAGCGCCTGGGTGCCTCGTGAACCAGCAGATCTCCCGTCTCGCCGTCGCCGGGCTCGTCCTCGTCACCGCGCTGATCGTCGGCACCACGTACTGGCAGGCGTGGGCCGCGCCGAGCCTCGCCGACCGCCAGGACAACGCGATCAAGGTCGTCGCGCAGTTCACGATCAAGCGCGGGGTCATCTACGCAGGCGACGGCGTGACGCCGCTCGCGATCAACCGGCCCCGGCGCGTCGCCGGCAAGACCTTCTACTTCCGCCGCTACCCGAAGGGCGAGCTGACCGCCCATGCCGTCGGCTACTCGACCCGCGCCCGGGCGCGGACTGGGCTCGAGCGGTCGCGGAACGACTACCTCACGGGCGCCAACCGCAACCTCAGCACCGTCGTCGACACGACGCTCGACCAGCTTCGCGGCAAGACGATCGAGGGCAACGACATCATCACGACTCTCCGGTGGCGGGCCCAGAAGGTCGCGCTCGACGCACTCGGCGGCCAGTGCGGCGCGGCGGTCGCGCTCGAGCCGTCGACGGGGAAGGTGCTCGTACTCGCCTCGAGTCCGAGCTTCGACCCGAACCTCGTCGAGCGGAACTTCGCCGCGATCGGACGGCGGCGAGGCCCCTGTCCGGTCGCGCCGCTCCTGAACCGCGGCACGGCGGGCCTCTTCATCCCGGGATCCACGTTCAAGGTCGTGACCGCCGCGGCCGCGCTCGACTCGGGCCGCTACACGCCCGACTCGACGTTCGTCGATCCCGGCTACTGCGTCGAGTACGGGCAGCGGGTCAACAACTACGACACCTCGAGCCCCTTCGGACGCGTGAGCTTCGGCCAGGCGCTCCAGCACTCGATCAACTCGGCGTTCTGCGAGATGGGCAAGAAGCTCGGGGCCGAGGTGATCCTCGACTACGCGCGCCGGTTCGGCTTCTACGAGGATCCTCCGGTCGACCTCCCTTCGGACGAGCGTCTCCCGAGCGGGCTCTACCAGGACGGCAAGCTCGTGCCCCGCTCGCAGGAGGGCCGCTCGGATCCCGGCCGCCTCGCCTTCGGCCAGGAACGCATGCTCGTGACGCCGATGCAGATGGCGACGGTCGCTGCGACGATCGCGAACGGCGGCGTCGTCATGAAGCCCTACCTCACGGACCGTGTGCGGGCGCCGGACGGCTCGATCGTCCAGCGGATGAAGCCGGACGAGCTCCGGCGGGCGATCAAGCGGGAGACGGCTGCGGAGCTCACCTCGATGATGGAGTCGGTCGTCTCGGGCGGCACGGGCACCGCCGCGCAGATCGCCGGTGTCCGAGTCGCGGGCAAGACGGGCACCGCCGAGACCGGGAGATCGGGCCGGAACGTCGCCGGCTTCATCGCGTTCGCGCCGGTCGACAATCCGAAGGTGGCCGTCGCCGTCTACCTTCAGAACCAGAGCGCAACCGGTGGAACGGTTGCGGCGCCGATTGCGAAGCAGATCATGGAGGCGCTGCTGCGCACCCCGTCGAACTCCCAAAGGCGTTAGATGGCCGTCTCGGACACACTGATCAACACCCTCTTCGACGGGCGCTACCGGATCGTCCGCCGCCTCGGCTCCGGGGGCATGGCGAACGTCTACCTCGCGGAGGACGAGGAGCTCGGCCGTCTCGTCGCGATCAAGATCCTGAACGACCGCCACGCGAGCGACGAGTCGTTCGTCGAGCGCTTCCGCCGGGAGGCGAAGAACGCGGCCGGCCTCTCGCATCCGAACATCGTCTCCATCTACGACCGCGGCAAAGCCGAGGGGACCTACTACATCGCGATGGAGTACCTCGAAGGGCGGAGCCTCAAGGACCGGATCGTCGCCGAGGGGCCGCTGCCGATCGAGGACGCGATCGACGCGACCCGCCAGATCCTCCGCGCGCTCGGCTTCGCGCACCGGGGCGGGGTGATCCACCGGGACGTGAAGCCGCACAACGTGCTGCTCTCGCCCGACGGCACCGAGCAGCGCTACAAGGTCACGGACTTCGGCATCTCGCGGACCTCGGCGAGCCAGATGACCGAGGCGGGCTCGATCGTCGGCACGGCCCAGTACCTCTCGCCCGAGCAGGCGCGCGGCGCCCCGGTCGACCAGCGCTCGGACATCTACTCGGTCGGAGTCGTTCTCTACGAGCTGCTCACCGGCCGGCTCCCTTTCACCGGCGAGACGCCGCTCGAGATCGCGATGAAGCACCTCTCCGAGATCCCGAAGCCGCCCTCGTCTCTCCGGCCGGAGGTGCCGCCCGACCTCGACATGGTCGTCCTCCGTGCGCTCGCCAAGGATCCGGCCGAGCGGTTCGAGAGCGCCGAGGAGATGGACGAGGAGCTCGCCCGGGTGGCCGCCGGCAGCTCGGTGACGGCGGAGACGGCCGATGCCGCGACCGCGGTCCTGGCGGGCGCCGGCCTCGTGGAGTCGGCGCCGACGATGATCTCGCGCCGCCCGGTCGTCGCACCGCCGCCTCCGACCCGCACGCATCGGGAGCAGGAGTACTTCGAGTACGAGCCGCCGAGCCGCCGCCGGAGGGTCTGGGCGTGGGTCCTCACGGTGCTCCTGCTCATAGGGGCGCTCGTCGCCGGCTTCTTCGTCTGGCAGCAGATCCAGGACGAGATCAACGCGACGAAGCCGGTGATCGTGCCGTTCGTCGAGGGCGATCGCGCGCCGGTCGCCAGGCGGAAGATCCAGGACGCCGGCCTCCGGCCGGTCAAGCGCGAGGTCACGAGCGAGTCGGTGCCGCCCGGAGTGGTCGTCCGCCAGGATCCGGACGCCGGCGAGCGGATCCAGCGCGGGAACGCCGTCAGGTACTTCGTGTCGACCGGGAAGCCGCGCGTGCCCGTGCCGGAGGTCGTGGGAGCCCGCGAGTCGCTCGCCGTCGCCACGCTTCGCTCGGCCGGCCTCGTTCCGAACGTCGTCGACATCTTCTCCGACGACCCCGAGGGCACCGTCATCGCCCAGGACCCGAAGGGCGGTACGCGCGTCGTCAAGGGGACGGACGTGCGGCTCAACGTCTCCAAGGGGCCGCAACAGACGGGTCTGCCCAACGTCATCGGCCGCTCGTTCGACGATGCGGCGGGGGCGCTGCGTGAGGCGGGGTTCGCACCGATCAGGCGCGACGTCGACGCGTCGGAGCCCGAAGGCACCGTCGTCGGGATGACCCCCGGCCCCGGGACGCTTGCGCCGCCGGGCACGCGGGTCACGCTGAACGTCTCGAAGGGGATCACCACCACCGCGGTTCCTGACGTCGTCGGCGACGAGGAGGCGAGTGCGCGGGCGACGCTCCAGAACGAGGGCTGGCGGGTCCTCGTGCGCGACACGCCGACGACCAACCCGGACGACGACGGCATCGTGACCACGCAGAACCCGGCGCCGGGCGAGCAGGCGGAGCCCGGGTCGCAGGTGATCATCTACGTGGGCCGCTACACGGACCTCCAGCCGCAGGCTCCGACGACTCCGTGAGCAGGCGCTACCGCGTCGCGGTCATCGCCGGCGGCCGCTCCAGCGAGCACGAGATCTCGGTCGCGTCGGCGCAGTCGGTGATCGAGGGGCTCGATCCGGAGCGGTACGACATCCGGACGATCCAGATCCACCGTGACGGCCGCTGGGAGCTCGGCCCCGGCGGCTCGAAGATCCTTGAGCGGCCCGTCGCGGAGACGCTGCCGGTGCCGACGGGCGATTCCAGGAGCCGCAGGCTGCTCGGCGAGGTGGACGTCGTGCTCCCGGTCATGCATGGCCCTTTCGGCGAGGACGGCACCGTCCAGGGCCTGCTCGAGCTTGCGGGCGTCCCGTACGTCGGCGCCGGCGTGACCGCGTCGGCGCTCTGCATGGACAAGGATCTCTTCAAGGCCGTCTGCCGCGACAAGGGGATCCCGGTCACGCGGTCGGTCACCGTGCGGAACGGCGACCGGCCCGACAACCCGTTCGGGTACCCGGTCTTCGTCAAGCCCGCCCGGCTCGGCTCGTCCGTCGGGATCACGAAGGTGCTCGACGAGGGCGAGCTCGGGCCCGCGATCGACCTTGCGCGCCGGCACGACGAGAAGGTGCTGATCGAGGAGTTCGTGAGCGGCGTCGAGGTCGAGGTCGGGGTGCTCGGCAACAGGGAACCGATCGCATCTCTCCCGGGTGAGATCGTCGCCCACGGGTTCTCGGGGGTCGACTGGTACGACTACTCGGCGAAGTACGACGAGGGCGGGATGGACCTCGTGATCCCGCCGAGGATCCCCGACCGGACGATCGAGCGGGTACAGCGCCTCGCCGTCGAGGCGTTCGTCGCCACCGACTGTGAGGGGATGGCGCGGGCCGACTGCTTCGTCCGCGACGACGGCGAGGTGCTCGTCAACGAGCTGAACACCATTCCTGGGTTCACGGCGACGAGCGTCTACGCGAAGCTCTTCGAGGCCTCCGGGATCCCGTACCCGAAGCTCCTCGACCGCCTCGTCGAGCTCGCGCTCGAGCGCCACGAGCGGCGGCAGCGCCTCCAGTACTGACTCTTCGAGCCGTGGCCTGGTGCCAGGCACCAGGACAGGTCCCTAGCGGGCGGTGACCTCGTTCACGTGCGCCGAACCGGTCACCTGGGTGATCCAGACGACGAAGTAGCGCGCCTTTGCGTCCCTGAGGGTGTAGCGCCGCCGGTTTTCGATCGTCCCCGACCCCGACACGGGCTCGAACGGGCCCTGAGGGCTGGACCCGGCCCGGATCTCCGCCGTGAAGCCGGGCGTGTCCGTTGTGATCATCAGTGACCGCGGCTCCACCTCGCGGCCGGCGTCGAGCACGAGCCCGACGCCCCGCTTGATCGAGCTGAGGCCGGAGTTGTACCGCTCCGTGGGCCAGTAGGTGGCCTGGTTGTGATCGGTCGCGAGCCCGGCCTCGCCGTCGTGCTCGGAGTTGTCGCCCGGCGGCGGATCGAAGGCGCCGATGCCCGTGAGCCGGATCGGCGGGCCCGTCGCCGCCTCCGGAGCGCCGTCGTTGTCGTCCCGCAGCGCCAGCGTGCCGAGCGCGGCGAGGCTCGCCGCCGTCAGCACCGCGAGCACGGCGGCGACCGGCCAGAGGAACCCGAGCCGCCGCCGTCGCCGCCGCGCCGGACCACCGCGGCGGGCCGGCGAGGCCGGCCTGCGCGCGATCATGGTCGCCTCCTCCGAGGCAGGATCGAGCTCCGCGAGACAGGTCTCGAGCTCGTCGACGAGCTCGTCCATCGACTCGAACCGGTCGTCGGGTGACTTCGCCATCGCCCGCTCGACCGCACGCGCGACCCGGACCGGGACGTCGGCCCGCTGCTCGAGCAGGTTCGGCGTCGGCTCGTTCACGTGCTTGAGCGCCACCGTGACGAAGGTCTCGCCCTCGTACGGGACGGCGCCGGCCAGGAGCTCGTAGAGCACGACGCCCAGCGAGTAGACGTCGGTCTGGGCGTCGACGTGCTGCCCGCGCGCCTGCTCCGGGGCGATGTACTCGCTCGTGCCGAGCACGGTGCCCGTGATCGTCACGCCCTGGACGTCGACCTCGCGGGCGATTCCGAAGTCCGTCATCTTCGCCTGGCCGTCGGCGTTCAGGAGGACGTTCTGCGGCTTCACGTCCCGGTGGATCAGGCCTCGCCCGTGCGCGAACGACAGGGCCCGCGCCATCTGGAGCGCGAGCACGAGGGCGTCCCGCACCGGCATGGGGCCGGTCCGCCGGAGCAGCTGCTTGAGGTTCTCGCCCTCGACGTACTCGAAGACGATGAACTGCCGTCCGGCGTCTTCACCGCGGTCGATGACGGTGACGATGTTCGGATGGCTCAGCTGGGCGACCGAGCGGGCCTCCCGTCGGAAGCGCTCGACGTACTCCTCGTCCTCCGTGTACTGCGGATGGAGGACCTTGATCGCGATCTGCCGATCGAGAAGCCGGTCGTGCGCCTTCCAGACGCTCGACATGCCTCCCTTTCCGATCAGCTCGAGCAGGTCGTAGCGACCGGCGATCACCTCGCCTTGGGTCACGAGAGGAAGGTTAGTTCCGGCCCGAACGAACTACGCCGCTAGAGCGGTCTCGAGCGCCTGCTCCCAGACCCCGAGCGCCTCCTCGAGCTCGCTGTCCGAGAGCGTGAGCGGGCAGAGCACGCGGATGCAGTTCGCGTAGATCCCGGACTTGAGCAGGAGCAGGCCGTTACGGGCCGCCTCCTCGACGACCGCGGTCGCAGCCGCCGGATCGGGCTCTCTCGTCTCCGGATCGCGGACGAGCTCGATGGCGAGCATGGCGCCGAGTCCTCGCACGTGGCCGACCTGCGGGAACCGCTGCCACCACGACTCCATCCGCGCCCGCAACGTCTCGCCCAGCACCGACGCGCGGGCGCAGAGCTCCTCCTGGTCGATGACGTCGAGGACGGCGAGCGCCGCCGCCTGCGCCACGGGGTTGCCGACGTAGGTCCCGCCGATCGCCGAGTCGCCGGGTGCGTCCATGATCTCCGCCTTGCCGATCACGCCGGAGAGCGGAAGGCCCATCGCGATCGACTTCGCAACCGTGATCAGGTCCGGCTCCACCGTGTAGTGCTCGATCGCGAAGAGCTTGCCGGTACGCCCGAAGCCCGTCTGGACCTCGTCGACGACCATCACGATCCCGTGCTCGTCGCAGATCCGGCGGACGCCCTCGACGAACTCGGGCGGCGCGACCACGAAACCACCCTCGCCCTGCACGGGCTCGAGGACGATCGCCGCGACCGTCTCGGCTGCGACCTGGGTGATCAGTGCGCGCTCCAGCGTCTCGAGCGCCGTCCCGGCGTCCAGCCCGCGGTACTCGTTCGGGAATGGCACGCGGTAGATCTCGGGCGCGAACGGCCCGAGGCCGGCCTTGTAGGGATGCGTCTTCGAGGTCAGCGAGAGACTGAGCAGCGTCCGGCCGTGGAAGCCGCCCTCGAAGCCGATGACTGCCGGGCGTCCCGTGAAGGCGCGCGCGAACTTGACCGCGTTCTCGACCGCCTCCGTTCCCGCGTTGAAGAACGCCGCCTTCGCGTCGTCGATCGGCGCCAGCTCGCAGAGCCGCTCGGCGAGCTCGATGTAGACCTCGTACGGGACGATCGTGAAGTCCGTGTGGCTGAAGCGGTCGAGTTGCTCCTGCGCCGCCTCCACGACCCGGGGGTGCGAGTGGCCGACCGCGAGGCACCCGACGCCCCCCGCGAAGTCGATGAACGTGTTGCCGTCGACGTCCGTGAGCAGCGCGCCCCGGCCGCGCTCGATCACGACGGGGAGGTAGATGGAGAGCGGGTCGGCGACCACGCGCTCCTTGCGCTCGAGGATCGCGCGGGAGCGGGGCCCGGGAACCTCGGTGCGCAGCTCGATCGCCTTCGTCGTCGCCATGGAGCCGACGATAGCGAAGCCGGCGGCGGGTCTGCATAGTGAATACTGTGTATTCATGAGCGGGCCGGACGGAACGCTGCGCCGGGCCGATCTCGATCCCGATCCGGCCGAGCAGTTCCGGCGCTGGTACGACGAGGCGTCCGCAGTCGTGGACCTGCCCGAGGCGGTCGCGCTCGCCACGGCGGACGCGCACGGCCGCCCCTCCGTTCGCATGGTGCTTGCGAAGGCGCTGGACGACCGCGGGGTCAAGTTCCACACCGGTCACGGGAGCCGCAAGGCACGGGAGGTCGACGCCACCGGCCGCGGGGCGCTGCTCTTCTACTGGCCGCCTCTCGGTCGGCAGGTGCGGATCGAAGGTCCGGTCGAGCGCGTTTCCGACGAGGAGTCCGAGGAGTACTTTCGTACCCGGCCCCGTGGCGGCCAGATCGCGGCGTGGGCTTCCTCCCAGAGCGAGGTGATCGCCTCCCGCGAGGAGCTCGAACGCAGGGTGCGCGACTTCGAGCGGGAGTTCGAGGGCCGTGACGTCCCGCTTCCGCCGCACTGGGGCGGCTATCGCCTGGAGCCCGAGACATGGGAGTTCTGGCAGCACCGGGACAGCCGGCTGCACGACCGCTTCCGGTACTCCCGCCAAGATGATGGGGGATGGCTGATCGAGCGACTCGCCCCTTAAGAGGCTCCAACGCAATGAGCCTTGTGCCGCCGCGCCGCGCTGGGCGCCGCGAGCCGGCGTCCTCGGTCGCCTCTCATCGATACGAGGGCGCCCTGCGTCCTTGGCTCGCACCCCCCAGCGCGCCCCGGCGACGAAGCACATCATGTTGGAGCCTCTAGGGCCAGGTTCCCGTGCCTGGCACCGGGACACGGCCCGGCCGGGCATCCTCGCGCACCTCGACCTGGACGCCTTCTTCGCCGCCGTCGAGGAGCTCGAGGACCCCGAGCTGCGCTCCAAGCCGCTCGTCGTCGGCGGCGACCCCCGCGGGCGCGGGGTCGTCGCGACCGCGAATTACGTCGCCCGACAGTTCGGAATCCACTCGGCCATGAGCTGCGCGGAGGCCCTCCGGCGCTGTCCGCACGCCCTCTTCGTCCGGCCTCGGCACGGCACCTACTCGGCGTACTCGCAGGAGGTCTGGGACACCGTCCGCCAGGTCGTGCCGACCGTCGAGCGGACCGGCCTCGACGAGGGCTACCTGGACCTGGGCGAGGTCGCGGACGACTTCCAGGAGGCGCGGGCGGTTGCGGAGGCCGTGCAGACGGCGGTGCGCGGGGCAACGAGCCTCACCTGCTCGCTCGGCGTCGCTCCGTGCAGGGTCGTCGCCAAGGTCGCAAGCGACCACCGGAAGCCCGGCGGTCTCGTCGTCGTGCTCCCCGGCCGCGAGCGGAGCTTCCTGGCGCCGTTCGAGGTCCGCCGACTGCCGGGCATCGGGCCGCGGGCCGAGGCACGGCTGAAAGCGGCAGGGGTCGAGACGATCGGCGCCCTCGCCGATCTCGACGACGAGCGGTTGCGCCGGCTCCTGCCGGGCAAGGTCGGTGCGATCCTGCGCGACCGCGCCCGCGGGATCGACCCGCGCGGGCTCGAGACGCAGACGCAGCGGGTCTCGATCAGCCACGAGGAGACGTTCGAGCGCGACATCGCGAACGTCGAGCAGCTCCGCGGCGAGCTGCGCCGCATGTCGGCCCGGCTGGCCGAGCACCTCCGCCGCAAGGGCGAGACCGCCCGCACGGTGACGACGAAGGTCCGGTATCCCGACTTCGCGATCCGTAGCCGTTCGACGAGCCTCCCCGTCGGCACGGACGACGGCGACCGGATCGGCGAGGTCGCCTGCGCGCTCCTCGACCGCGCCCTCTCCGACCGGCCCGGGGCGCTCCGGCTCGTCGGGGTCGGCGTCTCCGGCCTCGAGGAGCACCGGCAGCTCACGCTCGTCTAGCGCGATAGCGTGACCTGGATGCGGCTCTTCCTGCGTGCGCTCACGGTCCTCGGTGTCTTCGCGCTCCTCGGCCTGGCCGCCCTCGTGGGCATGGCCTGGTGGGATAGTCGGCTCCCGAGGTCGTACAGCGCGATGGACATGGGCGTCCTGGACTACGGCGGCGGGCCGGCCCAAAACCACGCGGCCCACCCGCACCTGACCGTCGAGCGACTGACTGGTCCCGCGAATGGCCGTCCCGACGTCCGGACGACCCTGGTCGCTGCGAAGAAGGACGATCTCTGGGCGTTCAACGGCCGGGTGCCGGGGCCGGAGATCCACGCACGGCAGGGCGACGTCGTCGAGGTGACCCTCGTCAACCGGGACATCGACGACGGCGTCACGATCCACTGGCACGGCGTCGACGTCCCGAACGCGGAGGACGGCGTCGCCGGCGTCACCCAGGACGCCGTCATGCCTGGTGAGCGCTACGTGTACCGCTTCCGCGCGGAGCAGCTCGGGACCTTCTGGTACCACTCGCACCAGGTCTCGTCGAGGCAGGTCCGTCGCGGGCTCTACGGCGCGTTCGTGATCCTTCCGACCGGCCCGCCGAGCACCGGCGTCGACCGCACGCTGATCGTCCACGACTTCGACGGAAAGCCGGCGTTCAACGAGGGGGTCGGCGGGCAGCGCCTGGCCGTCCCGCGGGGCGTTCACGTCCGCCTCCGGCTCGTCAACTCGAACAACTCCCCCGAGCGGATCAGCCTGACGGGCACGCCGTTCTCCGTCGTCGGGATCGACGGAACCGAGGTCAACGGCCCCACGGCGATCGAGGATGCGACGCTCGACGTCGGCGCCGGGGCCCGCTACGACGTCGCCTTCGACATGCCGGCCTCACCGGTCCGTCTGGGCGTCGACGGCAGCGAGACGGCGCTCGTGCTCAGCGGCGACGGCAGGGCGGATGTCGAGGCGCCGTCGGAGCTACCGACGTTCGATCCGGCGACCTACGGAGAGCCGAAGCGGACGGTCTTCGACGGCGCACGCTTCGACCGCACGTTCGAGCTGCGGATCGGCAAGAAGATCGGGTTCCTCGACGGCAGGCCGGGCCGTCACTGGTCCGTCAACGGGAAGATCTTCCCCGACACCCCGATGTACGTTGTCCGTCGGGGCGACCTCGTCAAGGTTCGCATCGCCAACGAGAGCGGCGCCGTCCACCCGATGCACCTTCACGGCCACCACGTCCTCGTGCTGAGCCGCGACGGCAGGCCGACGACCGGCAGCCCGTGGTGGACAGACACGCTCGACGTCGCGGCGGGCGAGGAGTACGAGGTCGCCTTCCGCGCCGACAACCCGGGCCTCTGGATGGATCACTGCCACAACCTCCCGCACGCCGCCGACGGGCTGACCATGCACCTCATGTACGAGGGCGTCTCCACGCCGTTCCGCATCGGCGGAGACGACGAGAACCACCCCGAGTAGCGGCTACACGGCGGTCTGCTGCGGCGCAGGCGTCGTGTCAGGAATGCCGTACCCCGTGCGGGCAGCCCGCCGTTCCATCGCAGCGAGCGACCCGAGCGCACCGAGGATCAGGAAGGCGTTCACCGGATGCAGCGCCCCGATCCACGCGGCCTCGCTGCCGAACCAGGCAAGGAGCACCTGGACGATCAGCAGGACGAAGATCGCGAGCGAGTGGAGCACGCGGGGCCGTCCGACACGCGCCAGGGGGGCGAGGACGAACGTGATGAGTCCGCCGAGGACGACGAGGTACCCGAAGCCGGAATGCAGCCCGAAGCTGTCGTCGACCGACTCCTCGTCCACCGGGCCGGAGGCGGCCTTGTCGGCGACGTCGAAGGCGCCGTAGCCGGCGAAGGCGACCTGGAGGACGACGAGCACCACCATCAGGACCAGCCACCACCGGAAGATCGTCCGCATCGCATTCACAGGGCCCTTAGCCTCCTTGAGGTCGACTTGACCGGCGGACTCTACGCTAGGTTCCGGCCGATGGCAGCCGAGCCGACCACGAAGCCTGCCGCCGCTGCCGGCACGGTTCCTCTCGGCGACCTCGAGGTCAACCGCATGGCCTTCGGCGCGATGCGGATCACGGGCGAGGGGGTCTGGGGCGAGCCTGCCGACCGTGGGGAGGCCAAGGCCGTGCTGCGGCGCGCCGTCGAGCTCGGCGTCAACCTGGTGGACACGGCCGACTCCTACGGCCCCGAGGTCAGCGAGCAGCTGATCGCCGAGGCCCTCCACCCGTATCCCGACGACCTCGTGATCGCGACGAAGGGCGGGCTGACGAGACCCGGCCCGGGCTCGTGGGTGCGCGACGGGCGCCCCGAGGCGCTCCGGGAAGCGCTCGAGGGAAGCCTCCGCCGGCTCCGGCTCGAGCGGATCGATGTCTATCAGCTCCACTCGGTCGATCCCCAGGTGCCGATCGAGGAGTCCGTGGGGATGCTCGCCGAGCTGCAGCGGGACGGGAAGATCCGGCACATCGGGCTCTCGAACGTCGACGTCCGCCAGCTCGCGAAGGCGCGAACGGTGGCGCCGATCGTCTCGGTGCAGAACCGCTACAACGTCTCGGACCGCCATTCCGAGGGGGTGCTGGACACATGCGAGCGCGAAGGGCTCGCGTTCTGGCCCTGGTTCCCGCTTGCCGTCGGCGAGCTCGCCCGCTCGCAGGGCCGCCTGGCGCAGGTCGCACGGAGCCACGGCGCCACGCCCGCGCAGATTGCGCTCGCCTGGCTCCTTCGTCGCTCCCCGGTCATGACGCCCATTCCGGGCACCGGGTCGGTCGCGCACCTCGAGGAGAACGTCGCCGCGGCGGCGCTCGAGCTCACGGATGCCGAGTTCTCGGACCTGAGCCAGAGCGCGGGGGCGCTGCTCTAGTGGTTCTCTCCGACCGCACGATCCGTCGGTTGCTGGACGAGGGGCAGATCCGAATCGACCCGTACGACCCGTCGCTGCTGCAGCCGTCGAGCGTCGACGTCCGGGTCGACCGCTTCTTCCGGGTCTTCCACAACGCGCGCTATCCCTTCATCGACGTCAAGGAGCCGCAGGAGGACCTGACGGAGCTCGTCGAGATCGACGAGGACCGGCCGTTCATCCTCCACCCGGGCGAGTTCGTCCTGGCCTCGACGCTGGAGCGCATCCGTCTGCCGGACGACCTCGTCGCGCGACTGGAGGGAAAGTCGAGCCTGGGCCGCCTCGGCCTGCTCATCCACTCCACGGCCGGCTTCATCGATCCCGGCTGGGACGGCCACGTCACGCTCGAGCTCTCGAACGTGGCGAACCTCCCGATCACGATCTATCACGGGATGAAGATCGGACAGCTCTCGTTCGTGCAGCTCTCCGAGCCGGCCGAGACCCCGTACGGCTCGAGCGGGCTCGGCTCCAAGTACCAGGGCCAGCAGGGCCCGACGCCCTCCCGCTACTACGAGAACTTCCGCGAGCGAGTGACGTGAAGGTCCTCGTGACCGGCGCCACGGGCTTCGTAGGCCCGAAGGTGGCGAACGCCATCGTCGACGCCGGGCACGAGGTCCGCGTGCTCGAGCGCAAGCCCGGCTCGTGGCAGGAGACCGGCGTGCGCTGCCAGGAGGCCGTCCAGGGCGACATGACCGATCCGGACAGCCTGCGCCGCGCCGCCGAGGGCCGGAACGTTGTCGTCCATCTCGTTGCGATCCGCCAGGGGAAGCCCGAGCAGTTCCGGCGGATCATGATCCAGGGAACGCGGAGCCTCCTCGCAGCGGCGACGGAGGCGGGCGTCGGCCGCTTCGTCCTCATGAGCGCCCTCGGCACGACCGAGGACACGAAGGATCTCGTCCCGTACTACGGCGCCAAGTGGCAGGAGGAGGAGGACGTGCAGGCCTCCGAGCTGGAGCACGTCATCTTCCGGCCGAGCTTCATCTTCGGGGAGGACGGCGGCATCCTTCCGACCTTCATGAAGCTCGCCCGGCTCGGGCCGGTGACCGGGATCGTCGGCAGCGGAAAGCAGCGGATCCAGCCGATCTGGATCGACGACGTGGGAGCGTACTTCGCCGCCGCGGTCGACAAACCCGAGGCGGCCGGCAAGACGTTCGAGCTCGGCGGCCTGGACGTGGTCAGCTGGAACGAGCTGTGGCAGCGCATCCGTGAGCTGCTCGGCATCCGCCGCCGTCCGACCGTCCACCTGCCGACCGGCCTGATGAAGATCCCCGCGGCGCTGACCGAGCGCCTTCCCGGGAACATCCCGCTGACGCGCGATCTCCTGACGATGCTCGAGGCCGGGGACAACGTCGTCTCCGACGACCTCGCCGTCCGGACGTTCGAGCTGCCGCTCGTCCCCCTGGACGAGCAGCTGCGCCGCGCGGCCGCCTGATCGCCGTCCCTACGCGGCCTCCACCTGGAAGGTGAGCATCATCCCGCTCTCGTGGTGCTCGGCGATGTGGCAGTGCGCCATCCACGTCCCCGGGTTCGTGACCTCGAGGAGGATGTCGACGGTCTCCCCGGTTCGTACGAGCACCGTGTCCTTCCAGACGAGGTTGGGCTCCTCGACTCCGTCTCGAGCCAGGATCAGGAAGCGGCCGGCCCCGTGAACGTGGAACGGGTGGGGCATCGGGTGGTCGGAGTCCAGCTCGTTCACGAGCCGGATCTTCACGCGGTCGCCGACCCGGAACCGCCAGTCGATGCCCGCGTTCTCGGCGCCTGTCTCCCGGTCGACCAGCTTCCAACGCATGTTGGCGGGCGTCGTCAGGCGGTTCACCTCGACCATGTCGTCCTCCCACTCGATGCCCTGCGGCGCGCCGGAGGCGTCGTCGTGACCGTGATGGCCGCCGTCGCCGCCGTGCTCGTGGTGATGGCCGTGGCGCTCCCCGTGGCCGTGCTGCTGCGCGTGGCCGTGCTGCTCCCCGTGGCCGTGATGCTCTTCGTGGCCGTGGTGCTCGTGCCCTCCTGCCCCGGCGAGCTCGGCCGGCACGAGCCTCATCCCGCATTTCGGGCAGCGGTCCGGTGAGTCGCTGACGACCTCGGGGTGCATCGGGCAGAGGTAAGGCCCGGCCGTTTCCGCACCCAGGTCCATCTCAGCGACGAAGGCAAGCGTCTTGTCTGGAGGAGCGGTCAGGTGCGGAGCGAGTCGCTCGCGCTCGGCCGCCATGTCCTCGTTGGAGCGCAGCACCTCGAACTGCTCTGCCGGCTCCGGCTCCGCCGCGTCCTCGCCCACGCTGATCCCGGCGAGGCGGTAGGAGCGATCGGGCGTCCTGTGCTCGAGGGTGAGCTCACCGGGCCGGTCGAAGAGGACGTCGACGACGACGCGCTCGGACGGGGCGATGAGCACGTCGTCGACGAGCTCCTCGTGCTCGTAGTGGCCGGCGTCCCCGCCGACGAGCTTCATGCGTGCCCCCGGCAGGGTGACGTTGAAGACGCGCGTGTTGGCCGTATTCGTGAGGTAGAGGCGAACCACCTCGCCGCGCTTCGCTGTCAGCGCCAGCTCCGACTCGCCGGCGACGAGCATGACGTTCCCGAAACGGCCCATGGCGACGTGCGTCGTCTCCGAGCTGAACGGGGCGATCGCGCCGTCTTCGATCAGGACGTCGTCCAGCGTCAGCGACAGGTCCCGGTGGACGGGCGGCCAGTAGTCGCGCTCGGCGGGCTCCACGAGGATGTTCCCGTAGAGGCCGAGCTCCTGCCCGTAGTCCTCGCGGATGTGCGGGTGGTACCAGTAGGCGCCCGGGTCGGGGACGGTGACCTCGTAGGTGAAGGTCTCTCCGACCGGGATCGGAGCCTGCGTGTCGTGCGTTCCGTCGAAGCGATTCTCGAGCCGCAACCCGTGCCAGTGCACCGTCGCGTCGAGGTCGCCGCGGTTCGTGACGTGGACGGTGACCGTCGAGCCCTGCGGCACCTTGAGCGTCGGCCCGGGGATCGAGCCGTTGTAGGCGAGCATCCGGACCGTCGTGTCGCCGATCCGCTTTGCGACGGGGGCGACCTCCAGCTTGAGCTCGCCGCCGTCGGCAAGCTCCACCAGCTCGGGTCGGGTCGCCTCGGGGAGGCCTTCCGTCTCCCTCGGCAGCTGGGCCGTCGTGTGCTGTGCGTGGTGATGGGCCATGGTTCACACCCTCTCAGGTTTCCGGACGGTTGCGGTGCTTCGTTCGCGTTGCTCCAGCCGGTCGATCTCTCCTGCGATGAACTCGGCGTCGTCCCCGACCCAGCCGATCAGCGCCGAACCTCGCGTGTGCTGCCAGGTCAGGCCGAGGAAGTAGAGCCCGGGCGCGTCGGTCGTCCCTCGGCGGTGGCGGAGGCGGCCGTGCTCGTCGAAGACCGGGAGGTGGATCCACGAGTAGTCGGGGCGGTACCCGGTCGCCCAGAGGACCGCGTCGACCTCGAGCTCGCTCCCGTCCTCGAAGCGAACCGTGCGCTCGCTCGCCTCCACGGCTCGAGGTCTCATCTCGACGCCGTAGTGCCGCGTGAGCTCGCGCGGGCTCGACCCGATCAGCGTCTCGCGCGTGCTCAGCCGCCGCCCGAGCCGCGAGTCCACCGTCGTCGAGAGGAGACGGGTGGTAGTCAGCCACCAGAAGAGATCGCGGCCGAGGAACCGCTGAGGCAGCGGTGTCTGGCGGGAGCCGACCGCGAGCACGACCCTCTGCGTCGCGGCGAGCTCCTTGGCGATCTGGAAGCCCGTGTTGCCGCCGCCCACGACCAGCACCGTTCCCTCCGGGACGTCTGCGGGCTTGCGGTAGCCGGTGCTGTGGGTCTGGAAGACGTCCGGGCCGAGGCGGCTCGCGAGGTCGGGGACGTACGGGGTCTGGAACGGGCCGGTCGCGACGACGACCTGGCCGGCCTTGATCGTCCTGCCCTCGGCGTCGACGCCGTACTCGCCGTCGTCCTTCCTGACGCTCACGACCCGGGTGTTGAGCTGAAGGGGCAGCTCGAACCGCACGGCGTACTCCTCGAGGTACGCGATCACCTCGTCGCGCGTCGGGTAGCCGTCGGGATCGCCGGGGAACGGGAGGCCGGGAAGGCCGCTGTAACGTCGGGGCGTGAACAGCGTCAGGGAGTCCCAACGCTCTCGCCAGGCGGAGCCGATTTCGCCGGCGTCCACGATCAGGAAGCGCCGTCCCTGGCGCTTGAAAAAGGACCCCAGCGCGAGACCGGCCTGGCCGGCCCCGACGACGACGACGTCGTACGAGGGCTCCTGCCCGTCGGATCGTGTCGGCTTCGAGACTGTCACCATGGTCGCCTTCCCGCCCCGCGCGAGCTGAAACGCGGGGACTCGAGGCTGCCCGGGATCAGACGGACACTCGCGCGCTGACGAGCGCGCGGGCCGCCTCGGCGATCGCTTCGGCGTCGATCCCGGCGGCCGCGAGCAGCTCCGCCGGCTTGCCCGAGTGCGGCAGCTCCCTGACGGCGAGAAGCTGCACCGGCGGCCGCTCGTCCACTCCGGCGAGCGCCGCGAGGACCGCCTCTCCCAGGCCGCCCTGGGCCCAGTGGTCCTCGACGGTGACGATCGGCGTCCGGATCGAGCGGATCGTGGCCTCGTCGATCGGCTTGACCGAGTAGAGGTCGATCACCCGTGCCGCGATGTCCTCGTCGGCAAGCCGGTCGGCCGCGGCCAGCGCCTCGTGGAGCGTGATGCCGGCCGCGACGATCGTGACGTCGTCGTCGTCCGTCGAGCGCACGGTCTTCGAACCGCCGACCGGGAACTCCTCGTCGGCGCCGTAGATCACCGGGGTGTCGCCGCGTGTCGTCCGCAGGTACGAGATTCCGTCGAGCCCCGCCATCTCCCGCACGAGTTGCGCGGTCTGGTTGCCGTCGCAGGGGTAGAGCACGGTCGACCCGTTGACCGCGCGGAACGCCGAGAGATCCTCGAGCCCCATCTGCGAGGGGCCGTCCTCACCGATCGAGACGCCGGCGTGCGAGCCGCAGAGCTTGATCGTCGCCCGACTGATCGCCGCCATGCGGACGAAGTCGTACGCGCGGGTCCAGAACGCCGCGAACGTCGACGCGAACGGCTTCCAGCCGAGCACCTGGATTCCGACCGCCGCCGCCGCCATCTGCTGCTCGGCGATGTACATCTCGATGAACCGCTCGCGATGGGCCTCGGCGAAGATCTCCGCGTAGGTCGAGTTCGAGACCTCGCCGTCGAGCGCGACGACCTCGGGGTCCTCCCCACCGAGGGCCGCGAGCGCCTCGCCGTAGGCCTTGCGGGTCGCGACCTTGGATCCGACCTCGTAGGCAGGCCACCCCGGCGTGCCCGTCGCCTCGAAGCGGTGGCGCTCCGCCGGCGGGGGCTTCGGCACGTCGACGGTGATGCTGCGGATCCCGCCGAGCTCCTGGATCGCCTCCTCCGCGATCGCCTTGCCGTGCCAGCCGTTCTGGTTCTCGACCTTGGAGTACCCCTTGCCCTTGATCGTCTGCGCGACGACTGCGGTCGGTTTTCCGGTGGTGGACTCGGCCTCGCGGTAGGCGGCGCCGATCTGCTCGACGTCGTGGCCGTCGATCTCGATCGCGTGCCACCCGAAGGCGCGCAGGCGCTCGGAATAGGAGGAGAGGTCCCAGCCGTGCATCGTCTCGCCGCGCTGGCCGAGCCGGTTCACGTCGACAATTGCGGTCAAGTTGTCGAGCTCGTAGAACGCGGCGTGCTCGGCTGCCTCCCACATCGAGCCCTCGGCCATCTCGCTGTCGCCGCAGATGACCCAGACGCGGAGGGGAAGCCGGTCGAGGCGCTTGCCGGCGAGCGCCATGCCGACGCCGATCGGGAGCCCCTGGCCGAGCGAGCCGGTTGCGACGTCGACCCACGGGAGGGACGGCGTCGGATGTCCTTCGAGCCGGCTGCCGAGCTGGCGGTACGTGCCGAATTCCTCCTCGGAGAGGACGCCGGCGGCACGGAACAGCCCGTAGACGAGAGGCGAGGCGTGCCCCTTGGAGAACACGATCCGGTCGTTGGCCGGATCCTTCGGCCGCTCGTAGTCGTAGCGGAAGTGGTTCGCGAGCAGGACGGCGGCCAGGTCCGCGGCCGACATGGACGACGTCGGATGGCCTGAGCCCGCCTTCGCGCTCGCACGAACGGCGTCGACGCGCAGCTGCTGTCCCAGTTCGCGCAGTTCTGCGGCATCCATGTAGGGGTAACGTAGTCGAGCGATGCGAGTTGCGGTGGCATTCGACCATCGGGGCGTGAAGCTGCGCCAGCGCGTCCTCGACGAGCTGACGGCGCTCGGACACGAGGCGCTCGATCTAGGCGCCGATGCGCCAGAGCCGCCTGTGGACTACCCGGACAAAGCCCGCGAGGTCGGAGGCGCCATCCGCTCCGGCGACGCCGAGCGCGGGGTCTTCGTCTGCGGCTCGGGCGTCGGCGCGGCGATCGCCGCGTGCAAGATCGCGGGGGTAAGAGCCGCGATCTGCCACGACACGTACTCGGCACATCAGGGTGTCGAGCACGACGACATGAACGTGCTCTGCATCGGCTCCGGCGTCGTCGGCGCCGACCTGGCCGGCGAGCTGGTCCGCGCCTTCCTGGCGGCGGAGTTCGACGGCGGCGAGCGCTACCGGCGGAGGCTTGAGAAGATCGAAGCGATGGAAAGAGAGGCAACGGGTGTCTAAGTCACGTCTGCACAAGCTCAGCGAGCTCGGCCAGAGCGTCTGGATCGACTCTCTCTCGCGCGAGTGGCTCCGGACGGGCGAGCTCCAGCGGTTGATGGACGAGGACGCCGTGGTGGGCGTCACGTCCAATCCGACCATCTTCCAGAAGGCGATGTCAGAGGGCGGGTGGTACGACGACCAGCTCCGCGACCTCCTCGCCGAGGAGAGCGACCTGAAGGAGATCTTCTTCCGCCTCGCGTTCGAGGACATCCGCGAGGCGTGCGACCTGATGCGGAAGGTCTGGGACGCAGCCGAGGGCCAGGACGGCTACGTCTCGCTCGAGGTCGACCCGAGCCTTGCCTACGAGACCGAGGCGACGATCGAGCAGGCACAGCGCTTCCATGACGAGATCGACCGTCCGAACCTCTACGTCAAGATCCCGGCCACCGAGCCCGGGCTGCCGGCGATCGAGGAGATGATCGCCAGGGGCAAGAACATCAACGTCACACTGATCTTCGGGCTCGACCGCTACGCGGCGGTCGCCGAGGCCTACATCCGCGGGCTCGAGCGGCTGGTCGAGGGGGGCGGCGACCCCAAGACGGTCACCTCGGTGGCGAGCTTCTTCGTCTCCCGCGTCGACACGGAGACGGACCGGCGGCTGGAGGAGCTCGACGCCCCCGACGAGCTGAAGGGCCGGCTCGGCATCGCGAACGCGAAGCTCGCCTACCGGCGCTTCCAGGAGATCTTCGCGGGCGGACGCTGGGACGCGCTGGCCGCGGCGGGCGCGTCGTCGCAGCGGCCCCTGTGGGCCTCGACCTCCACCAAGAACCCGGCGTACCGCGACGTGATGTACGTCGAGGAGCTGATCGGGCCGAAGACGGTGAACACGATGCCGAGAGAGACGATCGAGGCGTTCCAGGATCACGGTGAGATCCGGAGCGTGACGCTGACGGAAGGCGTGGAGGAGGCCGAGCGACTGCTCGTCGAGCTGGCGGAGGTCGGCATCGACTACGACGACGTCATCCGGGTCCTGGAGGAGGAGGGCGTGCAGAAGTTCAGCGACTCGTTCGACGAGCTCCTCGAGGGCATCGCCGCCAAGAAGGGCGAACTGGTCTCGGCTTGAGCACCCTCGCTTCCGCCGAGCTCGTCGAGCGGATCTGGGAGCGGGATCCGTCGGTCTGGACCGGCTCCGACGAGGCGCAGTGGCTCGGCTGGCTGGACGAGCCGGCGCGCATGCGCGAGCGGATCCACGAGCTGCTCGAGTTCGCCGCCCGGGTCGAGCCCGACGTGGACGACGTCGTGCTGCTCGGGATGGGAGGGTCGAGCCTCGCGCCGGAGGTCCTCCGCCGCGCTCTCGGCGTCGAGCGCTTCCACGTGCTCGACACGACGCATCCCACGGCGATCCGGCGGCTCGAGGAGTCGCTCGACCTCGGTCGGACGCTCGTCGTCGCCGCGTCGAAGTCCGGCACCACGCTCGAGACGCGGTCGCACGCCGACTACTTCCGGCCCAAGGCCGGACGGTTCGCCGTCATCACGGATCCAGGCTCGCAGCTCGCGGGGCTCGCGGAGGACGTCTTCTACGGCGAGCCGACGATCGGCGGCCGCTACTCCGCGCTCTCGGTCTTCGGCCTCCTGCCGGCGGCGCTCATGGGAATCGACCTCGAGCAGCTGCTCCTGCGCGCGGAGGAGATGCGGGAGGCGTGTCGGCTCGAGGAGGGGAACCCCGCGCTCGAGCTCGGGATGCGACTCGCGGAGACGCAGTTTTTGCGCGTCGAGGGCGACTTCGGGCTCTGGGTGGAGCAGCTCGTCGCAGAGTCGACCGGGAAACACGGCAAGGGGATCGTTCCGGTGCGGGAAGGCGGCGAGGCCGTCGGCATGACGCCCGCCGGCCCGTACGAGCTGGGCCAGGAGTTCTTCCGCTGGGAGTTCGCGACGGCGGTCGCCGGCTCGCTCCTCGGCATCAACCCGTTCGACCAGCCGAACGTGCAGGCGGCGAAGGACAAGACCCAGGCTGTCCTCTCGGGCCGGGTCCAGGTGCCAGGCACCGGGACTGGTTCAGAGCGGACGGTGGAGGAGCTGCTGGCCGACGCGGGGCCCGGCTGCTACGTCGCGATCCAGGCGTTCATCGACCCCGCCCGTGAGGCGGAGCTCGAGCCGCTCGTCAGCCGGGCACGCGAGACGGGTGCGGCCGTCGCCGTCGGGCTCGGCCCGCGCTACCTCCACTCGACGGGGCAGCTGCACAAGGGCGGCCCGGACACCGGGCTCTTCCTCCAGGTCCTGGATGACCTCGGCCAGGAGCTGCCGATCCCGGGCCGGGATTTCGGGTTCCGCACGCTGATCAGGGCGCAGGCCGACGGCGACATGCAGGCGCTCGAGGAGCGAGGCCGGCCGGTGGCCAGGACGCAGCTGTGAAACTGGGGATGGTCGGTCTGGGCCGCATGGGCTCCGGGATGACCGAGCGGCTGCGGCAGGCGCGCCACGAGGTGCAGACCTATGACCCGAACGTCGAGTCGACCGCCGGGTCGCTGGCCGAGCTCGCCGAGCAGCTCGAGCCGCCGCGCCACGTCTGGATGATGGTTCCGGCGGGCGAGATCACCGAGAGCACGTTCCGCGAGCTCCTGGACACCCTCGACGACGGCGACACGATCGTCGACGGCGGGAACTCCAACTTCCGGGACTCGCAGCGCCGCGCGCGCGAGGCGGCCGAGCGCGGACGTCACTTCCTGGACGTCGGCGTCTCCGGCGGGATCTGGGGGCTGCGCGAGGGCTTCGCGCTGATGGTCGGCGGCGACGCCGAGCCCGTCGGACGCCTCGAGCCCGTCTTCGAAGCGCTGGCTCCGGAGGGCGGGTACGGCCACATGGGCCCGTCCGGCGCCGGCCACTTCGTGAAGATGGTCCACAACGGCGTCGAGTACGGGCTCATGCAGGCCTACGCCGAGGGCTTCGAGCTGATGCAGGCATCGGAGTTCGACCTCGACCTCGCCGGGATCGGCGAGCTCTGGCGCCACGGCTCCGTCGTCCGCAGCTGGCTCCTCGACCTGCTGGCGCGGGCGCTCGCGGACGATCCGGGGCTCGAGCGCATCCGCGGCTACGTCGAGGACTCGGGTGAGGGACGCTGGACCGTCGAGGAGGCGATCGCGACCGCGGTGCCGCTGCACGTGATCACGGCCGCGCTCTACGCGCGCTTCGCGTCCCGCCAGGACGAGTCGTTCGCCGCGAAGGTGAACGCCGCGCTCAGGAACCAGTTCGGTGGCCACGCAGTCCGTTCCGCAGACTGAGAATCCCCTCCTCGAGGGGCTCGAGCTCCGGCGGCGACCGGAGCCGTGCGTCCTGACGATCTTCGGAGCCTCCGGCGACCTCACGAAGCGCAAGCTCTTCCCTGCGCTCTACACACTCGCGTTCCGCGAGCTTCTGCCCGACCGGTTCGCCGTCCTGGGCGTTGCCCGGAGAGCGATGTCCAGCGAGGACTTCGTCGCAGCCATGGAGGCGGCCGTGCGCGAGTTCTCCCGGGACGAGTTCCGCGAGGAGGTCTGGCGCTGGCTCGCCGACCGCACCAGGTACCTCGCGACCGAGCTCACCGACGAGAAGGATCAGGACGAGCTCGCCGACTGCCTGACGCGGCTGGACGACGACTTCGGCACGAGCGGTAACCGGGCGTACTACCTCGCGGTTCCCCCGGAGGCGATGTCGAAGCTCGTCGAGGTGCTCGGCGAGCGGCGGTCGACTTCCGGCTGGACGCGCCTCATCGTCGAGAAGCCGTTCGGCCACGACCTCCAATCCGCGAGGGAGCTCAACGAGCTGCTCGCCCACCGCTTCAGCGAGGCCGAGGTCTTCCGCATCGATCACTACCTCGGGAAGGACACCGTGCAGAACCTGCTCGCGCTGCGCTTCGCGAACGGGGTCTTCGAGCCGGTCTGGAACCGCCGCTACGTCGACCACGTCCAGATCACCGTCGCCGAGTCGATCGGGATCGGGAGCCGGGCCGCGTTCTACGAGCGGGCGGGGGCGATCCGCGACGTCTTCCAGAACCACCTCCTCCAGCTCGTCGCGCTGACGGCGATGGAGCCACCGATCGACTTCACCGCGGACTCGGTGCGCAACGAGAAGCTGAAGGTGCTGAAGGCGCTCGCGACGCCGGCGCCCGAGGACGTCGTCCGCGGCCAGTACGGGCGCGGGTTCGTGGAGGGGGAGGAGGTGCCGGGCTACCGCGAGGAGGAGGGTGTCGCGCCGGACTCCGTGACCGAGACCTTCGTCGCCGCGAGGCTGAGGGTGGACAACTGGCGCTGGGCCGGCACGCCCTTCTACGTCAGGACCGGAAAGCGCCTTCCCCGTCGCGAGACGACGATCGCGATCCAGTTCCGGGAGGTCCCGCACAGGCTCTTCGAGGACGCGTCGGAGCTTCGGCCGAACCTCCTCATGGTTCACGTCCAGCCGAACGAGGGCGTCTCGTTCGCGATCGGCGCGAAGGTCCCCGGGGAGGGGATGAAGGTGCGGACCGTCCACATGGACTTCCTCTACGGCGGCGCCTTTCGCACCGGGCTTCCAGAGGCGTACGAGCGGCTGATCCTCGACGCCCTGCTCGGCGACACGACGCTCTTCACCCGGGCGGACGAGATCGAGGAGCAATGGGCGCTCGTGGACGCGATCGTCGCCAGGTGGCCACCCGGGGAGGCCCCCCCGATCTACTCCGCCGGCACCTGGGGGCTCGAGGAGGCGCAGCGGCTGGTGGCATGGCACCGATAGCCCACGTCGAGGAGTGGACCGACCACTGCGCGAGCGTCGCCGAGATCGAGCGCGCCCTGGTCGAGCTGCGCTACCACGACCACGGTGGTGAGCCCGACCTCCGGACGAGCGTGCTCACGCACATCGCCTGGGTGCCCCCGGTCTGGCAGGACGCGGCCAGCGAGACCCTCGCGGGCCTCGGCGAGCGGCACCCTTCCCGGACGCTGCTCCTCTTCCCTCAGCCGGACGACGGGAGCGGCCTCGCCGCCCGGGTCAGCCTCGAGTGCTACGAGCTGCCGGGCCTGGAGCGCCACCTGTGCAGCGAGGTGGTCGAGCTTCGGCTGCGGGGAGAGCGGCTCGGTGCGCCGGCGAGCATCGTCGTCCCCCTGCTCCTGCCGGACCTGCCGGTGTTCCTCCGCTGGCGCGGGCGGCCGGACTTCGACTCGGACGTGTTCAGGCAGCTGATCGAGCTCGCCGACCGCCTCGTCGTCGACTCGTCGGAGTGGTCGGACCCGGTCGCCGATTACCCGGAGCTCGCGCGCATCTTCGAGGAGGTCGCCGTCTCGGACATCGCCTGGAGGCGGACGCTGCCCTGGCGTCGCGCGCTCGCGGCCGCGTGGCCGGAGCTCCCCGAGCGGCTTGCCGGCCCACCCGCGGAAACGGCGCTCGTCGCAGGCTGGCTCCGGTCTCGCGTGGGCGCCGAACCCGAGGCGGAGCTCACGGACGAGCTGCCGTACGCGGAGGATCGGCCCCCGAGCGACCTCCTGTCGGACGAGCTCGACAGCTTCGGCCGGGACCAGGTCTACGAGGAGGCCGTGGTCAGCTTCGTGGATCCTCCTTGATCGCGATGCCCGCGGGCCCGCCGGGCAGCTTCTCCACGATCCAGTAGTCGTCGTGCTGCTCGATCACCCGCTCGACGGAGGGTTCCTCGTGACCGGGAAGGAGGAAGAACCGCTTCGGATCGGACCGGACGCGCTCGTACTCGCTCAGCGTGAGCTCGATGCGCTCGACGCAGGACGTGTCTCCGCACTCGCACACGAACTCGGCGGCCTCGCTGACGAGGCTGAAGCCTTCGCCCAGCTCGCGGAGCCTTTCGTTCACTTCCCGAAAGACGACCTCGTTCCGACCGATGCGGAGATGTCGCTCGTCCATGCGCTGCAAAGTATGGCGCGCGCGCGCCGAAGTAGTGTTGAGGCTGCCACCGGATGGGAAGAAAGGCAGGATGGAATCCGAGTCGCTGCGTGTGAGCGAGCCCACCCGGGACGAGCGCTTCCTGGAGCGGACGGCTGAGCCCGAGGACCAGGGAGCGCTCCTCGAGGCGGTGATCGAGAACATCCCCGCCGGCCTCGTCGTCGTGAGCAGCGACGGGAAGGCGGTCCTGGCCAACTCCGAGGCGATGCGCATGCTGGGACGTGAATCCTTCGATCGCGATGCGCTGGACGACTGGCCGCCCGCCGAGACCCGCCACCTCGACGGCCGGCCCGTCCAGTCACACGAGTGGCCGCTGGCGCGAACCCTCGCCTCCGGCGAGGTCGTGGCCGGCGAGAAGTACGAGCTCGTCTCCCAGGGGCAGCACGTGATCGTCGAGATCAGCGCGGCCCCCGTGGTGGCGAAGTCGGGTGGGCAGACCGGAGGGGTGGCCGTCTTTCGCGACGTCACGACGCAAGAGCGGTCCGAGCGAGCCGAGCGCGACTTCGTCACGAACGCAGCCCACGAGCTCCAGAGCCCGCTGGCCGCGATCGTCAGCGCCGTCGAGGTGCTCCAGAGCGGCGCCAAGGACGGACCGGAGCGGGACCTCTTCCTCGGGCACATCGAGCGAGAGTCGACCCGCCTGGCGAGCCTTGTCACGGCGCTCATGGTGCTCGCACGGAGCCAGATCGGCGTGGAGGCGCCCCGGGACGAGACGGTCGGCCTCCGCGCCCTCTTCCGAGAGGTCGGCTCGACCCTTCGCCTGCGTCCCGGCGTCGAGCTGGTGATCGACTGCCCCGAGGACCTGGCGGTCCTGACCAACCGTGAGCTCGTGGAGCAGGCAGTGGTGAACCTGGCGGAGAATGCGGCCAAGCACACGACCTCCGGGAGAGTCTCCCTCGGCGGAGCGCCGCTCCCCGCCGACCGCGTCGAGATCTCGGTGGCCGACACGGGCCCGGGAATCCCTCCGGCCGAGCGGCCGCGGATCTTCGAGCGCTTCTACCGTTCCGCGGAGAGCGCAGGTCCCGGTTTCGGCCTCGGGCTCTCGATCGTCCGAGCCGTCGCCGACGCCCTCGAGGGTGAGCTCGAGCTCGACTCCACCGTCGGCGCCGGCACGGTCGTTCGACTCCGGCTGCCGCGCGCCGCCAAGCTCGTCACGTCATGACCAGGGTGCTCGTCGTCGACGACGAGGCAGCGATCCGCGACGCCCTCGAGTACGCGTTGCGCAACGAGGGGTTCGAGGTGGAAGGCGTCGCCGACGGGGAGACGGGGCTCGAGGCCGCGCTCCGGCAGCCATACGACGTCGTCGTCCTCGACGTGATGCTGCCGCGCATGTCGGGGACCGAGGTTTGTCGCCGCCTCCGCGCCGAGAGCGCGGTGCCGATCATGATGCTGACCGCGAAGGGCGCCGAGCTCGACCGCGTGCTGGGGCTCGAGATCGGAGCGGACGACTACGTCACGAAGCCTTTCTCGATGGCGGAGCTGATCGGCCGGATCCGCGCCATCCTCCGCCGCCGGGAGCTCGACCGCTCCGGTGCGGCGACCGTCCTGCGCGTCGGCGGCCTCGAGCTCGACCCGATCCGACACGAGGTCAAGGTCGACGGGCGGCCGACCCGCCTGACCCCCTCGGAGTTCAAGCTCCTCATGCTGCTCGCCGATCAGCCGGAGCGCGTGTTCAGCAGGCGGGAGATCATGCAGCACCTCTGGGACTCCACCTACGTCGGCGACCAGCGTGCGTGCGACATCCACATCTCCAACCTGCGGCAGAAGATCGAGCCCGATTCCTCGCATCCTGCGCGCGTGCTGACCGTACGCGGCATCGGCTACAAGCTCGCCGTCGTGTGAGCGAACCTAGACCCATGACGGGCTGAACGCTCAGCCCCGCCCAACTACGGTGAAGCCATGGGGCTCGAGTTCGAGATCAGCACGGCCCAGCTCGGGAACGACGCCTACGTCGTCTCCGTCAGGGGCGAAGCCGACCTCCACACGGCGCCGGAGCTGGAGCGCGCGCTCGAGGACGTCCTCGGGCGGGGAGGCCGCGCGGTCGCGCTCGACCTCGCCGAGGTCGGGTTCATCGATTCCACGGCGCTCGAAGCGCTCTTGACGTACCAGCCGCGCTTCAAGAAGCGCGGCGGCGATCTCGTGCTCGTGTCGGACGACCGGCGGGTCCTGCGAACCTTCGAGATCATCGGGCTCGACCGGGTCTTCTCCATCCACTCCCGGCTTTCCACGGCCGTCGAGAGCCTCTACGGCGAGCTGCTCGGCCCCGCAGCGGCCCCGGCCGCCGAGTCCACCTGAACGACGGGCCCAGCGGAGGTGCGGAGAGGAGGACTATCTGCAGGCGTTTGCTTACAGGGCTATCGCCGGACGACCCGGAAGCGCGGGCCGGCGATGCGAAGCCGAACCGGCTTCGACCAGGTCATCTCGGGCCGCTTCGGAAGCGTGGGGTTCAGCCCGCGAACGCGGTAGTACCAGACGCCTCGAGTGACCTGAAGAACGGTCGCCGTGGCCGGCGTCGTCAGCGACCCGGCGGCCTGCCACGGATTCGCCCGCCTGCTCCACTGGATCTGGTACTCGTGCGCGTTCCAGACCGGCTCCCAGGCGACGATCGGCGTGCCGGCGAACGACTGACCTGTCGAGGACGCGGACAGCAGACGACCGGTGGGCGTGAGGCCCGAGATGTACGGCGAGCGGTCGCCGAGCTTCGGTGCCCTCGACTGCTTGCCGAACCGGACGGCGCCCGCCGATCGGCACGCGTCCTCGGCGATCTCGACCTCGCGGTACTCGAGCTTCGCCGGATCGTCGCGGCCGGGGACGGCGGCGACCGGGATCACCTGCCAGTAGTAGCCGCCCTTGGGCCACGCGGTGTCCCAGAGGTCGATCTTCGGGACCGTCTGCTCCGGCGAGGCGGAGCTGCCCGCGTCGTCTGCTGACGCGAACTTCTGACCGTTGGGCGTCAGCACCTCGGCGCCGGCGCCGTACTTCGGCCACTCGTTCGCCGCCGCCGCCAGCTCGGTTGTGCTGCCCGGGAGCTTGATCGCCGAGCCGACGCGCGGTGCCCACGCGGGACTCCCCACGACGCTGCTCGAGTACACGCGGTTGACGCAGTCGACGTCGGTGAAGACGGCGACGCGGAAGAGATCGTACGCCTGGCCGTAGCGCGTATCGCCGTCCCAGAGGAAGGCCGGCGTCAGCTCGTGTGCGGCCGCGCTGGGCGATGCGGCGGGGCTGACGACCGTGCCCGAGACGGTTCCGAGGGTCGACAGCAGGCCGGGCAGCGTCGGAGGGTTGAAATTGACGAACACGTCGCTCCACGGGCCGTAACTGACGGCCGGAAGGCCGTTCGGGATGTCGCCGTAGACGCGCCGGACCGCCCGCACGCGCCAGTCGACGGAGCCCACCCACGGCATCGTTCGGTGGAAGGTGTAGAAGTCGCGCTCGTCGGCGACGTTCGTCGTCGTGAAGAAGGTGTAGCGGGCGCCGCGGAGCCAGACCTCGTACATCGTCGCCCCCTCGACAGGGGTCCACCGGAGCAGGCCGGGATACTGGACGCCCGTGGGCAGCGGTTTCGCGGGCCACCGCATGTTGAACCCGTAGGGGCTGCTCCATCTGCCCGCTCGACCACGGGCGTCGACGCCGCGAACGCGCGCGTAGAGGGAGTACGGGTTGCCGGTGATCCAGGGAAGGGCAACCGGGACGGACGTCGCGGGCGTCTTGATCGGGACGCCTGCGCTCGAGCTCGACCAGACGATTGCGCCGTCGTTGCCGGCGTCGCTCGTCGAGAGGTCGAACTCGTACCGTTTCGCACCGGCGACCGGGCGCCATGCGAACGCCGGCGTGCGCGGGAAGGTGCGGTTGTGGAGCGTCGGACGCTCGTCCGCGCGGAGCAGGAAGCCGCGAAGCTGCTTCGGCGCCGGCAGGAGCCTGCTCGCTGCCTGCGCTGGCGCGGCGAATGCGAGCATCGCAAGGCAGACGACAGCAAGGCGAACCGCAGGCATGGCCGAGAGATGTTTTCGGCAGGGTCTGCGGCTAGGCCGTCCCTCGTTCGAGGGAGGCCTCGAGCGCCTCCCCCGCGGCGAGGACGAACGGGTCGGCGCCCGGGCGGCCGACGAGCTGCAGCGAGGCGGGCAGTCCGTCCTCCGCCGGACCCGCCGGGAGGGCGAGCGCCGGCCAGCCGAGGAGGTTGAAGGGGTAGGTGAACTGGATGACCCCCTCGCGCACCAGCAGCTCGTCCTGCGGCAGCGGCGGGGCGACGAACGCGAGCGTGGGGACGAGCAGAAGGTCGAGATCGGCCATGGCAAGCTCGGCGGCCTCGCGGTAGTCCTCCCGGCGGCGCGTGGCCTCGGCGGCCTCGGCGTCCGTGATCTCGAGGCAGAGCTCGATCTTCGCGCGGACGTTGGCGCCGTAGCTCTCGGGGCTCTCCGCGAAGAGGTCGCGGTGGACATCGGCCACCTCCCGCCTGAAGAGCGGGCTCGTGCCCTGGTCGGTCGGGAAGTCCACCGGCCGCGCGCCGGGGAAGAGCCCGGCGGCCCGTTCGAGCCGCTCGCGGACGAGCGGGTCGCAACGCTCGAGCCAGGCGACGCCGACGCGGAGCTCGTCGAGCCGTGCCTCCGCCGGTTCGAAGCCGTCGGCGAGCGCCGCCATCATCGTCGTGCAGGCGGCGGCGGACCGGGCCATCGGCCCGGCATGGTCGAAGGTCGGGGCGAGCGGGAAGCAGCCGTCGAGCGGGACGAGCCCGTACGTCGGCTTGAAGCCGACGACGCCGCAGCAGGCCGCCGGGATGCGGATCGAGCCGCCCGAGTCGCTGCCGAGCCCGGCCTCCGCGAGACCGGCCGCGAGCGCCGCGGCCGTGCCGCCGCTCGAGCCTCCCGCCATCCGGTCGGGCGCGAGCGGGTTCGGCACCGTGCCGAAGTGCGGGTTCTGGGACGTGATGCCGTAGGCGAACTCGTGCAGGTTCGTCTTCCCGACGTCTGCGTAGCCCCCGCGCTCGAGCTTCTCGACGGCGGCGGCGCTCCGGTCGGGGACGTGGTCGGCGAACAGGATCGACCCGTAGGTGGTCGTGAGCCCCGCCGTGTCGAAGAGATCCTTCACCGCGAGCGGGACGCCGCCGGTCGGGATCGGGTCGGGCCGGGCGAGCCAGATCCCGGCCGGTGCGTCATTCGGCACGCTCTTGGCACGCATCCGCGCGATTGTCGCCGCTAGCGTTTTCGCTGGGTCGAGCGGGTCCCCCCACCCGGGCGGGGGGGAACGGCTCAGGCGAGCGCCAGGTAGATGAACCCGACGACCCAGACGCCCGCGAAGAGGAGCAGCGAGAGGCCGAAGAGGGCGAACCCCATCGTCACGTTCCTTCGCGCGATCTCCGCATGGGGCTCGTCCGGCTCCACCGGAGGCGAGGCCTCGGGCACCTCCTCGGGGGGCGGCGGCTCCTCGTCGCGCTCCGTCAGCTCCGTCACAGCGCGACCAGCGGATCGATCGCCATGGCCACGAACAGCAGGGCCAGATAGGCGAGCGAGTAGTGGAAGAGGCCCGCGGCCTGCGGACGCGCAGGCGACCGTCGGAGCCGGAGCGCGAGTCGCAGGAACTGGGCGCCGAGCGCCACCGCCGCAGCGAGGTAGAACGCGCCGAACGTCCCGGTCGCGAAGGGGACGAGCGTGACGCCGACGAGCAGGAGCGTGTACAGGAGCACCTGCCGCGCCGTCTCGCTGTCGCCCCGGACGACCGGCAGCATCGGGATCCTCGCAGCCTCGTAGTCGCGCTTGAGCAGGAGCGCGAGCGCCCAGAAGTGCGGCGGCGTCCAGACGAAGACGATCAGGAACAGGAAGAGCGCGGGCAGCGCGAGATTCCCCGTCGCGGCCGCGTACCCCACCACGGGCGGGACGGCGCCGGCGGCGCCGCCGATGACGATGTTCTGCGGCGTCGAGCGCTTCAGCCAGCGGGTGTAGACGAGGACGTAGAACAGGTTGCCGACGAGCGCGAGCGTCGCCGTGAGGATGTTCACCGCCGAGCCGAGGAGCACGAACGACAGCGCCGAGAGGGCCAGTCCGAACTCGAGCGCGAGGGCGGGGCTCACTCGCCCGTCGGCGACCGGCCGGGAGCTCGTTCGCTTCATCGTCCGGTCGAGGTCGGCGTCGAGAAGGTGGTTCAGTGCGCTGGCGCCGCCACAGGCCAGCGCCAGCCCGACCATCGTCGCGGCGAAGGTCTGCCCGTCCGGAACCCCCCTTGCCCCGACGAACATGCCCGCCGCTCCCGTCAGGAGCAGCAGCGACATGATCCGAGGCTTCGTGAGCGCCACGTAGTCGCGCCAGGCGACGGGCGCCTGCCGCGTGCCCCGGTAGAGCCGGGCCGTGGTCACGGCCGTCGCGGCGGCCGCGAGGGCCGCAAGCGTGATGTGCACGGGTGGCAGCCACCACGTCGCCATCGCCGCGAGGAAGAGGACGAGGGATGCCGCGGCAGCGACGAAGGCGCCACGGTGCGCCCACCAGGCTCCGAGAGCCACCGCGAGCAGCAGCGGCAGGGCGACGACGGCGAGCGCACGGTGTGCGATGCCGAGCTCGCCGCTCGCGACGACGAGCATCACCGCGGCGGTTGCGCCCAGCGCGCACAGCCGGAGCCAGGGTCCGGCCGCGAAGCGGCCTGTCCGCGAAGCGGACCTGGGGAGGGCGTCTGGGGGAACCGGGAGGTTCACCCAGCTACCTCCGTTCTCCGATCCGCCGCCGCAGGTCGCGAAGCGGCCGAGCGCTCGTCACGTACGGAACCTTGTCGAAGTTGTGCGGCGGCGGCGGCGAGGTCGTGTACCACTCGAGCGTGTCCGCGAGCCAGGGATCGTTCGGCGCACGGGGCACTCTCCCACGCCGTGACCAGAACACGTTGATGACGAAGATCAGGATCCCGAGCCCCATGATGTACGAGCCGATCGTCGAGATCAGGTTGTACTCGGGCAGCAGGTCCCGGTCGGGATAGGTGTAGATGCGCCGGGGCATCCCGAGCAGGCCCATCAGGTGCTGCGGGAAGAAGGTGAGGTTGAACCCGACGAAGGTCAGCCAGAAATGCCACTTGCCGAGCGTCTCGTTCAGCATCCGGCCGAACATCTTCGGCCACCAGTAGTAGAGACCCGCGAAGATCCCGAAAATCGAGCCGCCGAAGAGCACGTAGTGGAGATGGGCGACCACGAAGTACGTGTCCTGTACCTGCCAATCGAACGGGAAGACGGCGAGGAAGATCCCCGAGAGCCCGCCGATCGTGAAGACGGCGACGAAGCCGAGGGCCCACAGCATGGCCGTGTCGAAGAAGAGGTTCCCGCGCCAGGTCGTCGCGATCCAGTTGAAGATCTTGACGCCGGTCGGGACGGCGATGATCAGCGACGCGATCATGAACCAGGTCTGGAGGCCGATCGGGAGGCCGACGGTGAACATGTGGTGGCCCCAGACGAGCAGTGAGTAGAAGCCGATCGCGACCGTCGAGAAGGCGATCGCCTTGTACCCGAAGATGGGCTTCCGCGAGAAGACGGGGATCACCTCGGACACGATCCCCATGGCCGGGAGGATCATGACGTAGACCTCGGGGTGGCCGAAGAACCAGAAGACGTGTTGGTAGAGGATCGCGTCGCCGCCCTCGGACGGGATGAAGAAGTGGGTGAGCCCGGCCCGGTCGAGGAGCAGCATGGTCAGGCCGACCGAGAGAGCCGGGAGGACGACCACGAGCAGGGCCGCATAGATCTCGATCGACCAGACGAAGAGCGGCAGGCGCATCCAGGTCATGCCGGGTGCCCGCATGTTGTGGATCGTGGCGAGGAAGTTGATAGCGCCTGCCAGTGACGAGAGCGTGAGGATGTGCAGGCCGACGATCCAGAGGTCCTGGCCGTTGCCCGAGACATAGTCCGAGAGCGGCGGGTAGGCGGTCCAGCCCGTGCGCGCCGCGCCGTCGAGCGCGAAGAAGCTGAGGATGAGCACCATGCCCCCGAACAGGAAGAGCCAGTACGAGAGCGCGTTCAGGCGCGGGAACGCCATGTCCCCGGCGCCGATCATCAGCGGGACGAGGAAGTTCGCGAACCCCGCGAGGATCGGGACGACGACGAGGAAGATCATCGTCGTCCCGTGCATCGTGAAGAGCTGGTTGTAGTCGTCCCGGACGACGACGTCCATGTCCGGTGTGGCGAGCTGCGTCCGGATCAGCAGCGCCATCACCCCACCGACCAGGAAGAAGAAGAGGCTCGTGAAGATGTAGAGGATCCCGATCCGCTTGTGGTCGACGGTCGCCACCCAGCTGGCGAAGCGGCCGGCCGTCCACGGGACCGGGTAGCGCGGGGTCTCGGTCCTGACCGCCACTCCTACTGCCCGCCCTGCGCCGGGAAGAGCTGCTTGAGGTAGTCCGTCAGCGCCTTCATCTGCCGATCGTCCCACTCCTCGCCCACCGCCGGCATCCGCCGGCGGCCGTTGCGGACGATCTGGGCGACGGTCTGAGCGTCTCCGGTGCTCGTGGCCGTCAGCTGCGGCCCGATCAGCCCCTCGCCGCGCGGGCCGTGGCACTTGGAGCAGGCTCCGACCCAGAGCTCCCTGCCGAGGGTCGAGGTCCCGGCGCGCTGCTGCACCGCTTGCTCGGCGAGCCACCGGTCGAACTCAGCGGCCGGCAGCACCTGGATCGACGCCAGCATCTTCGCGTGCTGGACGCCGCAGAACTCGGCGCACTGCCCCTTGAAGACGCCCAGCCGCTTTGCGCGAAAGGCCGTACGGGTCGTGTTCCCGGGAATGGCGTCGAACTTGCCGCCGAGCCCCGGAACCCAGTAGCTGTGGTTCACATCGGTGATGGGCGCCGTGATGTCGAGCGCGACGAGGCGGCCCTGCGGCGCGACGAGCCGGTCGATCGCGATCACCCCGTTCGGGTAGCGGTACTGCCAGTAGAACTGCCGACCCTCGACCAGCACGTGCAGATCGCCTGCTTTCGCCTCGTCCTCGAGCGTGATCCCGGGCAGCTTGTAGAACGTGAATGCCGAGACGGTGAGGAGGATGAAGACGGGGACGAGCGTCCAGGCGATCTCGAGTCGCGTCGAGCCGTGGACCTGCGGGCCCTCGACGGTGCGGTCGTGTGTGCGGCTCCGGTAGCGGTAGATGAAGAGCGCGAGCGGGATCGCGACCGAGAGGAAGACGACGACCGCCCAGAACAGGATGTACCAGTAGAGATCCTCGATCCGGCTGGCGTTCGGCGAATCGGGCTTGACGGGCGTCAGGCCGGTAGCGGCGAGCAGGGCTGCGGCGACCACGGGCTGCGCCATTCTATGGGCGTGTCGGAGAGCGGGTCCACATCGAGCGGGATGTCGCAAGCGGGCTCACGGGTGGAGCTCCCGGACGACGTTCCCGAGTCGTTCGAGGTCTTCGTGAACGGTGTTTCGCAGGAGGCGGGCCGCGACTACCACGTCCAGGGCCGCACGCTCGTCTTCGTTCGCCCGCTCGCCCAGGAGGGGCGTCTGGGGCCGCTCCGATGGGCCAGCATGTTCCTCGGTGTCGCGGGCACGTACCGCAAGCACGACACCGTCGACATCGTCTACGAGCGGGGCGGCCGCCGCGTCGTCGCGACGGGGCTCCGGCCGCTCGAATCCAAGTAACACAGTGTTACTTGGCTCGTTCGCCGGGCGCTACGGCCGGAGGCGGAGGACTTCGTTCGCGGCGCTGACGGTCAGCCCCGGCCGCGGGCCGCCGGCGAGTGCGTACGCACGGCCGCGCCAGCCGACGAGGCCGAGGCCGTGGCGCGGCGTCCGCAGGCGCGGGAGCTCGCTCCAGCGCCTGGTCTCGGGCGAGAAGGCGTAGACCGTCGCGATCGTGCCGCCCGGCTCTTCGCCGCCGACCGACAGGAGTCGACCTGCGACAGCGGTCGCCGCCGTGCCGCCTCGCTTTCCCGGCACGTGCGGCACGGCGCGCCAGCGCCCGCTCCGCGGATCGAACGACTCGACGACGTCGAGGTTCGAGTCGAGCCCGGCGGTGCGGCCGCCCACGGCGTAGACCCGGCCGTCCAACGCGGCTGCGCCGAGGTGCTCGCGAGGCCTCGGCCCTCGGATTGAGGACCAGCGGCCGGTGTCGAGGTCGAGCGCGAACGCGTCGCGCGCCAGCCGGCCCGGGGCCTCCACGCCGCCGACCACGTAGAGCTTCCGGCCGACGATCGCCGCGCCTCCCGCCGCACGCGGCGCCGGCATCGCCGGCAGGGCGGTCCACCTCCCCTGCCGGAACGAGAACACGGTGTCGCGCGCCACGTTTCCAGGCCCGTAGCCGCCGGCGACGTAGAGCCGGCCGCCGGCTCCTGCCGCCATCGCGTGGTCGACGGTGACCGGAAGGTCGGGAAGCCGTCGCCAGCGGTTTTGCGCAGGTGCGTACGCGTCGACGCGCCCGGTGTTCCGTCCGTTCGCGAGGTAGCCGCCGACGACCGCGATCTCGCGTCCGAGCGGGGCCGCGACGACCTCTGTCCGCGGAACGGGAACCGCACGCGCGGGCCGCCAGGCCGGCTGTGCCGCAGATCCCGTACCACCCGTCGCCAACACGGCGGCGAGGGCTGCGATCGTGGCCGGCCTCACGGCCCCGCACTGTAGTTGGAGCCGCACCTCCAACTGCGAGACCGGGCCGGGTCGTCCGGGCCACGGGCGGCCACGCCGCACCTGGCCTCGCGGACCCGGACGACCGCTCCCGGTCACACGATCGATGCCGCCCGACGGCGAACCTTGCGGTGTCGTGGACGGCTAGCGATCCAGGCGGAACGGCGGGTACTCGTCGCGCATCAGCGTGGTGTAGACGACCACGCGCGCGACCCAGCGGTCCATGCCGAGGATGAGCCCGTAGAGGCTCTCGGGATAGCGGTTGCGGAAGAGCAGGACGACGCCGGCGAAGAAGGTGAGGACGAGGATCAGCCCCGGCGCGTTCCAGTGCCACCACCACCACCAGCCGCCGCCGAGGAAGAACGCCGTCACGATGTAGTGGGGGATCGCCAACAGCCACCACTTCACGAGCACGAGCCCCCGCGAGAGCCGCTCCGGGTAGGGCACGTCGAGGCGGGCGGGATAGTCGGCGTCGCCGAGCGTGAACGGCGGGTAGCGGTCGGTGGCGAGGCCGCCGTAGCCGTACCAGACCACCCGCCAGGTCCAGCGCAGGATTCCGACGTTGAAGTCGAAGAGGCTGCGCGGGTAGCGCTCGGTGAAGAGGATCCCGAAGAAGGCGATCACGGTCACGACGAAGTAGGCGGCCCACAGGAACGCGAGCACGATGAAGTGGGGGATCAGGAGCAGCCACTTCACGAGCCAGAGCCAGCGGCTGGGGCCGGTGTCCAGCGTGCCGACGATCTGCAGCGGGTAGACGGCGCTCGGGGGAACCGCCTCCTCGGTCGTCACCGGCGCGACCACGCCTTCGGCCGCCGCGGCCGCCGGCACCCCTGCCGGCACCGCCCGGTCCCGCACGGCCAGCCAGATGAGGAGTGCCGACAGCGCGCCGATCGCAAGCCCGAAGCCGAGCGCGCCCAACGCGCCCCAGATGATCAGGTTGGTCTTCGCCCCGACGCTGATCTCGGCCACGACGCCGCGCGAGCCGTCCGGGTTCATCGCGACGGCCTCCCAGCGCCCTTCGTCGACCTTCCACTCGATCCGGTCGAGGCCGCTCGCGGCCCAGAAGGTCTGTTCCGAGGGCGGGTCGGGTCGCGCGCTCCCCGTCTCGTTTCGGTACTCGACGCGGAACGGGTCGACCTCGAGGTCGGTGACGACGTCGTAGTCCGCACCGGCGAGGTACCGCTCGACGTCGTCGGCCGGGCCGATGCCGAGGAAGAGCCGCTTGCCGGGCTCGACGTTCTCGCCGTCGATCCGGATCGTTCCCAGCCTGCCCTCCTCGAAGAGCCAGTCCGGCCCTTCCGTGCCGAGGTCGAGGTCGTCCGAGCGGATGGCGTAGCCGTCGGTCCGGAACGGCTCGTGGCGGGTGGCGTAGAAGCCGTCGTCGTTCCGATAGGTGAGGTGTGCCCAGCCCAGGAAGGCGCCACCGGCGACCGACGCGAGTGCGATCAGCGCGAGCACGCATCCGAGGACGAGGAGCGCGATGCGGCCTCCGCTCATGGCCGCGAACCTACTCTCATGGCGGCGTCCGCGCTAGCAGGTGCGTCGGTTCCTTCCGGACCGCGTCCTGAAGACTCCGGCTCGGACTCCGTCCGCTAGCGCAGCGCTTCGACGCCGTCGAGCAGCGCCCAGTTCCCGCTGAGCGCGCGCTCGGCGGCCGCCACGACTCGGTCGGCATCCTCGGCTCGCGCGTGTTGCTCCAGCAGCTTCCGGGCCTCGGCGGCGTGCTCGTGGTCGCGGTCGGCGTGGAGGGTGAAGTAGGCGGTTCCCGCGCCCTCGCGCTCGAAGCCGTAGTGCGTGACGAGTCCGTCGAGCTTCGTCTGCGAGACGGCTGGCTGGCCGGCCTCGATCGCGTAGAGGATGCCGAGCGCCTCGACGGGGTCGTCCGCCGACGTCCAGGCGTTCGCGCAGCGGGCGGTGCCGTCGAGCCGGGCCGGCCCGGGCTCCGCGCCGACCGCGCGGGCGAAGTCGTCCCACAGCTCGACGTGTGCGCGCTCCTCGTCCACGTGACCGGAGCCGGCGAGCGGTGAGGCCTGCCCGGCGGCGTCGGCGAGGGCGACCACGGCGTGCCGGTACTCGCCCGCGTAGGCGGTGAGCTCGTCGCGGCTGAGCTCGCCGCACTCCCAGCGCCGGTAAAAGGGATGCTCGAGGACGTTCCAGCGCCGACGGGCGGCGTCCAGGCGTTCGATCAGCTCCATGTGGATCCTTCCGTTCGGGGGTCGTTCGATGCTATCGCCCCCTAGTGGTTGCTCGCCGAAAGTGGGACACTGAGCACTTGCAAAGGGGCCTGTGCGAGCGGGCCGCCGACGCGCCGAGGAGGGGAGTCGCATGACTGCCACACGGAAGCGCAACATCGCGGCCCGGATGGGCCACTGGAGCGCGGGCCACCACAAGAGGGCGATCTGGGGGTGGCTCGCGTTCGTGTTCGGCGCCTTCGCGATCGGCACGGTGATCGGGATGCAGACGCTGAAGCCCGAGGACGCCGGCGTCGGCGAGTCCGGTCGCGTCGACAAGATTCTCGGCGACGAGTTCGAGACGCCGGCCAAGGAGCGGGTGATGATCCAGTCGCCGACTCTGAGCGCGAGCTCGCCGGAGTTCAAGGCCGTGGTCGAGGACGTCGTCGCTCGCATGGACAAGCTGGACGAGGTCTCGAACATCGAGTCGCCGCTCACTTCGCTGAACTCGAACCTCATCTCCGCGGACGGGCACACGGCGCTCGTCGACCTCGAGATCGTGGGTGACCCCGACAATGCGGTCGACAAGGTCGGCGCGATCTCGGATGCCGTGGCGTCGGCACAGGACGCGCATTCCGGTTTCGCGATCGAGAGCTTCGGCGCGAGCGCGGAGAAGCAGGTGAATGAGGCGTTCACGAAGGATCTGGAGAAGGCTGGGCTGCTCTCCATCCCGATCACGCTGATCATCCTGATCCTCGCGTTCGGAAGCCTCGTGGCGGCCGGGATCCCGCTGCTCCTCGCGCTGACGGCCGTTCTCGGGACGATGGGTCTGCTCTCGCTCGTCAGCCAGGGATTGCCGCTCGACCAGGCGATCGGCGCGCTCGTTCTCCTCATCGGCCTCGCGGTCGGCGTCGACTACTCGATGTTCTACTTGAAGCGGGAGCGGGAGGAGCGAGTGAGGGGCCGCAGTGAGCAGGGGTCGCTCGAGGTGGCCGCCGCGACCTCCGGCCGTTCGGTGCTGATCTCGGGCCTCACGGTCATGATCGCGATGTTCGGCATGTTCCTGACCGGCGATCCGACGTTCGCCGGCTTCGGGCTCGCGACGATGCTGGTGGTCGCCGTCGCGGTGCTCGGCTCGTTGACGGTCCTGCCCGCTCTCCTCTCCTGGCTCGGCGACCGCGTGGACAAGGGCCACGTGCCGCTGGTCGGCCGGCTGCAGCGGCGCGATGGCGAAGGACGGATCTGGAGCGCGATCCTCGACCCCGTGCTCCGGCACCCGATCCCGGCGATCATCCTCGCCGCGACGCCTCTCGTCGCTCTCGGGCTCGTGAGCACGCAGATGAAGCTCGCGCAGCCCGGGCCCGAGACCTACCCGGACAGCCTGGCGGCGGTGCAGACGTACAAGAAGCTGCAGAAGGCGTTCCCGGGCGGCGAGGTCCCGGCCCAGGTCGTGATCAAGGCGGACGACGTCACGACGCCGCAGATGAACGAGGCGATCGGTCAACTCAAGTGGCGCGCCCTCGTCTACGCGGGGATGCGTGAGCCGATCACCACGGACATCAACGACAAGCACACCGTCGCGGTCGTCAACATCCCGGTTCCGGGCGGGGCGACGGACGACAAGGCCAAGGATGCGGTGGCGTCGCTGCGCGACGAGGTGCTCCCGACGTCGATCGGCACCTTCGGCGACAGCGTCGAGTACGGGGTCACCGGGTGGACTGCACAGTCGGTGGACTTCAGCCACCTGATGCGCTCCAAGGCGCCGCTCGTCTTCGGGTTCGTCCTCATCTTCGCGTTCATCCTGCTGCTGCTCACGTTCCGGTCGATCGTGATCCCGATCAAGGCGATCGTGCTGAACCTGCTCTCCGTGGCTGCTGCCTACGGCGTCCTCGTCCTCGTCTTCCAGGGAGGAGTCGGCAAGGACATCCTCGGCTTCACCTACGAGGGCGGCGTCGTCGCCTTCCTCCCGATCTTCCTGTTCGTGATCCTGTTCGGACTCTCGATGGACTACCACGTGTTCATCCTCACGCGCGTCCGGGAGGGCTACGACAGCGGGATGAAGACCGAGGACGCCGTCGCGCACGGGATCAAGGTCACTGCCGGAGTCGTCACGAGCGCGGCGATCGTGATGGTCTGCGTCTTCTCCGTCTTCGGGACGCTCTCGATCCTGTTCCTGAAGGAGTTCGGCGTCGGCCTTGCCGCGGCGATCCTGATCGACGCGACGATCGTCCGGGCCGTCCTGCTCCCGGCGACGATGAAGCTGCTCGGGGACTGGAACTGGTATCTGCCGAGCTGGCTCGAGTGGCTGCCGCGCATCGGCTACGAACGTGAGGTGCCCGAGGCGCCGGCCCCGACACCCGCCTCGTAAGCCACCTCGTGCTGGAGCGCCGCGAGTACGCGGTCTTCGCCGCCTGCATCGGCATCGCGGCGCTCCACGTCCTCGACGACGCGTTCGTCGGCAAGCAGCCGGGAACCTCGGCGGGCGACCACCTGCTCGCGACCATCGTGATCCTCGCCGTCTTCGGCGCGGCGCTGGTCGTCTATCCGCGCGTGCGACCGGGTGCGCGGGCCGCCGTCGCCGTCGCCCTCGGCGTCCTCATCGCGACCGCGGGCGCCATGCACGTGGTGCACGCGGTCATCGACGAGGCCGAGCTCAGCGACTTCACCGGCGTCCTCGCCGCCGCCGCCGGTGTCGTCTTGATCGGCCTCGGCGTCGCGGTCGCCTGGCGCGCACCGGCGCCCGTCAGCCGGCGATCTCGGTGGGGCAGGCGGGCTGCGGTCGCGGTCGGCGCCTTCCTCGTCGGCTTCTATGTCCTGTTCCCGATCGGGGTTGCGATCTACGTGACACACACGCCGCGCGAGCCGATCGACGGGACCTTCGCCGTACCGCACGAGGACGTCTCCTTCGAGACGAGCGACGGCCTGACGATCCGAGGTTGGTACTCGCCCTCTCGGAACGGCGCCGCGATCGTCCTCGTCCACGGCTCGGGCGGGAACCGGACGGGGCCCAGGAAGCAGGCAGCCCTCCTCGCACGGCACGGCTACGGCGTCCTGCTCTACGACGCTCGCGGACGCGGCGAGAGCGACGGCGACCCGCAGGGCTTCGACTGGACCTGGCAGCCCGACGTCGACGCCGCGATCGACTACCTGAAGTCCCGGCCGGACGTTCGGGACGGGCGGATCGGCGCCGTCGGGCTCTCGGCCGGCGCGGAGACTGTCGTGGAGACTGCGGCGCGGAGGCCCGACCTCCGGGCGGTCGTGGCCGAGGGCGCCGGCTTTCGCGCGTACGGCGACGGGCTCGACGTCCCGGGCTGGGACAAGTGGGTGACGTTTCCGAACACGGCGGCGATGCTCGCGGCCGCCCAGGTGCTGTCCGGGTGGCCCGACGTCCGGTCCGTGGGAGACTTCGTCGGCGAAGGGGCTCCCGGCCGGGTCCTCCTGATCGCCGCAGGGCACGGCCTGGGGGCCGAGGACAAGCTCAACCCGATCTGGGCCGAGCGTGCGAAGGGCCGCGTTCAGCGCTGGGAGGTGCCCGAGAGCAAGCACACGGGCGCCATCGACGCGCGGCCCCAGGAGTACGAGCGGCGCGTCGTCGGCTTCTTCGACCGTGCGTTGCTCGCCGACCGCCACAGGCCAGGCGCAACCCAAAGCTCCAACCCAGAGAGCTGAGGTTA
>DASTCG010000085.1:0-45807 GCA_035711385.1 Gaiellaceae bacterium
ACGAGACGGTGACGTCTTCGTTGTTCCAGCCGGCGCCGTTTGCAGCCGGCGACGCCGAGCCGCTGATCGTCGGCTTTGTCTTGTCGATGTTGATGCCGTCCACCGTTGCGGAGTCGCCGTTCCCAGCCTCGTCGGTCGCCGTGCCGGTCACGGACTGGTTCTCCCCCTCCGCGGACAACGTCTCATCGCCATCGCAAGAGGCGACGCCCGAGAGGTTGTCGTGGCAGTCGAAGGCGACGGAGACGTCGGCGTTGCTCCAGCCGTACCCGTTCGCGTCCGGGGACCTGGAGCCGTCGATCGTCGGCTTCGTCGCATCGCGCTTGATCGAGACGCTCACGGGGCCCGCGGAGCCGCCGGCGCTCGTCGCCGAGCAGCTATAGCCCGTCGCGGACTGGTCGGCGGTGATGCTCTGGTCAACGCAGCCCGTCTTCTGGAGCGAGTTCGACGACTGGGGCTCTCCGACGCTCCAGGTCAGGCTGACGTCGCTCCTGTACCAGCCGTTCAACCCGTCCGGAGACGGAGGACTGAGGAGGTAGCTGATGCCGGGAGCAGACGGGTCGACGATGCCGTAGGTCTCCGAGGCCTGGGCGGTGAGGCCGCCCCCGTCGGTGTACGAGCAGGACGCCGTCTGCGTGCCGATCCCGTCCGACGCATACGGCCCGCTGACCGAGCTCAGCGTCGCCGGGAAGGAGGAGTTTCCGTCCTCGGCGTCCGTGACCATGCACATCGCCGACGGGACCGATCCCTTGGCATAGCTGGCCCCGCCGGTCACGCCGATGACCGCGACCTGCGGCGGCGTGTTAGCCGGAGGCGGAGCCGTCACGTTCACCGTGAACGTCGCCGGAGCCAGGTTGAATGTCCCATCGGTGCTGTTCGAGGTCTGCGAAGCGCTGATCGTGGCCGACCCCTGCGCGAACGGTGTCACCGTGAGGGCGCGGACGTCGCCGCAGGAGCCGAACGTGACGGAGGATGGGCTCACCGTCGCGACGGACGAGTTGCTCGAGGAGATCGAGAGGACGAGTGTGCTGCTGCCCGTCAGGTTGCAGCCGTTCTTGCCGTCCCCGTTCCGGGGCGTGACGTACAGGTTCGTCGTCCCGTTCGCACCACCGACCTGAAGCGGCATGACTTCGGCGACGGCGTCGATCGTCCCGTCAAGATCGTTGGAGATATCGTCCGCACGCGCAACGGCGCCGAGCAGAAGCGCAGCGATCGCCGCGACGACCACGACGCCGAAACGGGCCGTTCCCTGTTGTCTCGTCGGTTTGCGCACAGCTCTTGGAGCCTAGAAATCCGCTTTTCGAGCGGCATCCGCCCGAATGTCCAGTGGGACCAGCCCCGGGTCTGGACCGATCGGCGCTAGGGGCGCCGAGGAACCGGTGCCGGCTCTGGCTCCAGGAGCTCGCGCACCTGGCGCAGCACCTTCGCGCGACGCGGTTCCTCGACGGGGACGAGCCCGCCGAGCTCGAGGCGCGCGAGCTCGACCCGGCCCTGGCGGCGCACGGTGTGGAAGCCGAAGTCTGCGAGGAAGTCCCTCGGGAAGACCGTGCGGTGGATCAGGAAGCGCTGCTCGATCGACTCGCCCTCGGCGTAGCGGTACGCGAAGGCCTCGATCGCCTTCCCTCCGCGCTCGCGCACGTCGGCGATCGCGGCCAGGAAGAGCGACTGCATCACCCACGGAGCCGATCCCTCCACGAGGTAGACGCAGGTGATCAGCACCGCATCCTCGTCCGGTGGGCCGGCCGGCAGCGACTCGGCGCGGGGGAAGAGCTCCGACGGGCCGTACTGCATCGACCCGAGCACGCGGGCGTCGTCGTCGACGTACAGCGTCCCCCATGCGCCCCAGTCGTCCTCGGCGCGGTCGATCCACTTGCGCTTCGAGGTCGTGCGCCCCGCCCGCGCCTGCCAGAAGACGCAGTCGTGGCAGACCGTCGGAGCGCTCACGAGCGTGGCACCGGTCAAGCCCCGGAGGCGATTCGTCACGACCTGGATTCTAGGACCAGCTCGTAGGCAGCGGGCCGCGCGAAGAATCGGAAGGGGACAAACGTCGTGCCGAGCCCCGCCGACAGGTGCAGCACGCCGCCGGGCCGCTCGTAGACGCCTTCGACGTACGTCCACCGCAGGTGCGCGAGCCGGAGGCGGCCGCCCGGGTAGGGAACCGTGATCTGGCCTGCGTGGAGATGACCGGCGAGCACGAGGTCGAAGACGCCCGGCTCCAGCCGGTCGACGACCTGCGGGAAGTGGCAGAGCAGGATCCTGAGGTCCGCCGACTCGTCGGCGAAGCGCTCCGGCCGCGCCAGCCTCCGGCGGTACGAGCGCGGGTCGACGCCGACGATCTGCACGCGGCGGCCGCGGATCTCGACGGTCTCGGCCTCGTCCGCGAGCAGCCGGGCGGGAGCGAGCTCGTCGAGGTGAACGGCCTGCGAGAAGGGATCCTTCGAGGCCGCGTAGTCGTGGTTCCCCAGCACGGCGTAGGCCCGGGGCAGCCGGGCGACGAGCGAGCGAAGCTTCGACTCGCCGCTTGGCCGGGAGAGGAGGTCGCCGGAGATCAGCGTCAGGTCGGGCTGCCGCTCCTCGACCCACTCGACCGCCCGCTCGACGGCCCGCGTGCCGCGGGAGGGGACGCCGAGGTGAAAGTCCGAGAGATGGGCGATGCGGAGCCCCTCGAGCTCGTGCGGCAGTCGCCGCAGACCGACCCGGTCGACCTCGAACCGGACCCAGCCGGCCTCGAACCACCCCCACGCCGCCGCCCCCGCTCCCGCGGCGGCCAGCGCCCGCACCGCCTTCGAGATCAGGCTTCGAGTTTCTCGAGCACGGGCGTCACGGGAACCACGTGCCGCTTGAACCGGAGCTCCGACTCCTCGAGCCCGGCGGCGACGCCTATGAGCTGCGAGAGGTGGAGGATCGGCATCCGGAAGCTCCGCCCGGTCGACGCCTCGAGCTTCTGCTGCCAGGCGTCGAGCGAGAGATGGCAGAGCGGGCACGGAGTGACCATGGCATCGGCGCCGGCCTCCATCGCCTGCTCGATCGGCTGGATCAGCTCTCCGAGAGCGGTCTCCTCGCGCGCCTGGATGATCGGGAAGCCGCAGCACTTGATCTTCGCCGGGTAGTCGACCGGCTCGCCGCCGCACGCCTGGATGATCGCCTCGAGCGACCACGGCTGGTCCGGGTTCTCGAACCCGAGGATCTTCGAAGGGCGCAGGATCTGGCAGCCGTAGAACGGCGCGACGCGGAGACCCTTGAGCCCCTTGTGAGCCGATTCCTGCAGCCGGGTGTAGCCCTCGCCCTCCGCGATCAGCCAGAGCAGGTGCTTGACCTCGATCCCGCCCGAGTAGGGCGGCACGCCGACGGCCCCGAGGTTCCGGTTCACGCGCTCGCGCAGGTCGTCGTCCTTCTGGAGCGCGATGTTCGCCTGCCGGAGGTTCAGCGTGCAGACGTTGCAGACCGTCATCAGCGTGTCGGAACCGGTCGCCTCTCCGTAGGCGAGGATCCGCGCGTTCAGGTGGAGGTAGTAGTCCGGCTCCGCCTCGTGGATATCCCCCGCGCCGCAGCAGGTGACCGACTCGAGCTCCTCGAGCTCGATCCCGACACGGGGAGCCAGCGCCTTCGTGGAGGTGTCCAGCTCCTTCGCCGACAGTGCGGCCAGGCACCCCTTGTAGTACGCGACCCTCACGTCTGGCCTCCGTTGCCCCGTGTCGCCGTGCGGCTCCCCCACCCTTCGGCGGTGCCCTCGGGATGCTCCTCCAGGACCCGCGCCAGCGCCCGCTCGGTCTGGACGATCCCCGCCGCACCGCGCCTGCCGTGGTTCACGACCAGGTCGTAGAGCCCGCGCGACTCCTCGACCCGGTCCGCCACGTGCGGCGGGATCGGGATCGGCACCTTGCCGTGCCGGAAGAGCTTGAGCGCGAACTTCGTCTCCTTGATCGCCGAGATGACGCCCTGGGTCTTCGGCACGAGCTCCGTCTCGCGCAGCCACCCCGTGGTCTTCGCCGAGGTGACGAACCACTTCGCGTGCCTCGCGCCCATGTCGTGGTCGATGCCGAGCCGCATCGACTCGGCGCCGAGCTTCGCGATCGCGTCGCGCGGGTCGACGCCCTTGGGGCAGCGCTCGTTGCAGAAGTAGCAGCGGGTGCAGTCCCAGATCCCGTGTTCCTCGTTGAGGTCGTTCAGGCGCGGAACCTGCTGCCGCTCGCGCGGATCACCGACGAAGCGCATCCCCTTCGCGAGCGCCGCCGGGCCGAGGAAGTCCGGGTCGGACTCCATCGAGTTGCACTCGGAGACGCAGCAGCCGCACATGATGCAGAGCGACTCCTTGTGGATCGCGTTCATCTGCTGCTGGGAAACGATGCGCTCCTTCTCGGCCGCCTCGTCGTAGCCGGGGTCGAGCCAGGGCTTGACGGCCCGCACCTTGCTCCAGAACGGCCCCATGTCGACGACGAGGTCGCGGACGATCGGCAGGTTCCCCATCGCCGAGATCACCGGGACGTGGCCCCGGTCGACGATCGGCTTCATCCGCTCCTTGCAGGCCAGGACGGCGCGACCGTCCATCCGCATGCCGCAGGAGCCGCAGATCATCATCCGGCAGCTCTTGCGGTAGGCGAGTGAGCCGTCGACCTTGTCCTTGATCAGGTCGAGGACGTCGAGGAGGCAGGCCCAGACGGGCGCCTCGACCTCGTAGTCCCGAAGCTCTCGCTCGCCGGTCCGCGGGTCGTAGCGCCAGATCTTGAGCGCCACGGTCATGCGCTCCGCGAGGGGACGCGCTTTGTGGTGCCAGGCCTCGACCGCCATCAGTACGTCCTCTCCTGGGGCTGCCACTTCGTCACCGTCACCGGCTTCCAGTCGAGCTCGACGCCGCCCTGCGCGTCGAGCGTTGTCAGCGTGTGCTTCATGAAGTTCTCGTCGTCGCGATCGGGGTAGTCGTGCGGGCGCGCGTGGGCGCCCCGGCTCTCCTTCCGTGCAAGGCCGGCGACGACCATGCACTCCGCGAGCTCGAGCAGGAAGCCGAGCTCGAGTGCCTGCGTCAGGTCGTTGTTGAAGATGTCGCCCTTGTCGTCGACGACGACGCGCTCGTACCGCTCCTTCAGCGCCGCGATCAGCTGACCCTGCTCCTTCATCTCATCCTCACGCCGGAAGACGCCGAAGTTCTCGTGCATCGACCAGGCGAGCTCGTCGCGGATCGCCCACGGGCGCTCGCCTTCGGTGCGTGCGAGCAGCTCCTTCAGCTCCCGCTGCGCGTCGGCCTCGACGGACGGCGGCACCGCGACGGTTGTGTGCGACATCGCCCAGTCCGCCGCCGCGCGCCCGGCGCGCTTCCCGAAGGTGATCGTCTCCATCAGGGCGTTGCCGCCGAGCCGGTTCGCGCCGTGGACGGAGACGCACGCGCACTCTCCCGCCGCGTACAGCCCGGTCACCGACGTCTCCCCGTCGACGCCCGTGTCGACCCCGCCCATGTGGTAGTGGGCGCCGGGCCGCACCGGGATCGGCTCGCGGATCGGATCGACGCCCGCGAACACCAGCGAAAGCTCTCGGGTGCCGTGCAACCGCTCCAGGATCCTCTCGGCCCCGAGATGCCGGAGGTCGAGCAGGACGTTGCCGTTCACGCCGCGGCCCTCGTCGATCTCGGTCTGCTCTGCCCGCGAGATCACGTCTCGGCTCGCGAGCTCCATCGCGTGCGGGGCGTAGCGCTCGAGGAAGCGCTCGTTGTCTCCGTTCAGCAGGTACGCGCCCTCGCCGCGGCAACCCTCCGTGATCAGCACGCCGGACGGCGCGAGCGTCGTCGGGTGGAACTGCATCATCTCCATGTCCTCGAGCGCGACTCCGACTCGAAGCGCCATCGCCATCCCGTCGCCGGTGCAGGCGTAGGCGTTCGTGGTGCCGGTGTAGAGCCGGCCCGCTCCGCCGGTGGCCAGGATCACCGTCTTTGCGCCGATCGTCTTCAGGCCGCCGTTCAGGAGGTCCCAGGCGATCACGCCCTGGCAGCGGTCGTCGTCGATGACGAGCTTCCAGGCGAAGTACTCCTCGTAGGTGGGGATGTCCCGCTTCATGACCTGCTCGTAGTGCACGTGGACGAGCACGTGGCCGGTGATGTCGGCGGCGTACGCAGTGCGCGGGTGGCCCGCGGCGCCGAAGGGCCGCTGCGCGATCTTGCCGTCCTCGGTGCGCGAGAAGACGGCGCCCCAGTGCTCCAGCTGGTACACGTCGTCGGGCGCCTCGTTGCAGAGGATCTCGATCGCGTCCTGGTCGCCGAGGAAGTCGGAGCCCTTGACGGTGTCGAACGCGTGCTCCTCGGGGCTGTCGGGCTCGACGTTGCCGAGCGCGGCGTTGATGCCGCCCTCCGCCGCGGCGGAATGGCTCCGGGTCGGATGGAGCTTCGAGATCAGGGCGACGTCGACACCCAGGTCGTGCGCCTCGATGGCCGCCCGCATCCCGGCAAGGCCGGCCCCGACCACAAGGACGTCGTGCTCGCCCTCCATCCCGCCGCAAGCTACAGCAAGGCCAGAGCGCCCCGCGCCGCCATCCGCGCTACCCGCTTTCGCGCCTCCGGGCGCGCCGGAGGCGGCGCACGAGCGCCGCCAACGGGTCGTAGCGCCGGTCGACGACGCGCTCCTTCAGCGGGATGATCGCGTTGTCGGTGATCTTGATCCCCTCGGGGCAGACATCGGTGCAGCATTTGGTGATGTTGCAGAGACCGAGGCCCCCTTCGTCCTCGACCAGATCGGTGCGGTCGAGGGCGTCGTACGGGTGCATCTCGAGGCTCGCGATGCGGATCATGTATCGCGGCCCGAAGTACCCGCGCTTGAGGTCGTGCTCCCGGAGGACGTGGCAGACGTCCTGGCAGAGGAAGCACTCGATGCACTTCCGGAACTCGCTCATCCGGTCGACGTCCTCCTGCCCGAGGCGCCAGTCGGCGTCCTCCACCGGCGTGAACGGCGGGATCTTCCGGTCGACCTCGTAGTTCCAGGAGACGTCCGTGACCAGGTCGCGGACGAGCGGGAAGGTCCTCATCGGCTCGACGCGGATCGGCTCGCCCTCCGGTAGCCGGTCGAGCCTCGTCTTGCACATGAGGCTCGGCCGGCCGTTCACCTCGGCGCTGCAGCAGCCGCATTTCGCCGCCTTGCAGTTCCAGCGCACGGCCAGGTCCTTCGCCTGCGTGCGCTGCACCTCCCGGACCGCGTCCAGGACGACCATCCCGACCTCCGTCTCGATCTCGTAGTCGACGAAGTGCCCGCCGCCGGCGTCGCCGCGCCAGATCTGCAGGGTCCGGGTGCTCACCGCCGCTCCTGGGCCCGTCGTGCCTCGACGAGCGGCTCCAGCTCGGGGATGACGAGGACGGGGGTCGGTTCCAGGCGCATCCCCTCCGGCCCCTTGCTGACGACGAGGTTGTGCCCGCCCCAGTACTCGTCGTAGTCGGGGAAGTCGAGCCGGCTGTGGGCGCCGCGGCTCTCCTCCCGCCGCAGAGCTGCCCGGGCGACGGCCTCCGCGCACGTGGTCATCGTCCGCAGGTCGCGACAGAGGTTCCACCCCGGGTTGAACGCCCGGCCGCCCGACGGAGCCCTCGCGTTCCCGGCGCGTCGCGAGAGGTCCTCCAGCCTGGCGATGGCCGTCGAGAGGCCGTCCGCGTCGCGGAAGATGCCGACGAGCTCCTGCATGGTCTCCTCGAGCTCCGACTGGAGCTCGTAGGGATCCTCGCTGCCCGGTCCGTCGAGGAAGCGGTTGAGCTCGTCCGCGGCCTCGGCCACCTGCTGGTCGTCGATCTCAGGCGGCGGCGTCTGCGCTGCGTGCCTCGCCGCGCCGTCGCCCGCCCGTCTGCCGAACACGAGCAGGTCGGAGAGGGAGTTGCCGCCGAGACGGTTGGCGCCGTTCATCCCTCCCGAGCACTCGCCCGCCGCGTAGAGCCCGGGGACCGAGCTCGCCCCCGTCTCCGGCTCGACCCTGACCCCGCCCATGAAGTAGTGGCAGGTAGGCCCGACCTCCATCGGTGCGCTCGTGATGTCGACGCCGGCCAGCTGCTCGAACTGGTCGTACATGCCCTCCAGCTTCGTCTTCACCGTCGCCTCGGGAAGGTGCGAGACGTCGAGGTAGACGCCGCCGCGGGGAGAGCCGCGTCCCTCCTTCACCTCGGTGTAGATGGCGCGGGCGACCACGTCGCGCGTCGACAGGTCCAGCCGGTCGGGGTCGTACCGCTCCATGAACCGCTCGCCGTCGGCATTGCGCAAGATGCCGCCCTCACCGCGCACAGCCTCGGTGACGAGCAGGCCGACGACCCCCGGTGGCCAGACCATTCCCGTCGGGTGGAACTGGACGAACTCCATGTCGATCAGCTCGGCGCCGGCCTCGTACGCGAGCGCGTGTCCGTCGCCGGTGCACTCCCAGGAGTTCGAGGTGATTCGCCAGCACCTTCCGGCGCCGCCGGTCGCGAGCAGGACGGCCCGGGCCCTGAAGGCGACGAAGCCGCCGGTCTGGCGCCAATAGCCGAAGGCGCCGCACACGCGGTCTCCGTCCGTCAGCAGGCGTGTGACCGTGAGCTCCATGAAGACGTCCACTCCCTGGTGCACCGCCCGGTCCTGGACGGTGCGCAGGAGCTCGCGGCCGGTGCGGTCGCCGATGTGCACGAGCCGCTTGAAGGTATGGCCGCCGAAGGCCCTCTGCGAGAGACGCCGGTCGGGAGTGCGGTCGAAGACCCCGCCCCAGCGCTCGAGCTCGAGGACCCGCTCGGGAGCCTCGCGGGCGTGGAGCTCCGCCATGCGCCAGTTGTTCAGGTACTTGCCGCCGAAGATCGTGTCCTGGAAGTGCGTCTCCCAGCTGTCGTCCTCGTCGACGTTGCCCAGGGCCGCGGCAACGCCGCCCTCCGCCATCACCGTGTGAGCCTTGCCGAGGAGCGACTTCGAGAGGAGCGCGGTGCGGGCGCCGAGCGCCGAGGTCTCGATCGCGGCTCGGAGCCCGGCTCCCCCGGCGCCGATCACCACCACGTCGTAGTCGTGCGTCTCGAGGCCGTCGACCGGGGCCAATCAGATGATCCTCGGATCGTCGATGACCCCCGTCGCCGAGAGCCGGACATAGAGGTCCGCAAGCGCGACGACGACGAGGCTGATCCACGCCCAGAGCGCGTGCCGCCCGTTGAGGACCGAGACGCCGAGCCACAGCCTGTGTCGGCCGGGCGAGCAGGCGAAGCAGTCGAGCTTCCCGCCCACGAGGTGGCGGAACGAGTTGCAGCCGAACGTGAACGCCGAGAGCAGGACGACGTTCGTGAGCAGGACGAGCGATCCCAGGCCGACGCCCGGCTCGAGCGACCCGTCCGAGCCGGTGAAGAAGAACGCCCGCCCGGCGTCGTACCAGAGAAACGCCAGCACGATGGTCGCGAAGTAGAAGAAGTACCGGTGGACGTTCTGCAGGACCCACGGAAACGTGGTCTCACCGCGGTACCGGCGCCGCTTCGGCCCTCCCACTGCGCAGGCGGGGGGAGCCAGGAAGAACGACCGGTAGTAGGCCTTGCGGTAGTAGTAACAGGTGAGTCTCAGCCCCAGCGGCGCCCAGACGACGAGGAACGCGAACGAGAACGGCGGGTGGATGCCGAAGAGCTCGTCGAGGTTCGGTGAGTAGAACGGAGACAGGTAGCGGGCGCCGTCCTCCGTGGAGAGATAGTCCGCGCCGACGGCGATCGCGAAGACGGAGTAGACCGTGAACGCCGTCAGCGCCGCGACGACACCGGCCGGGTAGAGCCACCAGGCGTCACGCCTGCGCGTCCTGCCGAGTCCGCGCGGCGCGGCGGATGAGCTTGCCTCCATCGCGCCGAAGCCTACTTTCGGGCCGAGGCAACGGGCATCATCCACGCAACGTGACCGGCTTCCGCGACAAGATCGAGCTGACGCACGAGGTGCACGACTCGGCGGCCGCGCTCTTCACGGCCTGGGTCGTCGACCGAGGGCTCAAGCAGAGCCGGTTCGCCAGCTGGGCCACCGCTGCTCGGTCACTCGAGCCGCTCGGCGAGCCGCTCCACCGCAGGTCGGGCAGCGGACACGACTCGGCCGTCCTCGAGCGGGACGGAACGCTCCTGTACGCCGGCCTCATGGGCGGATGGATCCACGTCCAGGCCGCGGCTCCGGCCCTCGACCGGGTCGAGGCGACGATGACGGAGCTCAGGCGTCTCTTCCCGCCTCCGGACCCGAGCTCGACCCACAGGGTCGGCGTTCAGTTCTGGACGTACGGCCAGCACGGCCCGATTCCCTCGTACCGCGAGATCTCCGTACCGGAGTGGTCCGACCTCGAGCAGAACTACACCGCGCCAGTGCGCTCGACCCTCGACCGGCTCATGCGGGGCTTCCAGCCCGCCCACGGCGGCCAGCTGATCCTCTGGCACGGCGAGGTCGGGACCGGAAAGACGTTCGCCCTCCGCGCCCTCGCCTGGGAATGGCGCGACTGGTGCGAGTTCCACTACATCGTCGACCCCGATTCGTTCTTCGGCGAGCACGCCGACTACCTGATGGGCGTCCTCACCCAGCCGGGCTACGCGGACATGCCCGACCCGCGGCTGATGCGCTACGCGGCCGTGCCCGGCGTCTACGCCGCCTTCGGCGAGGGCTCTTCCGAGGAAGACGGAGAGGGCAGCAAGGCCTGGCGGCTGCTCGTGCTCGAGGACACGGGGGAGCTCCTCACCCCCGACGCGAAGTCGATCATCGGCCAGGGCCTCTCACGCTTCCTGAACGTCGTCGACGGGCTGATCGGCCAGGGGCTGCGCGTCCTCGTGCTCGTGACGACGAACGAGCCGATCCGCGGGCTCCATCCGGCGGTCGCCCGCCCGGGCCGCTGCGCTGCCAACATCGAGTTCGAGCCGCTCTCGACCGACGAGGCGGCGGCGTGGCTAGCCCATCACGACTTCCGGGAGCGCGTGGAGGGGCCGATCGCGATTGCCGAGCTCTACGCGAAGCTCGAGGGCCGAAGCGTCGACTCGATGCCGCCGACCGGCTTCGCGGGCTAGCCGCGGGACCGACCGTCGCCGACGACGGGCTCAGCTCAGGGGCAGCGTTGCCTGCGCTCGAGCTTCACGCAGCGGTCCCGGCCGGTGCCGCCGTCTCCGCGGTCCCGGCCGGCGCCGCCGTCGAGGCGGTCGGCGCCGCCGCCGCCGGCGAGCCGGTCGTTCCCCTCGCCGCCGGCCAGCGCGTCGTTGCCGCCGAGCCCGGTCAGGGAGTCGTTCCCCTTGCCTCCGGAGAGCTCGTTGCGCCCGTTGGTGCCGCGGAGCACGTCCGCGAAGCGGGAGCCTTCGGCGTCCTCGATCGACACCAGCCGGTCGGTGCCCCAGCCGGTTGCCCGGCCTGCGCCGAGATCGACGCGAACCCCGCGCGGCGCTCCGAACGAGCCGGTGTCCTGGCCGGGCCCGCCGTCCATGAGGTCGTTCCCGGCGTCCCCATCGAGGTAGTCGGCGCCGGCGCGGCCCAGGAGCCGGTCGTTTCCGCCGCGGCCGTCGAGGATCTCCATCCTGGCACTTCCCGTGAGCACGTCGTCGCCCTGCGAGCCGATGACACCGTCCATTCCGAGGAGCGTGTCGGTGCCCTGCCCGGTCGCCGTGCCCGTGCCGAGGTCGACGGTGACCGGCACAGGGGAGTCGAGGTAGACGGCGAGCGCGAACGTGACGTCGCCCGGCTCGTAGCGGTCGTCGCCGCCGTCCCCCGAGAGCCCGGCGATCAGGCCGCCGCCGGCGTTGATGACGTCGTTCCCCTCACCACCGCAGAGGCTGTCGGTGGAGAAGCTCTCGGGACCGCCGTTGATGATGTCGTCGCCGCCGAGGCCGACGATGACGTCGTCGCGGGTCGATCCCGTCAGGACGTCCGGGCCCTCGGTGCCGACGATGGTCGCCGTCTCCCCCAGGCAGGTCGGCAGCGGTGCCTGCGCTCCCGCGCCGCCGGCGGACAGGAAGACCGCGGCGAGCGCGACTGCGACGACCTTAGACGTGCGGGCCCGCCTGCGCGACCGCGTCGCCCGAGGCGTCCGCGAACTGCTCGAAGTTGTCGCGGAACATCCTCGCCAGCTCGCGCGCCTTGCGGTCGTATGCCCCGGGATCGGCCCACGTCGAGCGCGGGTCGAGAAGGCTCGAGTCCACGCCGGGGACGGCCACGGGCACCTCGAAGCCGAAGAGCGTGTCCGTCCGGTACTCGCTCCCGTCCAGCTCTCCGGTGAGCGCCGCTTTCAGCAGGGCCCGGGTGGCCTTGATCGGCATCCGCTCGCCCTCGCCGAACGGCCCGCCCGTCCAGCCGGTGTTCACGAGCCAGACGGTGACGTGCGGATGCTGGTCGAGCTTCTCGCCGAGCATGTGCGCGTACACCGACGGCGGCTGCGGCAGGAACGGAGCGCCGAAGCACGCGGAGAACGTCGGCTGCGGCTCGGTGACGCCGATCTCGGTGCCCGCGAGCTTCGCCGTGAACCCGGACAAAAAGTAGAACATCGCCTGCTCGCGCGACAGACGGGCGATCGGCGGAAGGATTCCGAAGGCGTCGGCGGTGAGGAACACGACGGCGCTCGGATGCCCGGCCCGCTTGGCCGGCAGGGCGTTGGAGATCTGCTCCAGCTTGTAGGCGGCGCGGGTGTTCTCGGTCTTCGAGTCGTCGTCGAGATCGAGCACCCCGCGCTCGTCCACGACGACGTTCTCGAGCACCGTGCCCCAGCTCCGGGTCGTCTTGAAGATCTGCGGCTCGGCCTCGGGCGAGAGGCGAATGACCTTCGCGTAGCAGCCGCCCTCGATGTTGAAGATCCCCTCCTCGCTCCAGCCGTGCTCGTCGTCCCCGATCAGGTGCCGCTCCGGGTCGGCCGAGAGCGTCGTCTTGCCGGTGCCGGAGAGGCCGAAGAAGACGGCGACGCGCCCCTCGTCGTCGACGTTGGCCGAGCAGTGCATCGGCAGGACGCCCTCGAGCGGCAGTCGGTCGTTCATGAGCGTGAAGATCGACTTCTTGATCTCCCCCGCGTAGAAGGTGCCGCCGATCAGCACCTCCATGCGTCCGGGATGGAGCACGACGAAGGTCCCACTCCGGGTGCCGTCCTCGGCGGGTTCGGCCTCGACGGGCGGCGCGTGCAGGACGACGGCCTGCGGCTCGTGGCCGGCGAGCTCCTCGGCGGTTGGGTCGATGAAGAGCGTCTTCGCGAAGAGCGCGTGCCAGGGGCTTTGGGTGATCACTCGGAGCGCCAGGCGATGCATCGGATCGGCACCCGCGAACGCGTCGACGACGTACAGCTCCTCGCCCGAGAGGAACGACGTGACCTTTTCGCGGAGCCCGTCGAAGTGCTCCTCGGAGAGCTCCCGGTTGACCTTGCCCCACCAGATCCGGTCCTCGGAACCCGGCTCCCGGACGACGAACTTGTCGTTCGGCGAGCGGCCGGTGTGCTTGCCGGTGTCGACGACCAGCGGGCCGCCCTCGGCCAGCCGTCCGTCGCCGCGCCTGATCGCGTGTGCGTAGAGGAGGGCGACTGTCGGATTGTGGTGGACGACCTTGCCGGCCTCGATTCCGTGCTCGCTCAGGTCGGCTTGTCCGCGTACGTCCTCGATGATCGCCATGGGTTTTCCTTGGTTCCCGGCCGGCGTCCGGCCCGAAACGGGCTGCATATCGTATGGCAATGGCCGTGCGGCCGCCCGACCCCCCGCTCAGCGACGGCGTCGTCACGCTCAGGCCGTGGGGCCTCGCCGGCGACGCCGAGGTCATCGCGGCCGCATGCAACGACCGCGCGATCGCGGAGTTCCTCGACGCGATCCCTTCGCCCTACACCCGATCCGACGCCGAGGAGTACCTCGTTCTGTGCCGGATGGGGTGGCGCGACGGCTCGATGTTCAATTTCGCCGTCGTCGTCGACCGCCGGCCCGTCGGTTCCATCGGCGTGCGCATGGTCGAGCCGGACCAGGGCGTCGCCGAGACGGGGTACTGGATGGCTCCGGAGGCGCGCGGCCGCGGCAGCTGCACTCGCGCTCTCCGGCTGGTCTCGCGCTGGGCGCTCGAGGAGCGCGGCCTCCACCGGCTCCAGCTTCGGGCGGACGAGGAGAACGGTGCGTCGAACAAGGTGGCCGAGAACGCCGGATTCACGCGGGAGGGCGTCCTGCGCTCGAGCCGCTACAACGCCCGCCTGGGCCGGCGGGTGGACTTCGTCATGTACTCGTTGCTGCCGGACGAGCTGCCCCAAGAACTCGTTCCCGAATGAGCGCCGCCCACCTGAAACGAGTTCTGGGCTCAGTCGTAGGCCGCGTTCACGAAGCCCGGCCCGCCCCAGCTCAGGTCGATCGGGAAGTGGTGGACGCCGTGGGCCCAGACGAGCCACGCGAACCACCTCGTGGTCCCGTAGAAGAAGCTCGCGCGGTAGAGGGCGAGCACCGCCGCCTCCGGCAGCCTCCCTCCGAGCCAGCCCCACAGGCGCGGATCGGCCTGGACGATGACGTCGTGGAAGTACTCGCGCTTCAGCATCCGCCAGGAGGCGAGGCCGTAGATCACGAACACACCGTCCCAGAGGAACCCGAGCCCGCTGAAGTAGGCGGCTGCGTCCGTCAGACGTCCGTACTGGCCGGCATAGGCCCAGGCTCCGATCCCGAAGGTCTCGGTCGAGAACGGAAAGAAGAGCATCACCCCGATCGTGTCGCCGGCGTCCGTGAGGATGTGGGCCCACTGTCCCAGGAGGAAGCTCCACGCCCAGATCCGGCTGCCGCTCAGGCCCCAGATGACGGCGGCGACGAGGAAGCCGTACGCGAGCGAGTGGGTGAAGCCGATCCCGGGCCAGCCCCGATGGAACTGCGCCGGGTCGCTCGCCTTGAACTGGATGCCCGCGACGTTGACCCCGTACACGAACCACTTGCTGAGCATGTCCGGCGAGTAGGAGCCGATCAGGAGCGGGACAAAGGCGACCTTGACGCCGAAGTGGCGCTGGATCGCGTACGGCTCGAGGTCGTGCGCGGCCCAGCTCACCGGAAGAGCCGGCGGACGAAGGACGGGACGATCCAGACGGCGAGCAGGAGGAACGCCGTGCCCTCGACCCAGGAGAAGAGGAGGCTCGGGTACATGACCCCGAGGGCGATGTAGAGCACCGCCGCGACGAGGTAGAGCGTCAGCTCCCTCATCGTCTCGCGCTACGGGAGACCACGGGTCAGGAGGCGGCGAGGCAGGACGCGAGCTTCACGGGCGCGAATCCTGCCTGGATGGAGACCCGGCAGGCGATCGACCGCTTCCTCGCGAGCCCCGGCCTGTCCGAGGCGACCAGACGGGCATATGCTGCCGACCTGTCGGAGTTCGGCGCCTGGCTCGACCGGCGGAAGGCGTCCGTCGACGAGGTGGACGCCCGGCTGCTTGCCGATTACACCGCCGAGCTCGGGTCCGCGAGGCCAGGCCGCTCGCCCGGGAAGCTGGCGCCGGCCACGATCGCCCGCAAGCTCGCGGCCGTCCGTGCGTTCCTCCGCTTCACGCTCGGCCCCGCCAGGGTCCCCGATGCCCGGCTCGCCCCCCGTAGGGCGCGCCGCCTGCCCGAGACCATGAAGGCGGAGGAGGTCGACGCCGAGCTCGAGCGCCTCGCCGACGACGCTCCGCTCGCCGTCAGGAACCGCGCGCTCGCCGAGCTCGTCTACTCGGCGGGGCTCCGGAGCCGGGAGGCCGTCGACCTCGACCTCGCCGACGTCGAGTTCGACCAGGAGGCTGTGCGGGTGCGTGGCAAGGGCGGGAAGGAACGCGTGGTCCCGCTCGGGGAGGAGGCTGCGTACTGGGTCGCGCGCTGGCTGCGCGAGCGCCCGAAGCTCGCCCGCGGCGCGAACGACGCGCTCTTCATCTCGGCGCGCGGCCGGCGGCTGGACACGAGCACGCTACGGAGGCTCTTCCCGCATCCGCACCGCCTTCGCCACGCGTTCGCAACCCATCTGCTGGAGGGCGGCGCCGACCTGCGGACGATCCAGGAGCTGCTCGGGCACAGCTCGCTCTCGACCACACAGATGTACAGCCACGTCGACGGACGGCGGCTGCGAAAGGTCTATGACCGAGCGCACCCGCGATCCTGAGCTCGACGGATTCCTCGCCGTCTCGACCGCGCGCCTCGCTCCGCGGACGGTCGACGCGTACCGGCGGGACCTCGATGCGCTTGCCGAGTGGCTCGGGCGCCCACCGTCCACCGTCTCGACCGAGGAGCTCGAGCGCTACCTCGCCGAGCTTCGCGCACGAGGCCTCTCTGGAGCGACGATCGCCAGGCGCGTCGCCTCGCTGCGCTCGTTCTTCCGCCACCTCGTCCTGATCGGAGCCGCCGAGACGAACCCGGCCGCCGAGCTGGAGCTCCCGCGGCGCGCCAGGCGGCTACCGCGCGCCCTCTCGCCTGCCGAGGCCGAGCGCCTGATCGAGGCGGCGGCCGGAACGACGCCTCGCGACTTCCGCGACCGCGCACTCGTGGAGCTGCTGTACGGGGCCGGTCTCCGAGTCAGCGAGGCCGTCGGGCTCGAGAAGGGCGGCGTCGACCTCGATCAGCGTCTCGTCCGCACGGTCGGCAAGGGCGGGAAGGAGCGGGTCGTCCCGGTCGGGCGGCAGGCGGTCGAGGCGCTTCGCCGCTACCTGGCGCGTGGACGCCCGCACCTCGACCGCCGCCACCGTCCGGAGCTCTTTCTCAACGCCCATGGCGGCGCGCTGACGAGGGCCGGCGCCTTCCTGATCCTGCGGAAGCTCGCGGCTAAGGCGGGCCTCGAGCCCGAGCGGGTGCACCCCCATCTGCTGCGTCACACGTTTGCGACGCACCTCCTCGAGGGAGGAGCAGACCTAAGAAGTGTTCAGGAAATGCTCGGCCATGCCGATCTGGCTACAACGGAGCTCTACACCCACGTAACCGATCGGCGCCGCCGGGAGTTGTACTTCCGGGCCCACCCGCACGGGAGACGAAAGACCAGATGACCGCGATGACCAACGAGACAGCTCTCCTCCTCGCCTCCACCACGGGAGTCGGCGTGTTGATGATGAAGGCGGGGATCGAGAAGAAGATGCTCGAGTGGCGCCGCAACGAGCGGCGGCACTGTGCCGGCTGCGGCAAGCCGCTGCCCGGCCGGAGCGTCTGCAGCTGCTCCCGCCCCTAGAAGGAGGGCTTGGCGCAACAGCGGCTGAGGCCGCCAGGCTGCGCCGCTCGCCCCCAGGACTGCGTCCTCAGTCGCGCCCGTATCTCAGTCGATACGGGCGCTCCCTGCGTCCTTGCCTGGGAACGACCGTCGCACCCTGGCAACGAGCGCCATTCCGCCAAACCCTCCTAGCGCGCGCGGGACTTCTTCGTCAACGACGCCGCTACCCGCTTGGCGGTCTCGCGGAGCTCGCGATCCTGCTCGTCGTCGCCCGCGATGCCCTCCAGCATCGTGATCGTGTCACGGTGCGGTGATCCGTTCTTGAGCACGAGGATCGCGAGACGGCGGATCGCGGCGTTCGAGTCGTGCGCAGCCAGGTGATGGAGCAGCGAGCGGTCGGCGTTGACGTCGCCGGGGTGGTCCCGCGAGAGCAGCTCGAGCGACAGCAGGGCCGAGCCGCGGCTCGCCGGGCTGTCGTCCTGCAAGCCTCGCCGCAGCAGCTCGAGCTTCTGCCTGTAGCGGAACTGCCCGATCGCCCGGTACGCGAGCGCGCGCTCGCGGAAGTCGGTGCTCCGCGCCGCACCCTCGATCTCGTCCTGCCAGCGGGACCGCAGCTGGGCGAGCTCGCGCTCGGAGCCCTGCTCGGCGAGCTGGTTCGCCTCGACCGCCGCTGACGCGAGGCCAGTGGCTCCTTCGGTCATGTCGTTGACGAACCTGGCTGCCGCAAAGCCACTAGACGGCGCTCAGCGAGCGCGGCGCCGGGCCGACATAGCGATCGGCCGGACGGAACAGACGGCCCGTCTGCTTCTGCTCGAGAATATGGGCCGACCATCCGGCCACGCGCGAGCAGGCGAACATCGCGGGCGTCAGATCCGGCGGAACGTCTGCCGCGTCGAGCAGCACAGCGGAGTAGAACTCGACATTTGTCGCGATCACGTAGTCGGGCTTCCGCTGGTGAAGCTCCGCGAGCGCGGCCTCCTCGAGTGCCTCGGCGACCTCCATACGAGGCGAGCCGACCTCCTGCGCGACGCGCTTGAGGATGCGCGAGCGCGGGTCCTCGGCTCGATAGACCCGGTGACCGAAGCCCATGATCCGCCCGTGGCTGTCGAGCACGCGCTTCACGTACCCCTCGGGATCACCGCTGCTCGCGACCTCGTCGAGCATCGGCAGCACGCGTGCCGGCGCACCCCCGTGCAGCGGCCCGCTCAAAGCGCCTACAGCCGCGGACATCGCCGCGCCGCAGTCGGCCCCGGTCGAGGCAACCACGCGGGCGGTGAAGGTGGAGGCGTTGAGTCCGTGCTCGGCGGTGCAGATCCAGTACGTATCGATCGCCTTGACGTGATCGGGGGGCGCCTCGCCCCGCCACCGGAGCAGGAACTTCTCGGCTGCCGTCTCGCCCTGCGCGACGACGTCGTCGGAAGCCGGCTCCCGCCCGTCCGCGACGGCCGCCGAGCGGGCGACGATGCCCATCATCTGCGCCGAGATCCGACCGAGATCGTCACGGGCCTGCCGGTCGTCGATGTCGACGAGCTTTCTCAGGCCCCACGCCGCGCTCATGTGCGCGACCTCCGCCTGAAGGTCGGCCGGAGCGTTCCCGGTGAGATTCGTCGGCTCGTACGGCTCCGGATCGGGCATCTTCGACTCGATGTCGTCGTCGACCAGCAATCCCCAGACGTTCTCGTAGGGGTAGCGGCCGACGAGCTCCTCGATGTCGTAGCCGCGGTAGCGGAGTGCCCCGCCCTCGCGGTCCGGGGCCGCAACCGCGGTCTCGACCGCGACGACTCCCTCGAGGCCTGGCTTGAAGTCGCTCATCGCCGGGAGAGAGTACCCGGCTTCGTAGGTGCAGGAACGGGCTTCGGTAGAGTCGCCGCCGCATGGCTCACCGGATCACCCTGATCCCCGGCGACGGCATCGGTCCGGAGCTGACCGAGGCGACCCGCCGAGTCCTCGAGGCGAGCGGGGTGGAGTTCGACTGGGACGTCCAGCAGGCGGGTGCAGACGTGATGGACGAGCACGGCGGCAACCCGCTGCCCGAGCACGTGCTCGATTCGATCCGGCGGAACGGCGTCGCGCTCAAGGGGCCCATCACGACCCCGGTCGGCGGTGGCTTCCGGTCGGTGAACGTCACCTTGAGGAAGGCACTCGACCTCTACGGCCAGGTCCGGCCTTGCAAGAGCTACGAGGGCGTGCGCTCCCGCTTCGACGATGTCGATCTCGTCCTGATCCGTGAGAACACGGAGGACCTCTATGTCGGGATCGAGTACGAGCAGGGCACGGAGGAGGCCGAGGAGCTGATCGGGTGGATCGAAGCCCACGGCGGCAGTCTCCGCCACCGCGACGCAGGGATCTCGATCAAGCCGCTCTCTGTGAGCGGCACGCGGCGCATCGTCCAGTTCGCGTTCGACTACGCCCGCCGAAACGGCCGCCGCAAGGTGACGGCCGTGCACAAGGCGAACATCATGAAGTTCACCGACGGTCTCTACCTGCACGTCGCGCGGGAGGTCGCCGAGGAGAACTCGGACGTCGAGTTCGACGACCGAATCGTGGACAACATGTGCATGCAACTCGTGCAGCGGCCGGAGGAGTACGACGTCCTCGTCTGCCCCAACCTCTACGGGGACATCGTGTCCGACCTCGCCGCCGGGATGATCGGGGGACTCGGGATGGCGCCCGGCGGCAACTTCGGCGAGCAGGCGGCGATCTTCGAGCCTACGCACGGCTCGGCGCCAAAGTACGCGGGCCAGAACAAGGCGAACCCGATGGCGCAGATGCTCTCCGCCGTGATGATGCTCCGCCATCTCGAAGAGATGGAGGCGGCCGAGCGCGTCGAGAACGCGATCGCCGACGTCATCCGCGAGGGGCGAAGCGTGACCTACGACATGAAGCCGACCCGCGACGACCCGACCGCCGTCGGGACAAGCGAGGTCGCCGACGCGATCATCGACAAGCTGGAGGTTCGAGTTTAGTGCAGACCGGGCGGCACGAGTTCACGCCGATCAGGGGGCGGCGGAAGGTCACCGTCGTCGGTGCCGGAAACGTCGGGGCGACCTGCGCCCAAGAGCTCGTGCGCGGCGACTACTGCGACGTCGCGCTCGTCGACATCAAGGAAGGACTGGCCGAGGGCAAAGCGCTCGACATCAACCAGGCCGGGGCGGTGCTCGGCTACGAGCCGCGAGCGGTCGGCTCCACGGAGTACGACATCACCGCGGGCTCGGACGTCGTCGTGATCACTGCGGGGGTTCCCCGAACCGGGGACATGAGCCGCGACGACCTCGTGGCGACCAACGAGAAAATCGTCGGCTCGGTTACGGAGCAGGTGGTCGGGCAGTCGCCGGAAGCGATCCTCATCGTGGTCTCGAACCCGCTCGACGCCATGTGCCATGTGGCGAAGAACGTGTCGGACTGGCCGAAGAACCGCGTCTTCGGAATGGCCGGCATCCTCGACACGGCGCGGCTCTCGACGTTCATCGCCTGGGCGACGGGCGCGTCGGTGAAGGACGTGACGGCGATGGTGCTCGGGGGGCACGGCGACCAGATGGTCTCGGTCGTCTCGGCGACGACGGTCGGTGGCGTCCCGCTACGAAAGCTCCTGCCGGACGAGCAGATCGCGGGGCTCGTCGAGCGGACCGCAAAGGGCGGCGGCGAGCTGGTCAAGCTGCTCGGGACCTCGGCCTGGTACGCGCCGGGGGCAGCGGCGGCACAGATGGTCGACTCGATCATGCTCGACGAGAAGCGCGTGCTTCCCTGCACGGCGTACCTCGAGGGGGAGTACGGAATCGAGGATCTCTACATGGGAGTGCCGGTGAAGCTCGGAGTCGAGGGAATCGAGGAGGTCTTGGAGCTCGAGCTCTCAGACGACGAGCAGCGGCAGCTGCAGGCGTCTGCCGACGCCGTCCGCGAGGTCGTCGGCGTGCTCACGACGTAGCCGGGGCGTCGTTCACGCCGCGCTCGTAGGCTTGCGCGCAGGTTCGAACGCCCGTCGTGCCGCCCCGAGAAGCGACGGCAGCGGGTCCAAGATGAGCCGTTCCTCAGACATCATGATCCCGTGGCACCCGCCAACATCGCCCGTAACACTCGCTCCACACACTTGACGCACTCTCGGCACGAAGGACCAGTCCGCGCCCGCCGGGTCCGAGGGACAGTCCCTCCCGAGCGCGTCTCGGAGACATCCGCGCCGTGAATCTCGGCCTGAACGGTCGCACCGCGATCGTGTGCGGCGCCTCGCAGGGCATGGGTCTCGCAATCGCCGAGGCGCTCGCAGCCGAGGGCATGAGCGTCGCGATGTTCGCCCGTCGTCGCAAGGTGCTCGAGGAGGAGGCCGAGCGTCTCGGCGCGCTCGCAGTCCAGGGCGACGTTACGAACCCGCAGGATTGCGCCCGCCTCGTCGACCGCGCGGTGGCCGCGTTCGGCGGCGTCGACGTCCTGGTGAACAACAGCGGAGGCCCGCCGCGCGGCCCCGCGCTCGACGTCGACGAGGACTCCCTCGTGGCCGCGGTCGAGCTCCTCCTCGTCTCCGCAATCCGACTGACGAACCTCAGCCTGCCCCATCTCCGCCGCAGTCCGGCAGGGCGCGTGATCAACATCGAGTCGAGCACCGTGAAGGAGCCGGCCGACAACCTTGCGCTGTCGAATGCCGTTCGCCCCGGCGTCGTCGGCTGGGCGAAGACGCTCGCGCGCGAGATCGGCCCCGAGGGGATCACCGTCAACACGATCGCTCCGGGGAGGATCGACACCGAGCGGCTGAGCGAGGTCTATCCCGACGGCCCCAGCGGTGACGACCTGAGGACGATCGCGCTTCGCCGAATCGGCCGTCCGGACGAGGTGGCCTCCGTCGCGTGCTTTCTTGCCTCCGACGCCGCCTCATACGTCACCGGATCGGTGATCCAGGTCGACGGCGGCTTGATCCGCAGCCTGCTGTGAGAAGGCTCCCCTGGCCCGCCTGGCTGGTCGCCGCCGGCCTCGCGCTTCTGATCGGCGCGGGAGCGCTGTACGTCGTGCCGTCCGACCGGTACATCTTCCTGCCGGACAAGGCCCGTCCGCTCGACTCCAAGGTCACTGTCCAGGGGGAGAAGCCCGATGAGGACGGAGGGAGCGTCAACTACGTGGCCGTGGACGTCCGCAAGGCGTCGCTCCTGGAGAAGCTGTTCCCCAGCCTCTACGAGGGGGCGACGCTCGAGCCGGCCGGAAACGTCCTGGCCGAAGGCGAGGACGAGAAGGCGCACCGCCGCTGCGAGTTGGCGGCGATGCGGCGGAGCCAGGCGTACGCGACGACCGTCGCGCTGCGGGCACTTCGCTACCGCGTCGTGACACGCAGACGCGGCGTCGCCGTCGAGGGAACCTTCCCGGGCTACCCGGCGGAGGGCCGGCTCCGCGAGTGCGACCGGATCAAGGCCGTCGACGGCAAGCCCGTGCGAACCTCAGAGGACGTGACTACCGCGCTTCGCGCGAAGCGACCCGGAGAGCAGGTTCGGATGCGCATCGTGCGGGACGGCAAGGAGCGCACCGTCACCGTCCCCACCGTCGCGGATCCGCGCGACCACCGGCGGGCATTCGTCGGGATCTCCGTCGCCGACGTCTTCGACGTGGCCCGCTTCCCCGTCGACGTGAAGATCGACCTCGGGCAGGTTGGAGGGCCGTCTGCCGGTCTCGCCTTCGCGCTCGAGGTCATGGAGAAGCTCGGACGGGACGTCGACCATGGCCACAAGGTCGCCGCGAGCGGCGAGATCGGCCTCGACGGCTCGGTGGCGAAAGTGGGAGGAATCAAGCAGAAGACCATCGGCGCCCGTCGTTCCGGGATGGATGTCTTCCTCGTCCCTGGGGATAACGCGGCCGAAGCGCGGCGATATGCCGACGGCCTGCGCATCGTCCCTGTGGATAGTTTTCAACAGGCGTTGCGAGCGCTGGCAACCCTGCCGCCGAAATCCTAGAAGTGCCCGGAATTCCGCGGTTTTCGGACCTTGCGGAATTTGCAAGGATTTTGTAACGGCAGCCTCTTGAACCCGGGCACGCAAAGCCGCAAGATGCCCGGCCAGGAGAGGCGCTTTCAGGAGGTTCAAACGCGGCCATGAGCAAACGAGCCGAGGCAAGCTGCGACGACTGCTATTTCCGAAAGGCGGGGCTTTGCGCCCTCCCCCTGGACTCCCCCTGTCCAACGTTCCGACCCGCAAAGCCCCGTCGCCTGCAGCCGCCGCAACAGCCTCGGCTCGTGCCGCGCCACGTGCCAGTCGCCTCGGCCGCCTAGACTCGCCGGATGCGCTTGCGTCGGCCGTCGGGCCACGGCGTCGACCAGTTTCAGCCGCGCCTGTGGCTGATCCTGATCGGCCTCATCGCGATGTTCCTCTACCTGCTGGCGTTCATCTCGATGAACGACAAGCAGATCGAGATCGAGTTCGTCTTCTTCACGGCGACCGTCTCCCTGATCTGGGCGATGGTCTTGATGGTCGCCTTCGGCGTGCTAGGCGGCGTGCTGCTGTCGCAGCTCTACCGGCGCCGACGGGGCGAGCAGCCCCGCAAGCCGTCCGATGGCCTCTCGTAGCTGGGCCGGCGACGCGTAGCTGAAGGCAAGGCGAGCTGCGCTTCGTCCTCCTCCCGCCCAGGGGTAGAAGTCGGGGCCGGCGATGAACGAGACGCCGATTCGCTCGGACGCGTGCAGGAGCGCTCGGGCGTTGGCATCGCCGGGGAGGTCGAGCCAGAGGAAGTAGCCGCCCTCGGGCCGGTTCCAGCGGGCGCCGGTCGGCCCGAGCTGCTCTTCGAGCGCCGCGCAGAGTGAGTCGCGCCTGGCACGGAGGAGCGAGCGGACGAGCTGGACGTTCTGCGAGAGGCGTCCTCGGCTCAGGAACTCGTGCACTGTCGCCTGCGCGAGGAGGGCCGGCGTGATGTACGTGGACGCGGCCGCGTGCTCCACTGCCCGGGCGAGGAGCTCGGGGAGCACGAGGTACCCCACCCGGATTCCCGGCGCGACGGTCTTCGAGAACGACGACGAGTACGCGACCCGCACGCCGCCGTCCAGCTCGAACAGGGTCGGAGGAGCATCGCCCTCGAACCGGATCGCGCCGTAGGGGTCGTCCTCGAGCACGAGGAGGTCGTGCTCGGCGGCGAGCTCCACGAGCCTCCGACGCCGCTCGGCGGTCAGTGTGCGGCCCGTCGGATTCTGGAACGTGGGGATCACGTACAGGAACGCCGGGCGCCGGCCGCTCCGGAGCTCTCGCTCGAGCGCATCCGGGTCCAGGCCGTCCCCGTCGCAGGCGACCGCAGAAACCTCGACGCCGAGCGAGCCGAGGATTCGGAGCGGGCGGTCGTAGGTCGGAGCTTCCACGAGGACGCGTTCGCCACCCGCCGCCAGGACCTGCGCCAGGAGCGCGAAGCCCTGCAGCGATCCGTTCGTGAGGACGACGCGCTGCGGCGTGACACCGTGCAGCTCCGCGATCCAGCGCCGAAGCGGCGCGTATCCGCCGGCCGATCCGTACGACAGGATCGTCGATCCGTCCAGCTCGAGCGCGGCTCGCGCGCAGTCCGCGAGCTCTTCGACAGGGATGCATTCGGGCGCCGGGATGCCGCGCGCGAGCGAGATCGTCTCCATGAGGCGACTCTAGGACTGCCGTCGGACGTCCCCGAGCAGCGCGCCGCCCCGACGCTTCCAACGCCAAGAAACACTCTGTTACGAGCGGCCCGGGGCCGCTGTCGGAGCGCGGCCCGGGCGGTAGTAACACTCTGTTACGAGGATCGTCCGGTCGCGAGGAGCCGCGCGCACTCGAGCATGTCCGCGTCGCCGTTCCAGGCGAGCGCGTGCGCGATCGCCCAGCCGCGCGTCCGCTCCCGGTCGAGCGACAGCCGGTCGACGAGGTAGTCGAGGCGCCGCTCCATCGCGGCCTTGGTCGTCGGCCGACGGTCGCGGATCACCGAAGCGACGTCGAACTCGCGCTCCCCGACGAGCGGCTTCGCGTCGATCGCCAGCCAGCCCCGCTCGGAGAGCAGCACGTTTCCGCCGTGGAGGTCCTGGTGCAGGAGCATCGCCTCCCGCTTCGTCGACCCGGCCTCGTGCAGGAAAGCGACGGCCCTCCCGGCGAGCCGCCGGTCGAGCTGCCGCCGCGGCAGCTCCGCTGCCCATCGGGCCGCCTCGTCCTCGAGTCGGCGGAACGGCTCGCCGGCCGGGATCCAGAGCTGCTCGAGCACGCCAGCGACGATCTCGGTCGCCTTCTCGTCCGGCAGCGCCCACAGCTGGCCGCCCGGCCGGAGGCGCTCGATGAGGAGCCCGCGCAGCGCATCGTCCCGCGCCAGCAGCCGCACTGCCCCCGTCCCTGCCCATCGCTCCAGCGCATGGGCCTCGTGCTCGGTGTCCGCATCCGGAAAGTTGATCTTCAGGACGACATCGCCGGCGGGAATGGTCAGCGACGCAAAGGTCGGGAAGGGGGTCTCAAGCTCGAGCGACCAGCGCCCGGCGAGCTCGTCCACGATTGACGGCAGCCGGTCGAGCCACGCTGCGCCGCCGGGCTCGCCGCGCCACCAATCCAGCGAGTCGGGAAGGCGGATCAGGCGCGCGCGCCGACGACCTCGGCCGCGAGCTGCGCGACCTCGGTCGGCGTCGTCCCGACCCGGATGCCACAGGCCTCGAGCGCCTCTTTCTTCGCCTGGGCGGTGCCGGATGTCCCGGAGATGATCGCCCCGGCGTGACCCATCGTCTTGCCGGGAGGCGCAGTGAAGCCGGCGATGTACGCAACGACCGGCTTGGACATCTCCGCCTCGATGAACGCGGCGGCCTTCTCCTCCTCGGCTCCGCCGATCTCTCCGACCATGACGACCATGTCTGTCTCTTCGTCGGCCTGGAACTTCTCCAGCACGTCGATGAACGACGAGCCGACGACCGGATCGCCGCCGATGCCGACGATCGTCGAGTTCCCGAGCCCGAGCTGCGTGATCTCGTGCCCGATCTGGTACGTGAGGGTGCCCGAGCGGCTGACGAGGCCGATCCGGCCCTCGCGGAAGATCTCGCCGGGGATGATCCCGACGTTCGCCTTCCCGGGCGAGAGCGCGCCGGGGCAGTTCGGGCCGAGCATGGTGATGCCCTTCGGCCGGATGTAGTTGTAGACGCGAAGCATCTCGTGTGCCGGGAGGCCCTCGGCGATGCAGACCACCGTGTGGAGGCCGGCGTCGACCGCCTCGTAGATCGCGTCGGTGGCGAAGCGGGCCGGAACGAAGGTCATGGCCGTGTTCGCGTCCGTTTCCTCCACCGCCTGGGCGACGGTGTCGAAGACCGGGATGCCCTGGACGTCCGTTCCTCCCTTCCCGGGCGTCATGCCCGCGACCACCTTCGTCCCGTAGTCGCGGTTGCGCACGCCGTGGAACGAGCCCTCGCGTCCGGTCAGACCCTGGACGACGAGACGCGTGTCGTTGTCGACGATGATCGCCATTACCGGCGCCCCCTGATCACGATCCGGTCGAGGGTCGTCCAGCCGTCCGTGATGCGATGGCCGAGCAGCGCACGGACTCGCGCCGCATTCTCTTCGCCCGTGCCCGCCCGCTCCAGCCACGGCCCCACCTCGATCGGCTTCTCCAGGCGCCTTACCTCGTCCACCTGCAGCCCTGCCGACGCGAAGAAGCCCAGCCACTCGCGCTCGGACCAGTTCCGCACGTGGGTTGGGTCGCGCAGGCGGTCCGCCTCTTCCGCGGCGTCGTCGAGGAAGAGGTTGTCGGCGACGATGACGCGGTCGCGGCTGACGCGCGCCATCTCGGAGACAGCCTCGGCGACGTCGGTGAAGTGATGGGCGGCGACGCGGCAGACGACGACGTCGAAGCTTCCAGCGTCGAAGGGCAGCGCCTCGGCGCTGGCGACGACATCCGGCTCCATGCCCGGGGCCGGGTCGACGGTGACCACCGAGACCCCGGCCTCGCCCAGGCGCCGCGCCACATGCCCTCCGCCCGTGGCGACGTCGAGCGCCGTCTCGGCGCCCTCCGACCACTCGACGATGAGGTCGAGGTCCTCGCCCTCACGGTGGGCCGCGGAATCGCGGTAGAGCTGGGCGCGCTCGCTCCAGCTCACGCGGCCAGCTCCACGGCTCGCTTGGCGGCGTCGAGCATCGTCGGCTCGACGTGGAGGTTCTCTGGAGCCGCCCCGCGGAGCAGCTCCCTCCCCTCCTCGGCGTTCGTGCCGTCGAGTCGGACGACGATCGGCTCCGGGATCGTCAGCTGCTCGAGCGCCTGCAGGATCCCGCGCGCGACCTCGTCGCAGCGGGTGATCCCTCCGAAGATGTTGAAGAGGATCGACTCGACCTGCGGATCCGCGCTGATGATCTCGAGCGCGTCGACGACGCCCTGCGCGTCGCCGCCGCCGCCGAGGTCGCAGAAGTTCGCCGGCCTGCCGCCCGCCAGGGCGACCACGTCGAGCGTGGACATCACCAGCCCGGCGCCGTTGCCGAGCACTCCGACATCGCCGTCGAGCTTGACGTAGGTGACGTCCTTATCACGAGCGCGCCGCTCCTCCGGCGGATATGCGTCGAGGTCCCGCATCTCGGCGATGTCGGGATGCTTGTAGAGCGCGTTGTCGTCGACCGTGACCTTCGAGTCGAGAGCCTTCACCTCGCCGCTGGGGGTGACGATCAGCGGATTGATCTCGCAGAGCATCGCGTCGCACCCGACGAACGCTCCGTAAAGCTGCTCGGCGATCTTCGCGATCTGCTTCTGCTCGCCCGGGTCGTCGATGCCCGCGTCGTAGATCAGCCGGCGGGCCTGGTACGGCTGGAACCCCTCGAGCGGGTCGATGTGGAGCCTCGCCAGCGCCTCCGGCCGCTGCTCGGCGACCTTTTCGATGTCGATGCCGCCCTCCTTCGTGAACATGAAGAGCGGCTTCTTCTCGCCCCGGTCGAAGGTCAGCGAGAGGTAGTACTCCCGCTCGATGTCCGAGGCGGCCTCGATCCACAGCTTCTTCACCTCGTGGCCGCGGATGTCCATCCCGAGGATGTCCTGCGCGTGGCGCTCCGCGTCCGCGGGCCCGTCGGCGAGCTTGATACCGCCGGCCTTTCCACGACCCCCGGTCAGCACCTGCGCCTTGACGACCACCTGGCCCCCGAGCTCCTCGGCCGCACGGCGCGCCTCCGACGGCGACGTCGCGAGACGGCCCGCCGACACGGGGATGCCGAAGCGTTTGAAAAGCTCCTTGCCCTGGTACTCGTAGAGGTCCATGACCGGGGCGCGAGTCTATCCATCGGTCGTCGCGGCCCCGGCGATTCTCGCGGCTACTCGGGATCCGACGAGGAGGGAACTGCCTCTAGACTCGAGTCGTCAGCCGCCTACTCAGGAGGGACGCATGGACGAGACGAGATCACCGCTGACCGACGAGGAGATCCGCACAGGCGTCGCGCAGGAGATCCGCAGCGAGACGGCCGACGCGGACATGGACGACGTCGACAGCGACACGGACGACACTGACAGCGACTCCGACGACACGGACGCCTGACGCGGCGCTCCGGCGCTGCGTCGAGCCCGTCGGCGAGGCGGAGTTCCTCGCCGAGTACTGGGAGCGCAGGCCGCTCGTCGTCCAGCGCGACGAGCCGGGCCGCTACGACGACCTGCTCTCGGAGCAGGCGGTGGACCGCGTGGTCACCTCGGGGGGCCTGCGCTTCCCCGGCTTCCGCCTCGTCAAGGCGGGCGAGCAGCTCTCAGTCCGGGACTACACGGTCGACATCCCGTGGCGACCGACCGCCTTCACGGGCGCCGCCGACGTCGACAAGGTGCTCGCCGAATGGGAGGGCGGCGCCACGATCGTCCTCCAGGGCCTCCACCTGCAGCGGCCCGAGCTCGCTGCCTTCTGCCGCTCGCTCGAGGCGGCGCTCGGCCATCCCGCACAGGTCAACGCGTACTACACCCCGCGGCAAGCGCAGGGGCTGCCCGTGCACCACGACACGCACGACGTGTTCGTCCTCCAGGTCGCCGGCGAGAAGCGGTGGCTCGTCTACGAGCCGGCCTGGGAGCTGCCGCTGCGGAACCAGAAGTACACCGCCGAGATGGGCGGTCCGGGCACTCCGGTGCACGACCTCGTTCTGCGGCCGGGCGACATGCTCTACCTGCCGCGCGGCTGGCTCCACGAGGCACTGACCTCCGACAGCGACTCGCTCCATCTGACCGTCGGCGTCAACGTCGTCACCTGGTTGGACGCGTTCAAGGCCGCGCTCGAGGAGTGCGGCGACGAGCCGGCCTTTCGCCGGTCGATCGACGGGGGCGAGCCAGGCGCGCTGATCGACGTTCTCCGCGAGCGGGTCGGGCCGGAGGCGGTTCGGCGCCGCGCAGCCGACAAGCTCGCCCGTACGCGCCGCCCGATTCGTGACGGCCAGCTCGCGCAGCTCCGCGCTCTCGACGATCTCGACCTCGACACGGAGGTGGAGCGACGGGCCACGGTGCTCGCGGTGGTCTCGGCCTCCGACGGCGCCTTCGCGGTCGTCTTCGACGGCAAGGAGGTCGCCTTCCCGGCCCGCGTGGGCGAAGAGGTCGCCTGGGTGCTCGACGCCGAGGACCCCTTCACGCCGACCGATCTCCCCGGCGATCTGGACGACGAGAGCCGGCTCGTCCTCGTCCGGCGGCTCGTCCGCGAAGGCCTGCTCCGGATCAGCGCGGCATAGCGACGTATCGGCGCGGCCGTCGCGCGACGGCCGAGCTGCAGGTGAGGAGGGTGAGCTCGCCGAGCTCCTCGACGACGTCCACCTCGCGGTCCCCCACGCGGGTCCTGAAGGTCACGGCCCAGCGGCGCTCCCCTTCGCGCCGAACGTCGGCGAGCGAGAGGTCGGCGAGGCCGGTGAGCCCCTCTTCCGCCCGCACCCGGCGCTCGGCCGCCTGGACGGCGAACGACCAGCACGACCGGCCTCGATAGTGCTCGAGCTCGAGCCGGCCGGCGAAGTGGTGGTCGAGGACGTCGCCGACATCCCCGCGGTCGACGCGCCCGTAGTAGATGCCGTGCGGCAGGACGACGAGGTTGCCTGCGAAGCGGTCTCCCCCGACATGCGTGCACTGCCAGACGGACGTCTCCTCGAGCTCCTCGCTGAGCGCGTCCCACAACGGCCGGCCGTACCGGGCGCAGCAGCGGTCGTGCTTTCCGTGCGTGCAGACGAGGAAGAGCGGCTCGTCGGAGGTCTCGGCCGCCTCGAACGGATCGAGGCGGCGAAGCTCCTCGTGGTCGGCGACCTCGAGCCGGGTGAGGCGTTCCTCGCCTTCCCTCGACGTGGCGGCGTAGACGGCGAGACCCTCGTGGTGACGACGGTCGGGTCGGCGGATGAGCAGCAGCCTCGTGCGGGGCCGGGCCCTCAGTAGCTCCCGAAGGCGGGCCTTGACCTGATCCGAGAGCCCGCTGCCGACGAGCGCGTCGTGACTCCACAGGCCGCGGTACTCGACCAGGAGCCAGTGGTCGATCCGGCTCGCCGTCGCACCCAGCGGCTCGTCGTTCTCGCGAGAGATCTCCGAGCAGAACGGACGCGTTGCCTGCCCGTCATTCACCTCGGACGACGCAGATCACCTGACCTGTCTTCACCGCCTGGCCCGACTCGACCGAGAGCTCCGTGACCCGGCCGGCTCGGTGCGCGGTGATCTCGTTCTCCATCTTCATCGCCTCGACGACGCAGAGAACCTCTCCCGCCCGAACCTCGTCGCCCTCAGCGACCTCGACGGCGAGCACGGTTCCCTGCATCGGGCTGACGACGGCGTCCGGGGCTCCGCCGCTTCCACCTCGGACCGCAGCGCGCTCGCGGCGCCGGCGAACGAGCTCGGCGTGCGGAGGCATCGGGACCTGAAGTCTGAGCTCGTATCGCCGCCCGTCCAGCTCCGCGTTCAGGACCCGGTCGCGCGTCGGCACGGAGCCGTCCGTCGAAGGGGCTACCAGTGTCTCAGGAGACAACTCCTCGGCACGCTTCGCAAGCTCCTCGGACTCCACGACCCCGTGACACGTCTCGCCACGCGTGAAGCACGGATGCTCGAGCAGCGCCCGGTGGAAGCCGAGCAGCGTGGTGACACCGTCGATCCTGTACTCGGCGAGGGCGCGGAGCATCCGGCGGCGCGCGTGCTCACGGTCGACTCCGTGGACGCAGAGCTTCGCCACCAGCGGGTCGTAGAGGCCGATGACCTCGCTCCCCGCCTGGACACCGGAGTCCACCCGCACGCCTGGGCCCGCCGGCTCGCGGTAGCTCGTGATCCTCCCCGGCGCGGGCAGAAAGCCGTTGGAAGGATCCTCGGCGTTGATCCGGCACTCGATCGCGTGCCCGGTCAGCTGAACGTCCTCCTGCCTCAGCCAGAGCTCCTCACCTGCCGCGATCAGCACCTGCTCGCGAACGAGGTCGAGACCGGTGACGAGCTCGGTGACCGTGTGCTCGACCTGGATGCGCGTGTTCATCTCGAGGAAGAAGTACTCGCCGTCCTGCGAGAGGAGCCCCTCGATCGTCCCGGCCGAGCGGTACCCGACGGCGCGCGCCGCGTCGACGGCGATTCCGCCGATCCGCTCGCGCAGCGCGTCCGAGACCGCCGGCGAAGGGGTTTCCTCCACGAGCTTCTGATGCCGGCGTTGGATCGTGCAGTCGCGCTCACCGAGGTGGATCACGTTCCCGTGTCCGTCCGCCAGGACCTGAACCTCGACGTGGCGGGGATCGAGGAGATAGCGCTCGACGTACACGGCCGCGTCCGAGAAGTAGGCCTCGCCCTCGCGGCGGGCGGACTCGAAGGCTCGCTCGGCCTCCTCCGGCGAACGGACGATCTTCAGGCCTTTGCCGCCACCGCCGGCGGAGGCCTTGATCGCGATCGGCCAGCCGATCTCGTCCCCCAGCCGGCGAACCTCGTCGGCGGACGAGACCGGCTCGGTCGTGCCCGGGACGATCGGCACGCCGGCGGCTTGCATCCGCTCGCGTGCCGCGACCTTCGAGCCCATGACGTCGATCGCTTCCGGCGGCGGCCCGATCCAGACCAGACCTACCTCCTCGACGGCGCGTGCGAAGCCGGCGTTCTCGGCCAGGAAGCCGTAGCCGGGGTGGATCGCCTCGGCGCCCGAGCGTCTCGCGGCGTCGATCACCCGCTCCTGGACGAGGTAGCTCTCGGCGGCCGGGCCCGGTCCGAGCAGGTAGGCCTCGTCCGCGGCGCGAACGTGGAGCGAGTCCCGATCCACCTCGGAGTAGACGGCGACGGGCGAGATCTCCAGCTCGCGCAGCGTGCGGAAGATCCGGACCGCGATCTCGCCGCGGTTGGCGACGAGCACCTTCGAGAAGCGGGTCACGCGGACATTGTGTCGGTACTACCGCACGCTGTTCCCGGTGACGCGGGCGTCAGGGCTCGGCGACGCGCGGCTCGCTCCACGGCTTCCGCGCACCGGAGCTCCCGCCCAGGTCGTCGAACCCCGAGCGCCACCACGCGCTCGGCGACCCCGAAGCCGCGATCTCCTCCTCTGCGAGAGCCCGCTCGAGAGCGGCAAGAAGCGCCGCTCGCTCCAGCTCGTCCTCGGGCTCCGGGTGGACGCTCCAGCTCATGCGTCAAAGCCTAAAGGCCTTGGACGCCGGCGACGATAGCGAGCAGGTGCGCCGGCTGATCGGAGCCCTCGTCTGCGCCTGCCTCGCCCTCGGCGCTCCCACCGCCGTGCTCGCGGCCAAGCGGTCGTGGGCATACCGCGAGATCGCCTTCGTCACCGGCCAGGGACTGATGGGTGGCGACGCCGCGGCGTTCCGGCCCGACGCTCCGCTCACGAAGCGCGCCCTCGGGGATCTCGTACTCGAGCTCGGGGGCCTTCCGGGGGCCGAGCCACCCGACCCGGGCGCCCCGGCGACCATGGCCGAGCTCGACCAGGCCCTCGTGCGCGGACTCGCCCTCTCAGACGACGCACGGCGCTTCTACCTCGGCGCGCGCGCGACCGGCGTCAAGCCGCCCGCGCGGTTCGGGAGCGAGGTCACAGCGCGGCTGCTCGGTCTTCGGATGAACCACCCCGCGGCGCTCGACGCCCTCGAGCTGCGGCCGGACGACCCGGCGACCCGCGCCGAGGCCGCCTACTCCGCCGCGCAGATCCTTCGGTTCGGCGGGTGGGAGGTCCCCGCCGTCGAGACGGCGGCGCTCGAGTTCCAGCTTCCCGTGTACACCTCCTGGCAGCGCCGGATCCTGCAGACGGCATTCGGCCTGATCGGCTATCCGTACGTCTGGGGCGGGACGAGCAGGGGCGAGCAGACCGTCCTCGGCGTCCGATCCCGCGGCGGCTTCGACTGCTCGGGCTTCGCCTGGCGGGTGTACAAGGTCACGCGCTACGCGGGGGGCGGCAGGCTGAACGCGACGCTGCGCGGCCGGACCGCGGCCCAGATGGCCGGCGAGGTGCCCCGCACGCTTCGCATCGACCTCGCCGCCCTCGAGCCGGGTGACCTCGTCTTCTTCGGCCAGGGCGGCCGGCGCGCCCGCGCAGCAGCAGTCGACCACATGGGCGTCTACGCCGGGAACGGCTGGATGATCCACTCCTCACGTTTCGGCGTGGCGCTCGTTCGGCTCGACGGGTGGTACGCGAAACGCTTCGCGTGGGGCCGCCGACCCCTGGCGGAAGCAGGGCTCGCGTAACAGCCGCCCGAAAAATCCGCAAAGAGCGAATAACCCGAACGGGTGATGGAAACGGCCGCCGCCGCGCGGAAGAATCGAGCGCAGTCCGCAAGAGCGAAAGGGGAGCGCGGATGCTGGAGTGGAAGGCACGGCTGCTGACCTTGCTGGTCGTCCTGTGTACTGCGGCGGCCGCTGCGGCCGAGGAAGTCGGCTCGTACAACTGGAACTGGTAGCGGCGGCAGCGATGCGACGTCTGCCGCCGCGCGTCCTGCTGCTGGTCGCGCCCGTCTGGGTTCTCGGCTCCGCCGTCGCCGCGGCCGCCGCCGTCTCGTTCGCGCGGACTCCGCACGACGTCTCGGAGATCGCGGGCCCCCTCGCGTTCCTCCTCGCATCGACGCTCGCCAGCCGCTACCCGGTGCCGATCGAGGGCGCCGAGAGCGGCGGCGTGACGCTCTCCTTCGTCTTCGGTACGAGCGGCATCGTGCTCTTCGGCTGGGATGCCGGCGTCCTCATCGCTCTCGGGGCGCCCGCGATCGTCCAGCTGCTGGAGCATCGGCCGCTGGAGCGCATCGCGTTCAACGCCTCGGTCTTCGCGATCGGAGCCGGAGTCGCAGCCGTCCTCGTGGGCATGATCGAGGGCTCGGGGACGGCGGCGATCGTCGCGGAGGTCGCGGTCTCCGCCACGGCGCAGTACGGCATCAACCTCTTGCTCGTCTCGGCTGCGATCGCGGGGACTGTCCGCCGGCCGTTCCGAGAGCTCGTCGCCTCGTCGGCCCGTGCGACCGCGCTTCCGTTCGCGCTGATGGGTTCCGCGGCGCTGATGCTCGTCGTTCTGTGGCAGCGCTCGCCGCTCCTCTCCGCGGCACTCGTCGGCCCCCTGCTCGCGATCTCCCTCTACCAGCGGTCCGCCTACCAGGCGCTCCGGGCGATGCGGCTTGCGCTCACCGACCCGCTGACCGGGCTCGGCAACCACCGCAGCTTCCAGGAGCGGCTCAAGCGGGAGCTCCTCAACGCCGAGGCGGACGGTGAGCCGTTCACGCTCTGCCTGATCGACGTGGACGACTTCAAGCGCATCAACGATCTCTTCGGCCATCCGACCGGTGACCGCGTGCTCGCCCAGGTGGGTGGCCGCCTGCGTCAGAACGGCGAGGCGTTCCGGCTCGGCGGAGACGAGTTCGCCCTCCTCTTCCCCGGCGTGGCGGCGAACGACGCGCAGGACGCCGCGGCGGCCGTCCTCGCCCGCATCGCAGCACTCGAGCTGCCGGATGTGGGCTCGGTCACGGCCAGCGCCGGCGTCGCGGGCTTCCCCCGACAGGCGTTCGACCGCGACGAGCTGATCCGGCTCGCCGACAGCGCCCTCTACTGGGCGAAGGAGCACGGCAAGAACCGCGTCCACGTCTACCGGCCGGACGTCGTGGAGCTCGCGGAGCTGCGCCGGCTCGCCCACGGGCCGGATCGCGCCGCCCGCTTCCGCGCCGCGGCCAGCCTCGCGAAGGCGGTGGACGCCCGCGACACGTACACGGGCAGCCACTCGACGAGGGTCGCCGAGCTCGGCGCCTGGATCGCGCAACGCCTCGGCCTCGACCAGGAGCAGGTCGAGCTCACGCGCCTCGCCGGGAGCCTTCACGACCTCGGGAAGCTGGCGATTCCCGAGGAGATCCTCCGCAAGCCCGGTCCGCTGGCGCCGCCCGAGCGGCTCGTCCTCGAGCGCCATCCGCAGATCGGCCACCGGATGCTCGAGAGCCTCGGCGTCGACCCCGTCGCCGACTGGATCCTCCACCACCACGAGCGGTGGGACGGTACCGGCTACCCGGACCGCCTGCGCGGGGAGGAGATCCCGCTCGGCGCGAGGATCATCTTCGTCGCCGACGCCTATGACGCGATGACGTCGGATCGCGCCTACCGCGGGCGGCTCACGCCGCGCGAGGCCGTCGAGGAGCTGGAGCGCTGCGCGGGCAGCCAGTTCGACCCCGAGATCGTCGAGGCATTCGCGCGGGAGCTGGTCGACCGGGCGCCGGCGACCCTCGCCGCCGCCAGGTAGCAGCAGGGCTAGAGCGGGATGTTTCCGTGCTTGCGCCGGGGGCGCGGCTCGCGCTTGGCGAGGGAGGTCTCGAGCGCGTTGATGAGCATCGGACGCGTGCGCCGAGGCTCGATCACGTCGTCCACGTAGCCTCGCTCGGCCGCGACGTACGGGTTCGCGAACTGCTCGCGGTAGTCGGCGATCAGCTCCTCGCGGCGCGCGTCGGGCTCGTCCGAGGCCTCGAGCTCGTGGCGGAAGACGATGTTCACGGCGCCCTCGGGGCCCATCACGGCCACCTCTGCGGTGGGCCACGCGAAGCTGAAGTCCGCACGGATGTGCTTCGAGCTCATGACGTCGTAGGCCCCGCCGTAGGCCTTACGCGTGATCACCGTCAACTTCGGCACGGTCGCCTCGCAGTAGGCATAGAGGAGCTTCGCGCCGTGCCGGATGATGCCGCGCCACTCCTGGTCGGTTCCCGGCAGGAATCCGGGAACGTCCACGAACGTGACGAGCGGGATGTTGAAGGCGTCGCAGGTGCGCACGAACCGCGCCGCCTTGACGGACGAGTCGATGTCGAGGACGCCGGCGAGCGAGTGCGGCTGGTTCCCGACCACGCCGACCGGCCGTCCGCCGAGCCGGGCGAACCCGCACACGATGTTGAGCGCATAGCGCTCGTGCACCTCGAGGAACTCGCCGTCGTCGACGACGTGGCGGACGACGTCCTTCATGTCGTACGGCTTCGTCGGCTCGTCCGGGATCAGCGTGTCGAGCTCGGGAGCCTCACGGTCGGGGGGGTCCGAGGGCGGGAAGTACGGCGGCGGGTCGAGGTTGTTCTGGGGCAGGTAGGAGAGCAGGTAGCGGGCGTCCTCCAGGAGGCTCTCCTCGTCGGCGGCGGTGAAGTGCGCCACGCCCGACTTCGTCGCGTGGGTGGCGGCACCGCCGAGCTCCTCGAACGTCACCTCCTCGCCGGTGACGGTCTTCACCACGTCGGGGCCCGTGATGAACATGTACGAGCTGTCCTCGACCATGAGGACGAAGTCCGTCATCGCCGGCGAGTAGACCGCGCCCCCTGCGCAGGGTCCCATCACGAGGCTGATCTGCGGGATGACGCCTGAAGACTGGACGTTGCGCCAGAAGATCTCGGCATACCCGGCCAGCGAGACAACACCCTCCTGGATCCGGGCGCCGCCCGAGTCGTTGATCCCGATCAGCGGGCAACCGAACTTCAGGGCCATCTCCATGACCTTGCAGATCTTCTCGGCGAAGGCCTCGGAGAGACTGCCGCCGAAGATCGTGAAGTCCTGCGAGAAGACGAAGACCTTGCGGCCGAGGATCGTCCCGTAGCCGGTGACGACGGCGTCGCCGTACGGGCGCCGCTCCATCATCCCGAAGTACGGGTTGCGATGACGAACGTACCGGTCGAGCTCCACGAACGAGCCGGGGTCGAGCAGCTTGTCGATCCGCTCGTGGGCGAGGAGCTTGCCCTCCGCCTTGTGCTTCTCGATCGCCCGCTCGGACGCCTGGTGAGCCGCGCTCTCGCGCAGCTCCTCGAGCTGCTCGAGCTTGTCCTCCGTCGAGTCGGTGCGGTCGTCGGTCGTCGCCATCCGCCTGAGCCTAACTAGAGTCGGACTCATGCTCGACCGTTCGACGATCTGGCCGTACGAGGACGGCAAGCCGGGCGAGTTCTACTATCAGCGCTACGCGCACCCGGCCGGCGTCGAGGCGGAGCGGAAGCTCGGGGAGCTCGAGGGCGGGTACGCCCTCCTCTTTCCGTCGGGCTCGGGGGCCACGACCGCCCTCGTCCTGTCGTTCCTCGAGCCCGGCAGGACGATCGCGATCGCGCAGGACGCCTACTACGGAACCAGCGTGCTGCTTCGGGCGCTGGAGCGCTGGGATCTCCGGTTCGTCGAGTTCGACCAGACGAGTCCGCCGCCCGACGGTGCCGATCTCGTCTGGGTCGAGTCGCCGTCGAACCCGCTGCTGACCCTCCCCGACCTCGACGCCGCCGTCGCGTACTCGGCGCCGGTGGTCGTCGACTCCACGGCCTCGACACCCGTGTACCTCCGGCCGCTCGAGCACGGCGCCGACTTCGCGCTCCACAGCGCAACGAAGTTCCTCGGCGGCCACGACGACGTCCTGCTCGGCGCAGTGGTCTGCCGGTCCGAGGACGACTATGAGCGGCTGAAGGAGTTCAGGGGCCGGAGCGGGATCGTCGCCGCGCCGGACGCCGCCTGGCTGCTCGCACGGAGCCTGGAGACGCTCGAGCTGCGCATGCGGCGGCACACCGACAGCGCCACGCAGATCGCCCGCCGCCTCGAGGCCCATCCGGCCGTCGAGCGGGTCCGGTACCCGGGCTTCGGCGGGCTGATGTCGTTCGATGTCGCGGGCGGAGGGGAGGCCGCGCAAAGCGTCGAACGGTCCGTCCGACAGATCAAGAACGCCACGAGCCTCGGCGGCACCCACTCGGTGCTCGAGACCCGAGCCCGCTGGGAGGGCGACCGGGTGCCCGAGAACCTGGTGCGCCTCAGCGTCGGCCTCGAGCCGGTCGACGAGATCTGGGCCGACCTCGAGCGGGCGCTCGGCGGCTAGAGCCGGAGGTCGGACTCGAACCGACGACCCTCGCTTTACAAGAGCGATGCTCTACCAGCTGAGCTACTCCGGCGCTCAGCACATGGTAGAGCCGGAACGGAACGGCGCCCGGCCGGCCGCGGATCGGCCGGCCGGGCGCCTTGCGGGAGGAGCTCCCTACTTCGCCGGCGGAATCAGGACGTTGTTGATGACGTGGATCGTCCCGTTGGAGGCCGCGATGTCGGTCTTGACGACGCGGGTCGTCCGGTTCAGGTAGACGCGGTTGCCCTTGACGCCGATCCGGACGGAGGCGCCGTTCAGCGTCTTCGCGCTGCGGAGCTTCACGACCTGCGCTGCCTTCACGTTCCCCTTGACGACGTGGTAGAGGAGGACGGCCCGGAGCTGGGCGCGGTTGCGCTGCAGCTTCTGGAGCGTCGCCTTCGGAACCTTCGCGAACGCCCCGTCGGTCGGCGCGAAGACCGTCAGCTTGCCGGAGCCCGAGAGGGCGCCGGCGAGCCCCGCGCGCTGGGCGAGGCTGACCAGGGTCTTGAACTGGCCGGCGTCGCTGGCCGTCTGGACGATGTTCTTCTGCGGCGCGGACTGGTCGGCCGTCGCCGTGGCGCCGCCGACGGCGGCGACAGAGGTCAGGGCCGCAACGCCGAGCGCTGCGATTCCCATGCGGATGCGTGTTGCCTTCATGCTGCGTCTCCTTTTCGATCGAGATTGATGACCGCCGGCACGGGATGGAGCTCCGGCTCCTCCGTGCGGCCGTCGAGAATTGCGCCCAAGACGAGAAGTCCGAGAGCGCCGGTCACGATCAGCGCCACTAGGACGCCGACCCCGAAGATGAGGACGGTCATCGTGCGACCGTCCTCATCGGTGCGACGAATGCGCCGAGGGCGAGAATCGAGGGCACCCAGATCCCGACGAAGATCGCCTCCTGCTCCTCGCCGGTGAACCAGAGGCTCACCGAGAGCACGAAAGAGATCAGGGCGGCGATGCCCACGAGCCCGTACGCGACTTTCGCCCTCATCGTCCTACGCAGCCGCCGTGCTCGTGTCGTGCCGCTCTGCGCGAGTGAAGTACGCCGGGAGCCTGAGCGCGCCGTAGACGGCGGACAGCCCGACGAGGCCGTAGATGATCCTGCTGAGGGCGTTCGTCTCGCCGAAGTCCTGGCCGACGATCGCGGCGACGAGGTCGAACTCCGCGATCGCGACGAGGCCCCAGTTGAGCCCGCCGACGATCAGCAGCAGCGCGGCGGTGAAATCGAGTGCCTTCATGTCTCCTCCTTGGTCGTGTCTCACTTCTGTCCAAGGACTGTACAGAGACGTTCCATTGTTGTCAAGCTTCTGTACAATTTTCGTACATGAGTGCCATGAACGGTGAACACGGATATCTGCGGATCGGCGAGCTGAGCCGCCGCACGGGCGTCGCGCCGGAGCTCCTACGCGCCTGGGAGCGGCGCTACGGCCTCCTTCGCCCGGCGCGGTCCGAGGGTGGCTTTCGGCTCTATTCGGATGCCGACGAGCGGCGCGTCGAGCAGATGCGTCAGCACCTCCGTCGTGGGCTGGCGGCTGCGGAGGCTGCGCGACTGGCGGTCGAAGGCGGGCGGGCCATCGAGCGCGTAGATGCCAGCCCAGGGCTCGAAGCCGCGGCGAAGCGACTACGCGAGTCGCTCGACTCCTTCGACGAGGCTCGGGCGCAGGCCGTCCTCGACGAGCTCCTGGCCACCTTCACCGTGGAGACGGTCCTGTCGGCCGTTCTCCTCCCCTATCTCGCGGAGCTGGGCGAGCGCTGGTCGCGCGGGGAGGCGACGGTCGCCCAGGAGCACTTCGCGAGCAACCTGATCCGGGGCCGGTTGCTCGGCATCGGGCGCGGCTGGGACTCCGGCGACGGCCCGCGCGCCGTCCTGGCCTGCGCGCCCGGCGAACTGCACGACCTCGGACTGATCGCCTTCGCCCTGATCCTCAACCGCCGCGGCTGGCGGATCACATACCTGGGCCCCGACACGCCGGTCGAAAGCATCGTCGACACCGCCACCCGCCTCGAGCCGAACCTCGTCGTGGTCAGTGCCACGACCCGGCGGCGGCTGACGCCACTCGTCGAGGCGCTCACCGCACTCGGCGAGAAGACGCGGGTGCTGGCAGCCGGACCCGGAGGGGCCGGGGGGTTCGACGGCCTCGAGACGATCGCCGCCGATCCCGTCACGGCGGCGCTGACGCTCTAGGCCGGGCTCACTGCAGGACCTGGCGCGAGTCCTGGTGCTGCATGATCTTGCGCTTCACGCGCTGCAGCGCGTTGTCAATCGTCTTCGTGTCGACCCCGAGCTCGTCGGCCATCTCCTCGTAGGACGAGCCCTCCAGGTACAGGCGGAGTGCGTCCGACTCCAGCTGCGAGAGGCCGGTTCCGAGGCAGAAGACGAGGCTCTGGAGCTCCTCGGTCGAGATGACCACGACCGACGGCTCGTCGACGCTCGGGCCGGGAAGCGCGTCGCCGAGCGTGCAGTCGCCTTCGGACTCCTGGCCCGCAGGCGTCTGCGAGAACGAGACGTAGGTGTTGAGCGGCGCGTGCTTGAAGCGGGTCGCCGTCTTGATCGCCGTGATGATCTGGCGCGTGATGCAGAGCTCGGCGAAGCTGCGAAACGAGGTCTCCTTGTCGGACCGGAAGTCCCGGACCGCCTTGTACAGGCCGATCAGCCCTTCCTGGATCAGGTCTTCCGAGTCGCCGCCGGCAAGGAAGTACGAGCTCGACTTCAGCCGGACAAACCCCGTGTAGCGCCGAATCAGCGTGTCCATGGCGCCCGTGTCACCGTTCCGCGCGCGGATGACGAGCTGCAGGTCTTCGAGCTCTCGCTCGGCGCGCTGGGCCGAGTAGCTCCGGGTTGCTGGTTTGGCGGCCATTGTGGTCTCGATCGAGTGATCGGTGATCTGCGTGTTAGTGCCGGACCAGTCTCATCCTCAACGTGAACTGGAACGTAGCAGGCTATAGGAGACATTACAAGGGTGCTGCAGTGGTCCTCGGGCGATCTGATTCTTGCGACGGACCCGGGACGACCGGTCCGGAGGTCAGCTCTCGGCGCGCCTGAGCCGCTCGAGCCGGGCCCGTGTCTCCGGGTCGACGCGGTCTCCCACGCGGCTCGGCCGGTCCTCCCGGTGCTCGACCGAGTCGAGCATCGAGGCGAACTCGCGGGAGCTGATCTTCGCCACCTCCTGGCCGGAGGTGCCGCGAACGGCTGCGTCCGAAGACACGAGGCAGACCCGCTCGCGCCCCCGGTGCTCGGCGGCGAGGCGCTCCAGGAGCGCGTCGGCGTGCGGGGCGAAGCGCACCTCGAGAGTCCCGTACCTCTCGTCGGCCGCGACGCCGTCGAAGACGACGACCCCGCGCGCTCCGCGAACGGCCACGAAGCTCGCGAGCGAGTCGATCAGCTCCCGGCGCTCCTCGAGCTCGGCTGCGCGGAGGAGGTTGTAGCCGTCGAAGAGGTAGAGGGTCGGCTCAGGCATCGCGCCGCCTCCTCGCCTCGTAGACGAGCAGCGCGGCGGCGACACTGACGTTCAACGACGAGACTCGCCCAAGCAGCGGAATCGAGACGATCTCGTCGCAGGCGCGGCGCACGAGCGGCCGCAGCCCCCGCCCCTCCGCGCCGAGGACGAACGCGGCGCCGCCGTCGCCGAAGTCGGCGTCCCAGAGGCCGACGTCGCCGTCCGCCGCCGCGCCCCAGACCCAGAGCGCGGGCCCCTTGACGTCGTTCAGGTAGCGCGCGAGGTTCGGAACCACCGCGACCGCAAGGTGCTCGACCGCGCCCGCAGACGCACGGCAGACGGCCGGGGTCACACGCGCGGCCCCGTGGGCCGGCACGACGACGCCCGTCGCTCCGGCGCCCTCCGCGCTGCGGATGACCGCCCCCAGGTTATGGGGGTCGGTGACCTGGTCGAGGCAGACGATCAGCGGCCGGTCGGCGACCGCGAGCTCGTAGGCGTCGGCGTAGCGGTAGGGCTCACACCGCGCGACGACGCCCTGGTGGTCGCGGCTCCCGATCGCCTCCGTCAGCTCGCGCTCGGGCTTCAGCTGCACGCGGACGCCGTTGGTGTCCTTCAGCCACGGCTCGGCGGAGAGCGCGCGCTCGGTCGCCCACAGCTCGCGGACGCCGCGCGGTCCCCGAAGCGCCTCGCGGACCGCGTTCCGGCCGTACACCTGCTCGGTCGTCATCGGGGAACGAGCTGGAAGCCGTCGTCCGCGTCCCGGACGACCCAGCCGGCCGCCTCGATCTCGCCGCGCAGCCGGTCGGCCTCGCCGAAGTCCCGCTCCTCCCGGGCCTGACGGCGGCGCTGCGCCAGCTCGACCACTTCGGCGGGCGCCTCCGCCGACGCGGCCAGCGATTCGAGGCCGAAGAGGCCGAGACCGCGGCGCACGAGCTCGTGATCCCGCCAGCCGTGCATGATCGCGAGCGCCTCGGGCGTGTTGAAGTCGTCGTCGAGGGCCGCCGCGAGTCGATCCCACTCCCCTTCCGGAGCCGGCTCGGAGGGGTTGCGGAAGACCTCTCGGAAGCCGTCGGCCCTGGCGGCGGCCTGCCGGAGCGTCTCCTCCGAGAAGTCCATGGGCTTCCGCCAATGGGCGCCGAGAAAGAGCATCAGGATCGTCTCGCGGCCGTAGTCGTCGATCGCCTCGCGCAGTGTGACGACGTTGCCGACCGACTTCGACATCTTCTCGCCGGTGAACTCGAGCATCCCGTTGTGCGTCCAGATCCGCGCGAACTCGTGGCCCAGGGCGCTCGACTGCGCCAGCTCGTTCTCGTGATGCGGGAAGACGAGGTCGAGGCCGCCGCCGTGGATCTCGAAGACCGGGCCGAGCAGCTCCTCCGCCATCACCGAGCACTCGATGTGCCAGCCCGGCCTGCCCCGGCCCCACGGTGACTCCCACGAGGTGTCCTCGCCGGGCTTGTTGGCCTTCCAGAGCGCGAAGTCGCGCGGATCCTCCTTGAGCGGGTTCGGCTCCTGCTCCTCCACCTGATCGGGCAGTTGCCCGGAGAGCCTTCCGTACACCGGGTCGCGCGCGACCCGGAAGTAGACGTCGCCGTCGACGGCATAGGCGTAGTCCTCGGCGACCAGCTCCTCGATGGAGTGGATGATCTGCGGGATCATCTCCGTCGCCTTCGGCAGGTGGTCGGGCATGTCGAGCCCGAGGTCGGCCGTGTCCTGGAGGTACCACTCGGTCGCCTCCTCCGCGCGCTTCGCGCTCGCGCCCGGTGCGGCCTCGTAGATCTTGTCGTTGATATCGGTGATGTTGTGGACGAGCGTCGCGTCGTAGCCACGCTCGCGCAGCCAGTTCCGAAGCCACATGCCGACCACGAACGGGCGCGCGTTGCCGACGTGCGCCCGCTGGTAGACGGTCGGCCCGCAGAAGTACATGCGAACGGGGCCGGGCGGCCGCGGCAGCTCGTCGAGCTTACGAGTGAGTGTGTTGTAGAGCCTGATCGACACGGCGCAGCGCTTCCTCCCGGGGCAACGCGGCCAGTATCGCCGCTAGCTCCGGCCCCCTGTCGCGGCCGGTCAGCGCGAGCCGGAGCGCGCGAAGGTCTCCGCCCACGGCCTTCAGTTCCCGGACGACAGCGCGTGGCTCCGCGCCGGCCAGCTCCCGGAAGCGCTCCAGCGTCTCCGGCGCCTGCGTGGCGGCTGGCTCGGGCGGCTCGAGGACCTGCCGAGCGTAGTCGCGCGCTTCGTTCAGGTCGCGGGCCCCGCGCGCGACCGGGACTGCGTCGAGCGAGATCCCGGCCCGCGCTGCCAGCTCATCGTCCGGCATCGCCTCGATCGCCTCGACCGACAGGCGCCGGATCCGCGCGAGGTCGTAGTGGACGTCGTGGCGCGGGATCCCGAGCTCCTCGAGGTACGCCCGCACCGCCGCGGAGGGGATGCCGAGCGCCCGCAGCGACTCGACGGTCGCCCCCTCCGCGCGCTTCGAGAGCTTCGTCCCGTCCGCCCCGAGGATCAGGCCGTGGTGAACGTACTCGGGCGGTGTGGTGCCCAGGGCCTCGTGAAGGCTCCGGTGGAGCTGCTCGTTCGGGCGGTGGTCGTTCCCGCGGTAGACGTGCGTGATCCCGAACTCGGCGTCGTCGACCACGCTCGCGAGGTGGTACGTGGCGGTGCCGTCCGCTCGCAGGAGCGTCGTCCGCCCGAACCGGTCGGTCCCGAGCCGCTCGACGGCCGCCCTGTACCGGTCCTGTCGCTCGCTCTGGCGCACCGGGCCCTCGTCCCAGGCGAGCCCGAGCCATCGGAGGTCCTCGAGGATTGCCGCCTCGCCGCCCTCCACGTTGCGGGCCGCGTCGGTGTCGTCGATCCGCAGGAGGAGTCGGTCGCCCTCACGCCGGTTGATCGCCGCGCTGAGCGCGTTGCCGACGTGCAGCGACCCGGTCGGGCTCGGTGCGAACCGCACGCGCTTCATCGCGCGAATGTAACGGCCGCCCGACCCTGGGGCCGGGCGGCCGTGCTGACCCACGAGGGGTCAATCCTGCGCGTCGTCGATGCGCTCGAAGTAGTGCTTCGCGCGATACTTCGCGATCTTGCGAGAGATCCGGACGCTCGCTTCGTCGGCGTTCCGGAAGTGGATCCCGGACCAGATGCGGGCGCCGACGATCTCGTCGACCGCGTCGGACACCCGCGTGAAGCTGCGGGTCCGCCCCGCGACGTTCGTATCCGTCCACGCGAGCTTGTCGGTATGGAAGAACTGCTGGAGCGTCCTCCCGAACGAGCCGCTCAGCCCGAGATGGCCAGACGGGTGCTCGGGATACGGCGGATTGGCGATCAGCGGCAGCCAGTTGGGATCCGGATCGGTCCACGCATTGCCGTCGGTGTTCGCCTCTCGGATCGCCGTGATCGGCCGCCAGAACGAGTAGTGCGCCTTCTCGTCCCAGACGGCGATGAAGGCGTCGGCCGCCGTCAGGTACACCTCGGCGAAGAGCCGGGCGTTGTCGACGAGCGAGAGCCCCTTGGAGGCGGAGATGCTGTTGACGATCCGATTCCAGGTCCTGGGGGGGTTCTCCATCCAGTAGAGAGCCGCCTGCGTCTGGTCGGCGGTCCGCGTCGTGCTGTTCAGCGAGCCGACGGACTCCACCTCGTCGACCTCTTTCGCGTACTTCCGGCTGTCGAGGTCGTACGGCCCGGGTGACCTGAACTGCGAGGCCCGCTCGATCAGGAACGGCTTCACGTCCTTGACCCACGCGTTCGGATCGCTGCCGAACGCAGGCAGGACCGGACGCCACTCTCCCGGCATCGTTCCGTTGACGAACCGGAAGGCGCCGAACCGTCCGTCGTCCGTTCTGGCCGCGATCATCGCCGCCGCTGCAGCGTTGCCGACGGCGATCCCACGTGTCTTGGCCGAGCCATCGGGGATTCCCGCCAGCGACGCGTCGTACAGCGCCTGCAACGCCGGCTGCTGGGCCGGAACGATGTTGAGCAGCACCTTGTACGCCGCGGTGGCGGCGGCGGCGTCCTTCGAATCCGTCGGCGTCGCGACCCGCGACGTGAGCAGATAGCCCTCGTGGCCGCCGTCGATCGCGTTGACGGCGTCGTAGACGGCACCCTGCACCATCGCCATATGCAGGACGGACACGTTCGGCGGCTGCGCGGCGGTGACGTAGAGCGCGGTCGCCGCGTTCTGGTTCCAC
>DASTCG010000086.1:0-17127 GCA_035711385.1 Gaiellaceae bacterium
GCGATTCTCCGTCGAGCCCTCCACCTCCGCCCGGGCGTCGAGGTCGCCCGCCTCGACCCGACGCGCGGTCGCCGCGAGCCGCTGGAGCGGGCGGGCGAGCGTCCCCGCCAGGAACCAGGCGAACGCAAGCCCGAGGACGAGTGCGATCAGGCCGATCCCGATCAGGCCGAGCACGTCCCGCCGGACCCGACGGTCGATCGCGTTCACGCTCTGCGTCACGCGCACCGCGCCGCCGACCGAGTTACCGACGACGACTGGCACAGCCGTGTAGAGCAGCGACTCCCCGAGCGTCTCGCTGAACCGGCGGCCCTGCGAGATCCGCCCGTCGAGCGCCGCCCGGATCTCCGGCCGACCGCCGTAGTTGCCGCGTGCGCCTGCGGAGTCCGCCAGCACGACTCCTCGCCGGCCGACGACGAGCACGCGGCCGCCCGAGTCCTTCGACGCCTCGTTCACGAGTCGGCGGAGGGCGGCGCGATCCGCGTTCTCGAGGCCTCCTGCGGCGCTCGCGGCAAGCAGCTGCGCCTCGGTCGCCGCGCTCGCCTTCACCTCCGAGTCGACGCGGCTCGAGACGTTGAGAATGAGCGGAACCTCGAGCGCGACGATCACGAGGACGAGCACGTAGGCGAAGGCGGCGAGCAGGCGCGTGCGGAGGCTCATACCTCGTCCAGGCCCGCAAAGCGGAAGCCGACGCCGCGCACGGTGTGGATGTACCGGGGATCGGCGGAGTCGTCCCCGAGCTTCTTGCGCAGCGCGCTCACGTGGACGTCGAGCGTCTTCGTCGAGCCGAACCAGTTCGTGTCCCAGACCTCGTCGATCAGCCGCTCCCGCGTGACGACGGAGCCGGCGTTCTCCATCAGGAGCCGGAGGAGGTCGAACTCCTTCCGGCTGAGCTCGAGGTTCTCGCCCTCGAACGCCGCGGTGCGCCGGTCGGCGTCCAGGCGGACGCGGCCGATCTCGATCGCGCCCTCGGTGCGCCGCTCGGCGGCCTCGGCCGCCCGCCGCAGGACGGCCCGCACCCGTGCGACGAGCTCCCGAGCGCTGAACGGCTTCACGACGTAGTCGTCCGCGCCGAGCTCGAGGCCGGCGACCCGGTCGGCCTCCTCGCCCCGCGCGGTCAGCATGATGATCGGGACCCGGGACTCGCGACGGAGCTCCCGCGCGACGTCGAAGCCCGAGCCGTCGGGAAGCATCACGTCCAGGAGTACGAGGTCGGGTCGCTCGCGTCCTGCGAGCTCGAGGGCAGCAGCGGCCGTGCCCGCCACGGATGTGTCGAAGCCCTCACGGGCGAGGGCCTCCGCGAGCGGCGTCGTGATCGACTCCTCGTCCTCCACGAGGAGGATTCGCCGCTTTCTTCCGATCTGCATGGGAGTCCTATACCCGAAGACGCGGAGGCGGCCCCGGGAGGACCGGGGCCGCCTCGCGTCGTCGTTCCGGCACTCCCCCTAGTCGTCGTGCCCGGAGCGATCATCGCCGCCGCCCCGGTGGTCGCTGCCGTGGTCGTTTCCGTGATCGTCGCGCCCGCTGCTGTGGCTCGATCCGGACCGGTCGTCGTCGGCGCCTTCCGGGCCGCGGTTGGACCGGGAGCGGTGCTCGTCCTCGGCCCGGTCGTCGGCTCGGGCCGGCGCCTGAGCGGCCGCTCCCGCGCAGCGCGGGTCGTTCGCGTGCTCTGCCTCGTCGCAAGGCCCGCTCAGATCCTCGCCCGGCTCCCTCCGGACACTGGTCGTGCTGCCGAGCGCCCGGTCCTCACGCCTCGTCTCATTCGTCGTCGTGGTCTCGTTCGTCGTCGTGGTCTCGTTTGTCGCCGTGGTCTCGTTTGTCGTCGTGCCAGTCGTGACGCCGACGCTGTTGTCGGCGAGCGATCCTCCGGCAAGCGCGCCGCCTGCGGCCAGAAGGACGAGGGCGGCGAGCCCGATGATCAGCTTCGTCATTGCGCCTCCTTTGGACATGAGTCCAGGATCGCCGCCCACCGCCCAGGAGCCGGGCAAGCCCGCTCAAGAGGAAGTGAAACTCTTGGTTAAGCCTTCGTATCGCCTGGGAGCCGGGCGCCGGCCGCACGGCGGCGGAGCTCCGGCACCGGGTCGGCGTCGGGCCGGGCGACGAGCAGCACGGCCCCGTAGCCGTCACCGGCGAGCGCGTCGACGAGCAGCTGGAGGCCGACCGCGAGCGCAAAGGCCTTGTGCGCCTGCTCGCCGCCGAAGGGGCGCAGCTCCTCCTCGGAGGCGATTCCAGCGAGCACGTCCCCGTAGGTGACCTGTCCCATGGAGACATCCGCGACGACCGGCCTGCCGTCGGAGCTCGGGACCGCGATCGAGAGTGGATTCGTGCCGGCGAGGGGCGGGCCGCCGTCCGGGTGGCCGAGCCTCGCCGGGGAGGTGACGGTGAGCGCCGCGACGAGACCGGCGTCGGCGAGCCGTCGTGTCCAGTAGCCCAGCATGCCGGTGGGAAAGCACCGCGAGGCGACGACGACCCGCGCTGTCGCGGGCGGCGCGGCGATCTGGGCGTCGCAGATCGCAGCCAGGGTGAGATACCCGACGGCCCCGTTCCCGTCCCAGCGCTCGTAGCCTTCGTCGGCGACGCGGCGCTCGGGCCGAGCGCCGGGGTCGAGGGGCTGGGAGGCAAGCCACTCGATCCGTGAGAGCCCGTGACTCCGCTTTCCCCGCCGCTCGGCCTCGAGGAAGTGGTCCGCGAGAACGGAGGCCTGTGCGTCGTCGAACCCCATGGCCGTGATCCGCGTGCGTACGTCCTCTACGGACACTTGCAGGATCTTTACGGCCTTCGTCCGAGCGCCAAGGAGCGAAGGAAGGGCTAGCCGGAAGCGCCGACGACGGGGAGCGGCTTGACGATCCCGAGCCCCTCCTCGCGGCGCGTCGAGGCGATTGCCTCAGCGAGCCGCAGGATCTCGACCGACGACTCGGCGTCCGGATCGGCCCAGACGAGCGGTTCTCCCCGGTCCGCGCTCTCGCGCAGCCGCGGGTCGAGCGGGATGCTGCCGAGCAGAGGCACCCCGAGCTCGGAGGCCAGCTGCGCGCCGCCTCCTGAGCCGAAGAGCTCCTCGCCGGTCCCCACGAGGCGAGACATGTTCTCGACGGCGCCGACCAGCCGCATGTTCGTCGTCCGCGCCATCTGAGCCGCTCGGACGGCGACCTGCTGGGCCGCCGGCTGCGGAGTGGTCACGACGACGACCTCGGCGCGAGGGAGCAGCTGGCCGAGCGAGATCGAGACGTCGCCGGTCCCCGGCGGCATGTCCACGAGCAACGTGTCCAGCTCGCCCCAGTGGACGTCCGAGAGAAACTGCTCGAGTGCCCGGTGGAGCATCGGCCCGCGCCACATCACGGGCTCGTTCTCGTCGAGGAAGAAGCCGATCGACATCAGCTTCAGGTCGCCTCGCACGGGCGGCACGATCATCTTGTCGACGACGACCGGCCGCTGGTGGACGCCGAGCATATGCGGGATCGAGTGGCCGTAGACGTCGGCGTCGAGCACTCCCGTCCGCTGGCCCAGACGGTCGAAGGCGGCCGCCAGGTTCGCGGTCAGCGTCGACTTGCCGACACCGCCCTTTCCTGACGCGACGGCGATCACCCGCGTCGACCGGTCGAGCGAGATCCCCTTCGTCCGCTCGTTGACGCCGCCGCGGAGTCGGCTCGTGAGCGCCGCTTTCTCCTCCGGGCTCATGACGTCGAACTCGAGCGACACGGTCTCGACCCCCGGCAGCGGCAGGAGCTCCCGCTGCACCTGCTCCTCGAAGCTCGAGCGCAGCGGGCAGCCGGGAACGGTGAGGGCGATCGTGACGGCGATGTGACTCCCTCGGACGTCCACACCGCGCACCATCCCGAGCTCGGTGACGGGCTTCTTCAGCTCGGGGTCGATGACCCTGCCGAGCGCTTCGGTGATCTGGTCGGGCGTGGGTTGCATCTCGGTCACAGCCTAGACGCCGAGCATCTTCTTGAGCCGCAGGCCGTTCCTCACGGCGTACGCCTGCCAGTCGTTGTTGAAGTAGGCGAAGACGTCGATGCCGCCGGTGCGCCACCCGTCGATCCGCTCGGCCCACTCGGCGAGCTCCGTCTCCGAGTAGTTTCCGCCCCGGCCGCGGCGGCCGTGGTGGAAGCGGATGAACGTCCAGTCGGCGGTCAGCTCCAGCTCCCGGAAGGCGTACTTCGGGCCGTCGGGGATCACGAGCGCCGCCCGATGCCGGCGCAGCAGTTCGTAGACGGTGTCCGAGTACCAGGTGGGATGGCGGAACTCGAAGCAGTGACGGCCTGCCGGAAGTGCGGCCAGACAGGCGGCCAGCCGCTCGTCGTCACGCTTGAAGGTCGGCGGCAGCTGCCAGAGGACCGGGCCGAGCTTCTGCGAGGCGACGAGCGGGGCGATCCGGGAGTAGAAGAGCGGGATCCCCGTCTCGAGGCCCTGCAGCCGCCGGATGTGCGTCAAATAGCGGCTCATCTTCGCCGCAAAGAGGAATCCCGTCGGGCTCTGCTCGACCCAGCCCTGCACGGCCGACTCGCGGGGGAGCCGGTAGAAGGTGCTGTTGACCTCAACCGTGTCGAAGAGGCTGGCGTAGTGCTCGAGCCATCGCCTCGCCGGCACCCCCTTCTGATAGACGCGCTCGCGCCAGTGCGGGTAGTTCCAGCCCGAGCACCCGACCCGGACCTCGCTCATCGCGCCCGGTGCTCAGAGCCAAGTACCACAGTGTCACGCACGGTCCGAACCGGACGGCGGACGCCGGGTCATGAGAGCCGGGGGAACCGTCACATTGCGAGGATGCCCGCGAGGCGGTCCCGCAACTCGTCCGTGGCCGCCGCGACGACAGGCGCGCGGGGCGCGAGGTCGAGTTGCCCGGCCTCCCACGCGCCCGCGTCTACATAGCCGATCGAGAGGCCGACCTCGCGCACGAGGAGCTGCGCCGCGGCAACGTCGACAGAGCGGGCGCCGCGCAGCGAGCAGACGGCGTCCACCCGTCCGGCCGCCAGCTGGCACAACGAGAGCGCCAGCGAGCCCATGATCCGGAAGCGCTCCGCGTAGTCCACGAGCGCCTGCGCGTGGTCTGCGACGGAGGAGGAGACCGTGGCCTCCATGACGAGGATCTCGACCGGATCCTTGGGCGCGACGCCCCCGAGCGCCTGCCCGTCCAGCCGCGCGCCACCGCCTCGAGTCGCCGTCCACTCCTCACCGGTGCCGAAGTCGTGGACGTAGCCGAAGACGACGTCGCCCATCGTCGACCCTTCGGCGACGGCCATCGACAGGCAGAAGTGGCGCAACGCGCGCTTCGCGTTCACGGAGCCGTCGATGGGATCGACGACCACGCGCGTCGGCGACGAGCCGAACGCCCGCTCGCCGAGCTCCTCGGAGACGAGCGTGAACTCGGCACCGTTCCGGTGCAGCTCCTCGAGGCGCGCGACCACTGCCCGCTCGGCCGCGTCGTCGATCGCGGTCGTGTCGTCACCGCCGACGCCCATGGCCAGCACCGGCTCCCGCTCGGCGCGTGTGGGGAGCTCGTCCAGCACGCGTCCCACGTCCGCGGCGGCCGCGCGGAACGCCTCGAGCCAGGGCTCCACTACTCGCTCAGCGGGAGGAAGAGGAGCCCGGAGAGGAGCTTCGGATAGAAGTAGGTCGTCTTCTGCGGCAGGGTCTCGCCGGCCTGCGCGAACCGGAAGACGTCCTCGATCCGCGTTGGGCGAACGATGAAGGCGCCCTCCGCGTCGCCTCGCTCCACGGCGGCGACTGCCTCTTCGATGGACGGCGTATAGCGCCAAGGCCCGGGGGTCAGCTGCTCGACGAGCTGGACGTCGAGCGCCCCCTCGTCGCCCTGGAGCAGCGCCGCGCCGCCCTTGCGGTAGAGGATCGCGGCAGCGCGATCGGTCTCGGCGAGCTCGAGCCGCGACAGCGCTTCCTCGAGCGGCAGGGAGGGCGTCACCCCGTTCAGCCGCGCGGCGAGACGGTGGGTTGGGAAGATCATCAATCCGGGATCCGACGTCGAGACGAGCACGACGAGAATCTGCTCGACCCCCGCCGTCACCGCCGTCTCGTAGCGATGGTGACCGTCGGCGATCAGGAGCTGCTTGTCGGCAAACGCCGCTTCGATCCCGTCCGGCTCGAGTCGCCAGAGCCTGGCGCCCTCGACCTCCAGGTCCGGCTGCGTCCGAGGATGCTCATAGGGCGGCTGGCCGTCGTAGAGCAGGAAGATCGGCTCGACGTGCGCCTCCACCGCCCGCAGCAGCCGCAGCCGCCCCTCCTTCGGCCCGGCGTGAGTGCGCTCGTGGGGAAGCACGATCCGGTTTTCGTACGGCTCGACCCGCAGCGCGGCGACGAGGCCGCGCCGCGTCCGCTCGACACCGTCCGGGCCGACGTAGTGCTGCTCGAGGGCCCAGAAGACGGGAGTCTCATCACGCACGAGGACGCCGTCGGAGCGCCACTCGCGCCAGAGGCGCGCTGCGTCGTTTTCAGTGTCTGGAAGGGTCAGGTGGACGACGTTGAGCGGGCTCCTGGTCAGCAGCTCCTCCCGCTTCGCGTCGTCGATCACGTCGTACGGCGGGGCCACGAGCGCCGCGAGCGGGCCGGCGGCCGCCTCGTCGTAGCGCACGGCGCGGATCGGCTTGACGACGGCCATCTCGCCGCGGACGTTACATCCTCTTCCCTCCATAGACTCGGGCCGTGAGCGCGATCGCCGACCTCGCCGAGAACCGCGTGGTCGAGGGCACCTACGCGGTCGCGAGGAAGGAGCGGCGCCGGACAAGGGCCGGCTCCGACTACCTCGCGCTCGAGCTCGTCGACCCGAGCGGCAAGATCGAGGCGCGGGTCTGGAACGACGTCGAGATGCTCGATGCCCGCTTCGGGGAGGGCGATGCCGTGCGCGTCCTCGGGCGCGTCGACCGCTACCGCGACCGGCTCCAGCTCGACGTGCGCTCGCTCGAGCCGGCCGAGGGAGCGGACGCCGCCGACCTGACGCCGGCGTTGCGCCGGGACCGGGACGAGCTCGACGGCTTCCTCGAGTTCCTCGGCGCGGAGATCTCGCACGTCGGCCTACGCACCCTCGTGGGGCGAGTCCTGGCGGACGGGCGGTTCCGAACGGGGCTGCGCGAGCTGCCGGCGAGCCCCGGCGTTCATCACGACTACGCCGGCGGGCTGCTGGAGCACACCGTGGCCGTCGCCACGCTCTGCCGGGAAACAGCGCAGGTGCACCCGAGGCTCCGCGGCGACCTCCTCGTGGCTGCGGCGATCCTGCACGACGGCGGCCGGACACTGGAGCTCGGCCGCGGGCCGGTCTTCCGGCCGACCGAGGAGGGGCGGCTGCTCGGCCACGTCCAGCTCGGCATCAGGCTGATCGAGTCGCACGCGGGCGGGCTCGACCGCGACGTCCTCGCCGAGCTCCTGCACGCGGTCGCCGTGCACCACGACGGCCGATCGGCCCGAACCGCCGAGGCCGCCGTCCTCTACCAAGCGAACCAGCTGGACGCAGTCGCGGCGACGAGACCCGTCTCCGACTAGCCCGTGGTCGCAGCAGCCTGCGCGCTCGGGGCGAGCGTCGCCTGGGGCGTCGCGGACTTCCTCGGCGGCCTCAAGAGCAGGACGGTGCCGCTGCTCGTCGTGCTCCTCGTGGCGCAGGTCGTTGGACTGACCGCGGTCGCGCTGGCCGTCGCCGCCGCCGGGAACGCGCCGCCGGGACCCTCCGTCCTCTGGGGCGCGCTCGCCGGCCTCGCCGGGATCCTCGGCCTCGCGTCCTTCTACCACGGCATGGCGGTCGGCTCGATCAGCGTCGTCGCGCCGATCGCCGCGCTCGCAGCGGTCGTTCCGGTCGTCTTCGGGATCGCCACGGGCGACGAGGTCTCCGGTGTCCAGGTGGCCGGCTTCGCCCTCGCGCTCGGCGGCGTCGCGCTCGCCTCTTTCGAGCGGCACGAGGCCGGCGAGGTTCGCGTCGCCGCCGGCGTGCCATGGGCGATCGCCGCGGTCATCGGCTTCGGCGGCTACTACGTCCCCATGCACGCGGCGGCGGGCGAGGACTTCCTCTGGGCCGCGCTCGTGTTCCGCGCGTCGTTCACGCTGTACGCGCTCGTCGCCTGGCTCGTGCTGCGACCTCCGCTGCAGGCGGCACGAGGGAGCCTGGCGGCGATCGCGCTGATCGGCGTGCTCGACACGGCCGGCAATGTCCTGTTCGCGGCCGCGTCGAGCCGGGGCGCGGTCAGCATCGTCTCGGTTCTTGCAACCCTCTACCCGGTGACGACGGTCGCGCTGGCGGCGATCGTGCTCTCGGAGCGGATCCAGCGGCTGCAGCTCGCGGGCGTAGCGTCGGCCCTCGCCGGGGTGGTGCTGATCTCCAGCTAGGGAGTGCTACGCGAGATTCCGGCGGTAGAGCAGGAAGCCGAGCGGCAGGAGCGCTGCAAGGAAGACGTACGGCGCCAGCGGATCGATATCGGTTCGCACGACCTGGGTCGTCGTCCGCCCCCGGCCGACCGCCTGCCGGGCGGCCGCGATCGCACCGCCGAGCTCGTCCTCGCCGAACGCGCGGCCGCCGGCGGCCGCGGCCAGGCGATCCGCCGAGTCGGCGCTCGTAGGGTCGGCCAGATACGGCTCGGGCGCGCCTCCGGCACCGAAGACGCGCTCGCCGTCCCGCCAGATGCGTACGACGACGAGCTGGACGTTCGCCTGGGAGAACGCACGGGCGATCGCCTGCGCGTCGAATCTGGTCGTCTCCGCGTCGCTGAAGAGGACGACGAGCCGCCGCTGCGACCCGCGGAAGAAGTTGCGCTCAGGGATCGCCGCCAGCGCGCCGAACCGGGTGGCACGCACGTCTCCCGCTTCCGTGGACGCAGGCCGGTCGACGCCGAGCGACTGCTCGAGCGTCGAGACGAAGGAGTCCCGGGCCGCGCTCGGGAACAGCAGCGGAAGCGTCTGGTCCGTGATCGACGCGAGGCCGACCGGCACGCCCGTGAGTGCGTCCCGGACCTGGAGAGCCGCCTGCTGTGCCCGCTGGAAGCGGGTGGTCCCGCCGGGCTCATCCGAGGCGAGCATCGAGCGGGACGTGTCAATTACGAAGAACGCCTGCGCGTCGGAGCGGGCGGGATGCTCCTGCGTCTGCTCGAGCACCGGCTGGGCTGCCCCGATCCCCACGAGCGTGGCGAGCACGACGATCGCCGCCACGGTGTTCCGCTGGGAGCCGCCGGGCGGCGCGAGCCGGAGCGTCTCCCGCACGCGGGCCGCCCGCTGCTCGCTGCGGACGAAGGCGACGAGCGGGACGATCGCGACGAGTGTGACCAGGCCGGCGATCGGCGTGAGGAACGACACGTCCACCGCTAGTAGCCGCGGCCCTGCCGCGACGGCCCGCCTCCCGGAGCGCTTCGGCCCGGGCGGAAGTACGGGATGTTCTCGCGGATCCGAATCCTGGCAGCGCTCGGATCCATCAGGCGGAGCAGGTACTCGAGGTCGTACTTCGCCTCCTCGTTCGCGGGGTCGATGCGCACGGCACGCTCGAAATCCCGCTGCACCCGCCCGATCAGCCCGGGGCCGTTGATCGGATCCGCCGTCGCCTCGTCGAAGGTCAGCACCCCCTGCAGGACCGCGGCCTTCGAGCGGAGCGCAGCCGGGAGGTTCCGTTCGCGCTCGGCCTCGCCGAGCGTTGCCTGCGCCTCCGCCCGGAACGCCGGGCGCGAGAAGTCGTACGGATTGTCCGCGCGGCGCGCATCGACCGCGAACGCGCGCAGCGCATGCCGGTAGAGCAGATCGTCGCGGACGCCGAACGCGTCCTTCGCATACGGAAGGGTCGTGTCGATCTTCCATAGCCCCTCGGCCGCGGGCTGGGCCTTGAACGCGAGGTCGCTGCCGTCGAAGCCCCGCTGCACGGCCGCGGCATCGCGCGCGGCGAGCGCTGCAAGCGTCGCGAGCACGAGCAGAGCGACGATCGGCAGGCCCTTCACGAGCACCGAGCGCCAGCGCCTCACGCGTCCCCCGCCGTCGTCCGTTCGGGACGCCACGCGAGGCGCCCGCAAAAGTGCTCGTTCGCGGCGAGCAGCATCAGGAGCACGAGCGCGAGGCCCGCAAGCCCGGCCGGCACGCCCGCGTGCTCCGCACGTCGCCGCTCGTCGGCGAGCCGTGGCGGGGCCAAGTTCGCGCGGTCGACGAACGCGTCCTTGCCGACCATGCGCTCGAAGAAGAACCGATCATCGTCGAACGGAGCCATCGCCACGAGGTGCAGCGGGATCCCTTCGCGCTTGTAGGTGATCAGCTCCCTCGTCAGCGACGGGATGTCGAGGAGCGAGTCGTCGAGGTCGCTGATCAGCAACGTGCCTCTCTTCTCCTGCCCGTTCCGGGCGAGCATGCGGCGGGCGAGCTCGAGGCCGGTCGAGATCTTGGTCCCACCGCGGAACTCCTCCGACCACGGCGTCGTGGATTGCCGTCGGATCCGCTCGAACTCCGGCGAGTCCGGGTCAACCCGGCGCTGTCCGGGCGGGCAGGGTGTGAACTCGCGCGCGATGCACACGTTGAAGGGCGCAATGGCGCGGAGGAACCCCCGGAGCTCGGTGCCCGGGGTTCCGGGCGGCATTGCCTCGTAGGCGACGCTGGAGAACAGGACGAGCCCGAAGTCCTGGTTCGTGGCCGCGAGGTACTCGAACGGCTCCGTGAGCCGCTTCCGCGCGCTGCCGATGCTTGCGGACATGTCGAGGACGACCACGCCGCTCTTGCCCCCCTCGGCGACCCGGACCGCCGAGGCCCCGGTGTCGCGGGAGAGCCAGGCCGCAGCGAGGAGGGTGGCGACGAGCGCGGCCGCGAGCGTCAGCCTGACGACGGCGGTCCTGCGCATGGGCTCGACGAGGTTGCGTACGTCGAAGAGCGGGATTCCCTGGCGGCGCATCAGTGCCCGTTCTCCGAGATCGCCTGCTCGACCTGATCGGACAGCGTGCCGACGCCGACCGCCTGCGGCGAGCCTTGCGACCACGCGAGCCGGCTCGCGTCGCGCGCGAGCGTGGGATCCCCCGAGCGCCGGAGCTCGACGGCCAGCCGCTCGAGCGCTCGGCGGCCGTCCTCGGCCGATCCCGACGCCGACGACTCGCGAACGAGCGCAAGAGCCTGCTCGAGCGAGGTTCGCCGGTCGACGAACCGCGCGCCGAGCCGCGTCGCGAGCCGGTCCAGGGGAAGGAGCCGGAGGGCGAGGACGGCGGCGGCGATCGCGAACAGCACGGCGAGCGCGAGACCGACGAGCTCGACGGCCCTCGGCGAGACGCGGTAGGTCGGCGGCGGAAGCGCGCGGAGGTCGGAGCGGAGTGCCGCTTGCTCGAGCGCGTCGGGATCGATCCTGCCCGCGGCCTTGAGCGGTACCCAGTCGATCGTTGCGGCATCGGGAGTCGAGGAGCCGCGGCGAGTGAAGTTGACCGCCACACCTCCGAGCTCGACCCTCCCGTCCCCGCTCGGCAGGCAGCGCGCGGTGAGGCAGGCGAGGACGTAGTCGTAGCGGAGCCGCGTCGTCGAGCCGCTGTCGCTTCTGGTTCGCTCGACCGGACGAAGCTGACGGTACGGAGCGAAGTTGACGCCCACGTCCACCGAGTCGGGATCGACGCGTTCGTCGTCCACGATGATCTCGACGCGGGCCCGCACCGCATCCGCAAACAGATGCTGCTCGGGCTCGATCAGCGCCGTACCGACGATCGGCTCCTGGCCGAGCCCCGGCCCGCCGCCGCCGTCCCATGCTCTCCACGCCACGAGGCCGGCCACGACGACGACCACGACCACGGCGGCCGCACCGGCCGCGAACAGCCTGCGGGCGCTCACCACCGGTCCCGAACCCCCTCCTGCCGCAGCGCGACCCACTCGAGGAACCGCGTGTAGATCTCCTCCGGGTCGCTCGTGGAGACGAGCACCGGGTCGAGGCCGAGGCCCTCGAGAAACGTCAGCGTCTCCTCCAGCCTTGCTTCGTTCGCCTCCCGGCGCTCGCGCGCCTCCCGCCGGCTGAGCCGGACGAGCTTGAGCTTCCCGGTGGGCGGGTCTACGAGCGGCATCACGACCGAGGAGACGTCGGGGAAGCTCTGCTCCCAGACGGGGTCCTGGATGACGACGGGCACGAGCTCCCACGGAAGCTCGGCGATCCACGCCCACGCCTCCTCGCTCGGCGGCGAGAGGAAGTCCGAGAGGATGAAGACGAACGTGCCCGCCGGCAGCGACCGGCGCATCGGGGCCAGGTGGGCGAAGGCGAGCTCCAGCGTGTCCTCGGGTGCGCCGTAGAGCGGGTAGTGGAGGTGCGACTCCTTCACGCGCCAGAAGTCGGCCTGCGCGTGCGGCGGACGCCAGAACGGCACTTCGAGGCCCGCGTCGCCGTTCGCCTCGGCCGCGCTCGCGTAGTCCAGGTAGCCGATCAGCCCCCGCGCCTTCGCAGCGCTGTCGGCGATCAGGTTCCCCGCCGCAACCATCGCATCGGGCTTCGAGAGCCAGGGGAGGCCGGGCGGATAGAGACTCATCGCCGGCCGCCGGTCGGCGACGATGACGACCCGCGGTGCCTCTTCGGCATACCGCTCCCGCACGATGAACTCGTCCGTGCCGCGGGCCGCGGACAGGCGGGCTGACGCCGCCCAGTCGATGGCGTCGACGTCGTCCCCCGGCTGGTACGGCCGCGAGCTCGCGACGTCGGAGCCCGTGCCGCGCCGGGCACTGTGGACCGCGCCGAACGCAAGCCCGACCAGCCGCCTCCGCGGGACGAGCGGAAAGGTGAGTTCTGTCGCCCCGCTCATCCGCCGTGCTCAGTGCGAGATCTCGACGACCTCGCCGCTGAGCGCGGCCTCGGGCCGCGGCGCCACCTCGAAGCACTGCTCGACGAACCGGCCCGCCGCCTGCTTTCGCCCGTGTTTCCGGATCTCGACCAGGAAGGTGGGCGTAAAGAGGATCCGGTGGCCGATCACCGGCAGGAACAGCTCCTCGATGTCCTCCGGGATCACGTAGTCCCGGTCGTGCAGGAGCGCCCAGGCGCGCGCTGCACGCTCGAGCGCGAGGCTCCCGCGCACCGACGCGCCGATGGCGACGGTGTCCAGCCCCCGCGTGGCGCGTACGAGGTCGATGATCCAGCGCTGCAGGAGCTCGTCGACGTAGACGTCCTCGGTCGCGTGGTGCAGCTCCTCGATCTCCTCCAGCGAGACGACCGGGCGGAGGTCGCCGAGCGGGTGGCCGTGCCGCTGGTCGCGGACGATCTGCATCTCGTCCGCCGTCTCGGGATACCCGAGCGCCGTCTTGAGGAAGAAGCGATCGAGCTGGGCCTCCGGCAGCGGGAAGGTGCCTTCGAGCTCGATCGGGTTCTGGGTTGCGAGCACGAGGAACGGCTGCGGCAGCTCGCGTGTCACGCCGTCCACAGTCACCTGCGTCTCGGCCATCGCCTCGAGGAGCGAGGACTGCGTCTTCGGCATCGCCCGGTTGATCTCGTCCACGAGCACCACGTTGGCGAAGATCGGCCCCGCTCGAAACTCGAAGTCGCGCTCCCGCTGGTTGTAGACCGAGAGGCCGGTGACGTCGGTCGGCTGGAGGTCGGGCGTGCACTGGATCCTCGACGGCGTCGCTCCTTCGATGCTCTGTGCGAGCGCGCGGGCGAGCACCGTCTTCGCGGTTCCCGGGACGTCCTCGAGGAGCACGTGGCCGCGGCAGGCGAGGGCCGTCAGGACCAGCTTGATCTCCTCCTGCTTGCCGCGCACAACCGTGTCGATGTTCTCGAGCAGCCTGTTCGCAATGCCGACGGCGTCCTGGAGACGCACGTCGTCCCGTTGCCGCTCGGGCTCGAAGCTGCTCATCCGCGACTCAATATAGGTTCAGCGTCCATTGACGGTTCGTTAAGCGGTTAGACGTTGAATCGGATGTTCAGGACGTCGCCGTCTGCGACAACGTACCCCTTTCCCTCGAGCCGCTGCAGGCCATGGCGAGCCGCCTCCGCGTGCGAGCCGCACTCGACGAGGTCGCTCCACCGGATCACCTCGCAGCGGATGAAGCCGCGCGCCATGTCCGTGTGGACGGACGCCGCGGCGTCGAGCGCGGTCTCGCCGTTCCGCAGCGTCCAGCCGCGGGCCTCCGTCTCGCCCGCGGTGAAGAAGGTCACGAGGTCGAGCGCCGACGCGAGGCGGCGGACGACGTCCTCGAGCGCCGAGGAGCCGCCGTCCCGGAACTGCGCCGCCTCCTCCGGTGGAAGGTCGCGCAGCTCCGCCTCGAGGGCGAGGTCGGTTCCGCCGGGGCCGTTCACGATCGGGATCAGCGGTTTCGCCGTCAACGGTTCGAGCTCGACCGGCAGCTCGGACGACCAGTCGCGCACCGGGCGCTCGCCGTCGATGTGCGCGAGGAGGCCCTCGAGCAGGCCGACCTCGTCGCGGAGCTTCGGGTCGCCGGACTTCGCATCCTTCCGGACCCGCTCCAGCCGCCGCTCGACGTGTTCGCGATCGGCGACGAGCAGCTCGAGCTCCAGTGACGGGAGGTCGGCCTCGTCGCGGACGACGGCCAGCAGCGCGTCGGCGCGCCGGACCCCGCCGAGCTGCGCGGCCGCCGTTCCAGGCACGTCGATCAGCCGGATCGTCGCCGGGGTCTGCTTCGCCGACCCCACGACCCGCGCGATCTGTGGCAGGCGATCGTCCGCGATCGGCGCGATCCCGACGTGCGGCGTCCCGTACCCCTCCGGCCGAACGCCCGTCAGGGCCGTGAACAGGGTCGTCTTGCCGGCGCCCGGAGGGCCGACGATCCCGACGTCGAGAGCCACGGGGGGGTTCTAGCGAGAAACGTGCTTGTGGAGCGAGCCGAGCGCGCGGTGCTGGAGCGACTTCACCGCGCCCTCAGTCTTCCCGAGAATCTCGGCCGTCTCGCCGTTCGAGAAGCGGAAGACGAACTTCAGCGTCAGCACCTGCTGCTGCTCGGGCGAGAGCCGCAGGATCAGCTCGAGCAGGCTGGCGTCCCCGATCGCGGCAAGCGCCTGCTCCTCGGCCGAGGTCTCCTCGCTCGCCGGCGGCTCCGGCAGGTCCTCCTCCGACAGCCAGCGGCGCCGTGCGCGGAAGTGGTCGATCGCGAGGTTGTGGGCGATCCGGAAGAGCCACGCCGAGAACGGCACTGACTGCCAGCGGAACCGCCCGATTGCCTCGAGCATCTTCACGAACGTCTGCGTCGTCAGGTCCTCGGCGTCGTGCCTGCTGCCGACGCTCATGTGGAGGTAGCTGTAGATCCGGTCGAAGTGGATCAGGTACAGCTCTTCGAGCGCCGCGCGGTCGCCGCGCTGGGCGCGCTCCACGAGGCTCCGCATCCCACCGTTCTCGCTGGTCGCGCGCGTCGCCGGACGACAGGGGACGAGCTGGTGGTCACCCACTAGAAAGGCATGCCCGGGAGGGCTTTCCGCCTAAACGTTCCCGAAGCCCAGCCGGCCCTCGCGCGCGAAGCGCTTGAGGTAGACGATCCGCGCGAGCGGCACCGTGTAGCGCCCGTCCTCCGCGTCGAGGACGACGGAGCCGTTGCCGCCGTTCTTGAGGGCCGCCTCGAGCTCGTCCGCCGTCTCAGGCGTCACGAGCGCGCTCATGATCTGGGTGCCGTCGAAGCCGATCTCGATGCGAACGTTGTCTTCGATGCTGCTCATGCGGTCACCAACTCCGAGAGGACGCCGTGGACGGCGTCGGGGTGGACGAATGCGACCTGGAGGCCGAAGAGGCCGGAGCGTGGCTGCTCGTCGATGAGCTCGACCCCGCGGTCGGAGAGGCTCCGGAGGGCGGCCGGGAGGTCCTCGACCTCGTACGCGACGTGGTGCATCCCGGGGCCGCGCTTTGCAAGGAATCTGCCGACGGGCGTGTCCTCGCCGAGCGAGCCCATCAGCTCGACGATGCTCTGGCCGACGCGCACGGAGACGGCCTCGACACCCTGGTCTTCGAGCCGGCCGCGGTGCTCGACACGGCCGCCGAACAGCCGCTCGTAGGTCCCGACGGCCTCGTCGAGGTTCTCGACGGCGACGCCGAGGTGATGGATCCGAAGGGCCTCCACGGCCCCGATGCTAGTCGCGGGGCCGGCGCCTGCGCCGGGCCGGTGGGTCGGCCAAGTACCACAGTCTTCCTAGTCTCATGCTGGGCGAGATTCTCCTCGACGAGCTCGCTCAACGTGTGCTGCGCGACCCGCCCGTTGCGACGGCGGAGCCGCTCGAGCGCGATCTTCAGCGCCTGCAATGCTTCGCCTTGACTCGCGAACCCGCCCACTTACGGCCTGCTCGAGCGCGAGCATGTCATGCTGAACGGCCTCGCCGTCCGCGCCGACGAGATGGCAGGCGCTGGGCGCACCGCCGTCCATGTCGCCGTCGACGCCCGACCCGCCGGGCTGATTGCCGCAAACGTGCGGGTGGTCCTCGTCTGCGGCCCGCGGGCAGAACCTCGTCGTCGCTGAGCGCGTCGCACGGCACCCACGACCTCGGCGGGCCAGGATTACCCGTCTGACGACCCGCGCAGCTTGATGACCGTGTTGCCAATGCGATCAGGAAAGGGAGGTGGGGAGCGTGAGTGACACGGTTCGTGATCACAAAGAAGATCCCGGACATCATGAGACGGCACGCTCGATCGAGCCGCAGAAGGTCTGGGCGCTCCTCCAAGGCGGAGGCGCGCGCCTGCTTGACCTCCGGACGGAGATTGAGCGCCGCCGCTACGGCGCCCCGCCGGGTGCGATTCCCGTGTCGATGACGCGCCACGTCCTCAAGCCCGAGGGGGAGGGTGCGATCTATCTCTGCCAGCACGCGGTGCGGTCGAAAGCGACGCTGCGCAACGGCGCTGCCGAGGTTGCCGGCGGCTTCGTCGCCTGGCGGCGCGCCGGGCTGCCGATCGAGAACGTTGAATGACAACGGTCGCAACGCGTGGCGCGCGAACGGGGCGCGCCGATGTGAGAAGGTCATCTCGTCAAGTCCTGCGGGCCTTCGGGTTCGCTGGACTTGGCAGATCGAGGCGCACGCGGTCGCGCTCGCTGCTGACTTCCGCGCGATGACCGGCACGCCGATCTGATCGCTCTTGGCGGCAACCGCCGTTAGCGCCGTGCTTCGTGAACGGGGTGCGGAAAAGCCGCATTGAAACTGGGCGGTTCCACCGATTCGCTCAGCGGCTCCGCGGCCGACTCTTCGAGAGTCCCCCGAGGAGGAGAACGATGCACCTACGCCTGTTCGCAGCACTCGCC
>DASTCG010000087.1:0-63873 GCA_035711385.1 Gaiellaceae bacterium
AGCTCCGAGCGCACCTTCTCCCAGATCTGCACTGACGCGATCGTCCCGAGGAGGTACGTCGGGAAGTAGCCGAACGAGCCACCCGACCAGTGGACGTCCTGGAGGACGCCGCGCGCGTCGTCCGGCACGTCGAGCCCGAGGTACTCCTTCATCTTCGCGTTCCACGCCGCCGGCAGCTCGCGGAGGTCGAGGCGCCCGGCGACGATCTCCTGCTCCAGCTCGTAGCGGAGAATGATGTGCAGGCCGTACGTGACCTCGTCCGCCTCGACGCGGATCAAGTCCGGCTGGACCCGGTTCACGTAGCGCCACCACTGGTCCTCCGTCGTGCCCCCGAGCTGGTCGGGGAAGAGCTCCTGGAGCCGCGGGAAGAAGTGCCGCCAGAACGGCCGTGACCGGCAGACGAGGTTCTCCCAGAGCCGGCTCTGAGACTCGTGCAGCACCATCGAGTTCAGCTCGACGAGCGGCGTCCGCTCCAGCTCCGGGTCGATCCCGTTCTCGTAGATCCCGTGGCCGAACTCGTGGGTCGTGTGGAAGACCGACTCCGCGTCGGCCTCCGAGTACCGCGTGGTCAGCCGGATGTCGTCGACCGAGATCGAGGTCGCGAAGGGATGGATGGTCGGGTCGAGCCGCCAGGCCTCCGACGAGTAGCCGAGGCGCTCGAGGATCTCCCGCGCGAAGATCTCCTGCTTCTCCACGGGGAAGTGACCGTGGGCGAAGCTCACGTCCAGCGGCTCGGTCGCGGCCACCTCCTGAATCAGCGGGACGACGACCTCCTTGACGCGCTCGAAGATCGCCGTGATCTCCTCGCTGCGGGCGTCCTCCTGGTAGTCGTCGAGGAGAATGTCGTAGTCGGACTTCCCGGTGTCCTGGAAGCACTCGACGTACCGCCGCTTCAGCTCGGCGTTCCGCTCGAGGTACGGAAGGAAGGCGTCGAAGTCGGAGTTCTGGCGCGCCTCGGCCCAGGCCGGGATCCCCACGACCTCTGCCTTCGTGATCTCCGAGCGAAGCTCCGACGGGACGCGGCGAGCCTTCTCGTAGTCCCGACGGGTCACGCGGAGGAGCGCCGCGTCCACGGACCCGGGATCGAGCTGCAACTCGTCGAGCTCGTCGATGAGCCGGCCCATCTCATCCGATACGAAGAGCTCGTGCGACAGGCGGTCGAGCGTCGACAGCTGGAAGGACCTGCCCTCGACGCCCTTCGGCGGCATCATCGTCTGCTGGTCCCAGCCGAGGAGCGCGCTCGCTCGGTTCAGGTCGAGGATCACCCCGAGCCGCTCACGCAGCTCGCTCAGCTTCGCTTCGTCACTCACCGGACCGTCAGCGCTCCTTCCGTGTAGACGCCCGACGGGTTCCAGAGGAGGAAGCCGCGGGCCTTCCAGCGCCTGGCGGCGCGGATCTGCTCTTGAACGTGCTCCAGCGTAGTCGTCCCCGTGAAGCTGAAGTCCTCGAGCCACGGGACGAGGTCGGCCCTGCCACGCCTCATCTTGCGGCGGAAGTCGCGGAGCGCCCGCCCGACGGTCGTCCTCGGAACGGAGACAGGGCTCTGGAGCCCGTACTCGCCGGAGGCGAAGTGCGACGGGTAGACCATCGGGTAGATCGCATCCACGATCTTCGCGAGTCGCCGCGGCGACTGGCCGATGCCGAGATCGCGCGTCGCAGAGAGGCCGAAGACGTCCAGGGAGACGCGGACGCCCATCGGCTTCAGTCGTCTCGTCGCGTAGTGGGCCCACTTCGCGATCGTCAGGCCCATCGGCTCGCTCCGCCGGCCCGGGAAGACCGCGGCCTCCGTGTCCCCGTCGGTCGGGAAGCGGACGTAGTCGAACTGGATCTCGTCGAAGCCCGCCCTCGCCGCCGCCTGTGCGATCCGGAGGTTGTACTCCCAGACGCGCTTGTCGTACGGGTTCGCCCACTCGAGGCCGGCGTGGTTCCGCCAGATCCCGCCGTCGGGGGTGCGGATTGCCAGGTCGGGACGGGCCTTCGCGAGGATCGGGTCCTCGAAGCAGACGACGCGGCCGATCAGGTAGAGGCCCTCGTCGTGCACCTGCTTCGCGGCCTTGACCGGGTCGTAGTAGCGCATCGCCGAGCCCACGCGCTTCGCGAGGGTCGGAGCGAGGGTGTGGAACGCGACCTCACCGTTCTCGTCCTTGACGTCGAGCTCGATCGTGTTGATCCCGGGGATGCGGGTGTACCCGGCAAGCCTCCCGTCGATCGAGGCGAGCGCCATCGTCACGTGGACGCCGCGGATCTCCTTCGGAACCGGCGGTCCCGTTCGCCTCGGCGCGGCCGTCTTGGCGGCCACGCGCGCCGTCGGATCAGCCTTCCCGTCGTCCCCGCTCGGCAGCGCGCCGGCGCCGACTGCGACCGCGGCTGCGGCGAGGAGCAGCGCGCTCGCCCCGGCGGTCCGGCGGAGCCTCCGCCTCTGTCTCGCCTGCGCACGGCGCTGGCGAAAGCGGTCGTTCGGGTCGAGATACGGCTCCACAGGGCGGAAAAGCTACAACGCTTCGCCCGAACGAAGGCGATTGGTTCCGCCGCCGAGCGGGTAAAGCGAGTGTCGTGGGACTCGTCGTCAGCCTGATCCTGATCGCCGCCGGCGCCATTCTGGTGTGGGGCGTCAACGCCGAGAGCACCGATTTCAACATCGATGCAGTCGGCGTGATCCTCATGATCGTCGGCTTCGTCGGGTTCATCCTCAGCCTCATGCTGTGGCGCTCGTGGTGGGGCCCCGGAGGGTTCGCGGCGAGACGCACCTACGTGGGTGACGCCACGCGGAGCCCCGATCCGTCGGCGCGCGGCAGCCGCCGCGTCGTGCGCGAGGAAGAGGAGGTCGGCGGCGCCCCGCCGCCCGGCGCTCCCCCTCCTCCCTAACCCTCCTCTCTAACGAACCAGCTGTCCGTTCGGCTTCATCACGAGCCAGAGGCCGCCGAACTCGCTGACGTTCTGGCACCGGACCTCACGCGGCCCCTCGTGCGCGTAGAAGTAGAGCGGTCGGCCGTTATAGGTGACCTGGAACCGGCCGTCACGGCGGCGGACCTTGCCGACCAGCGACTGCTTCACGCCGCTCATCACCCTGACCGTGCCTCTCGAGAAGTAGACGGGCCAGGCGGCTGCACAGGCGCCGTAGCACGTGCTGCGGCCGCCCCGCTTGTCGCGGGTGAACCCGTAGAGGACGCGGTCCCGCCCGTCGAACAGGATCTTCCCGTAGCGGGTGTTTCGGATCTTGAGCGCAAGGCTCGGTGCTCCAGCCGTGTCGCGCTCCGCCTGGGCTCCGGTCGCGGCGGTCGCCGGCAGGAGCGCGGCGACGGCGAGCAGGACGAGCAGCTTCTTCATCGGTCCCTCCCGTGACTGAGGTCGTCCCGGGTGAGTCTCGGAAGGGCTAGCGGCCGTTACGGCCGGGAAGCAGACGGCTGAGCGTGTCGGAGGCGATGTAGCCCGCCAGCTTCGGGTTCTCCTGGAGGCGGCGGAGGGAGTAGGCGTACCAGTGCTCGCCGTACGGAACGTAGATCCGGACCCGGTGGCCCTCGTCGGCGAGCTGGGTCGCCCGCTCGAGCCTCACGCCGAGCAGCATCTGGAACTCGTACTCCTCCGGGGCACGCCCAAGCTCGTTCGCAAGCCGCTCCCCCTCCCCGATCAGCCACTCGTCGTGCGTCGCAATGCCGACGTACGAGCCTCCGTCGAGCAGTGCCTCGAGGGCTGCGACGAAGTTCTCCCGCACCTCGTCGAAGTCGTGGTACGCGATCTCCTCGGGCTCGACGTAGATGCCCTTGCAGAGCCTGACGTTCGGCGTCAGATCCGCGAGTGCAGCGACGTCGTCCAGGGTGCGCCGGAGGTAGGCCTGGAGGACGACGCCCACGTTGTCGAGCCCCGCCTCCCGGAGCTCCCTGTAGAGCCGCAGCGTGTCGTCCGTGCAGCTCGAGTCCTCCATGTCGATCCGCACGAAGTTCCGGCGCCGGCCGGCTTCTCGCACGAGCCCCTCGAGGATCTCGCGGCAGAGCCCGTAGTCGAGCTTGAGGCCGATCGCGGTCAGCTTGACGCTGACGGTGGCGTCGAGCCCGCGCTCGTCGATCTGCCGGAAGACGTTCCCATACTCGTAGCCGATGTGCCTCGCCTCCTCCCAGGTCGTGATCTCCTCGCCGAGCACGTCGATCGTCGCGAGCTTCCCCTCGGCATTCAGCCCCTCGACGGCGCGGCACGCGTCCTCGACGGTCGTGCCGGCGATGTAGCGGGAGGAGATCCGGCGGACGATCCCTTTCGGGACGACCGGAAGCGTCCGGACGATCGCGCGGTCGAAGATCGCCATAGCGCGGCTGGATTGTAGGAGAGCCGGTCAGCCGCGCTCGCGCATGAGGGCACGGACATCTGCCAGCGGTCCGAGGTGGCCGAGCTTCTCCGGGTTGATCACCGAGCGCACCGTCTGGACGAGGCCGTCGGCGATCTCGACCGAGAACACGCTGATCACCCGTCCCTCGCGGTCGAGGACGAGCGCGCCCGGCTGGCCGTTGACCACCGTCCTCCGAAGCTCGACCCCGTGAGCCGCGAACTGGCGCGCAGAGCCGATCAGGAGCCGCGCGACCCGGTCGGGGCCGACGATCGGCCGGAGCCACGACGGTCCCTTGCCGCCGCCGTCGCCGGTCACGACCACGTCGGCCGCCAGGAGCTCGACGAGGCCGTCGAGGTCACCCTCGGTGACCGCCGCGAAGAAGCGGTCCGCAAGCTCGTTCCGCTTGCGGCGCGAGACCTCGAAGCGAGGGCGCTCGGCCTCCACGTGCCGCCGCGCGCGCACCGCGAGCTGGCGGCAGTTCGCCTCCGTCCTGTCGACGATGGGCGCGATCTCGTCGTAGCCGTAGCCGAAGACGTCGTGGAGGAGGAAGACGGCGCGCTCCGTGGGAGACAGCCGCTCGAGCAGGAGGAGAAAGGCCATCGAGAGGGAGTCGGCCGTTCCGCCTGGACGGCGGGATCGTCTCGACCGTCGTCGGTCAGGAGCGGCTCGGGAAGCCACGGTCCGACATAGGTCTCCCGGCGCGCCCGCGCCGAGCGGAGCTGGTCGAGCGCAAGCCGCGTCACCACCGTCGAGAGGAACGCCTTCGGCGACTCCACCTCGATCCCGTCCTCGACGGCTCGCTGGTGGCGAAGGAACGCCTCCTGCACGACGTCCTCGGCCTCGCTCACGCTTCCGAGCATCCGGTAGGCGATCGAGAACATCAGCGGCCGCAGCGACTCGAATGTCTCCTCGCCGATCACGCTCGCGCCGGGAGGGTCAAGCCGCCGCGGAAGCCCTCCCGCCAGCTCGGCCAGGCGGGCGACCACTCGAGCACACGTCGCGCCTTCGCGTTCGACGAGCCGCGGATCCGGGTCATCATCGACACGGCGACCTCACCCGCGGCGAGCCGTCCCAGCCAGGTCGGCAGGCGGCGGGGCGGTTTCGCCCCGACCTGCTCGGCCAGGTAGGGGAGCCACTCGGAGACGGGTGCAGGCTCGTCGTCGACGATGTTGTAGATGCCCGGCCGCCCGTGCTCCACGGCCGCGACCGTGGCCGCGGCGGCGTCGTCGACGTGAACCCAGGACCAGACTCCCTCTCCTCTGCCGACGATCGGCAGTCGCCGCCGGCGAACGAGCTCCACGAGCGGCTCGGACGCACCCGGTCCGTAGAGGCTCCCGTACCGCAGGACGATTCCCTCGAGCGGTGCGTCGACCACTGCCTGCTCGAGGGAGCGGATCGCGGCCAGGCTCTCCGCCTGGGCAGCCGGCGGCTCCGGGTCGAGGGGGTCGTCTTCGGTCTTGACCTCACCGCCCGACCGGATGTTCGGCCACCCCGTGTAGCTCTGGACGACGAACCGCTTCACGCCCGAGGCCTGCGCGGCCGCGAGCAGGTTCCGCGTGCCGTCGGTGCGAAGTCGATTGGTCCGCGCGAAGTACTCGTCGAAGTGTCGGAGATCGGGCTCACCGGAGAGGGCGCTCATCTGGTGGACGATCACCTCCGGCTCGGCGCGGGCGACCGCCTGACCGACCCCGACCGGATCGAGCCCGTCGAGGACGACCGGCTCCGCGCCCAGTGATCCAAGCTGCTCGACCTTCGCCTCGGTCGTCGTCGTCGCGACCACCTCGTGGCCGCGGGCGGCAAGCTGCGGTAGCAGCCGCCGGCCGATTGCTCCGGTTGCGCCTGCAACGAAGACACGCATCAGGACTCCTTTTCACCTCACGGGTTGCTGTCGAACCCGAGACGAGGCAGGAGGTCCTGCTGTGACACGTCCGGACGGCGGCCGGCGCCGGCTGCGCTAGGACTCGCGCATGAACCCCTGGCGCGCGGCGCTCACGAGCGCCACCGCCTCGGGGAAGAGGACGCGCATGGCGTCGCGGAGCGCGATCGCCTGCTCGTCCGGCCCGCCCTCGGCATGCAGCTGGCCGAGCGCGGCGGCCGTCAGTGCCACCGCCGTGTTCAGCGTCAAGGTCGCGAACTGCTCGCGCTGGGCCTCGGCGACCGATTCCGCCTGCCGCTCCGCGAACTCGCGCAGCCCCCGCATGAGGTCGTCGGGGTCGCCGCCCATGGGGAATCCGAATCCTCCGCCCTCCATGCCCCTACGGTAGCGACGTTCAGGTGAGCGGCGCTTTGTAGTTCGCCTCGACGTCCTCGGTGAAGGCCTGCACGGCGCCGGCCGACGCCCGCATGGCCTCCGCGAAGGGCGACGAGCCCGGGCCGCCGAGCGAGTCTTCGAGCCGTTTCGTGGCCGCGCCGACCTGATCCAGGAAGGCGGGCGACGCCAGCCTGGGAGGCGCCCCGAGGACCTCCTGCAGGTCGGCGACGGCTTCCTCCGCCTCCTCGATGCCCGGAGGGTTCTCGGTCAGGCGCAGCGCCACGAGCCGGGACCGGAGCTCGTCCAGCTCGCCGCCGCCCGCGCTCTCGTCGGCGAGCTCGCCGAGTGCGACGAGCGACGCCGCCTCGCGCACACGCTCCCGCTCCGTCACCGACATGCCGTCCTCGTCGAGCGCCAGCCAGCCCACGTGCTCGTCCGTACGAAAGGCACAGAGGTAGATCCGGCCGCCCGTGGCCGGCTCGGCCGCGAGGACGCCGGCGAGCTCCTCGCCGTCGGCAGCGAAGGGCGCGGCCGCCTCTGCGACGCGGTCGAGATCGTCCTGCAGCGCCACGGAGGGGAAGATAGACCCGTGAAGGCGCAGGCCCTCGACCTCTTCGCGCCGCTCGGACCCACCTACGACCGCTACGCGAGCCTTCTCTCCTTCGGCCAGGACCCCCGGTGGCGCCGGTTCCTCGTCTCCCGGCTTGACGTCGGCCCGGAGGACACCGTCCTCGACGTGGCGACGGGGACGGCCGCGGTCGCGATCGAGCTGTCGCACCGCACCGGCTGCGACGTCGTCGGGCTCGACCAGAGCGAGGAGATGCTCGCCGAGGGCCACCGGCGGGTTGCGGCAGCTGGGCTGGGCGACCGAATCGAGCTCGTGCAGGGCGAGGCGGAGAGGCTCCCGTTCGACGACGCCTCGTTCGACGGCCTCACGTTCACCTACCTCCTCCGCTACGTCGACGATCCGCAGGCGACGACGGCGGAGCTGGCACGCGTCGTTCGGCCCGGAGGAACGATCGCGATGCTCGAGTTCGGTCTGCCCCGGGGGCTCGCACGGCCGGCATGGGAGCTCTGGGTCCGCGTCGGCCTTCCGGCCGCCGGCTCGCTGATCTCCCCGGGCTGGCGCGAGGTCGGATCGTTCCTCGGGCGGAGCATCCGCGAGTTTCACGGCCGGTACGACCTGCGGTCGCTCTGGCGCGCGGCGGGGATCGAGGACGTGCAGTCACGCCGCCTGAGCCTCGGCGGCGGCCTCGTGCTCTGGGGGCGCAAGGCCTGACGCGTCCGGCCTTCTACGCGCTCGACTCCGGGGGCTGGCGCGACTACGTCACGCTCCTTCACCTCCCTTACACGGCCTGGCACCTGAGCTACGTCGCGATCGGCGCCGCGCTCGTGGCCGAGCTCAACACCGGCCGCTTGCTCGCGACGCTCCTCGCGTTCCTCCTCGCGCTGGGGATCGGCGGCCACGCGCTCGACGAGCTGCAGGGCCGCCCGCTGCAGACGAGGATCCCGGCCGGCGTCCTCTGGATGCTCGCGCTCGCCTCCATCGGCGGCGCGGTCGCGATCGGGGTCGCCGCAGCACTCGCCTGGACGCTCTGGCTGCTCGCCTTCGTGGCGGTCGGCGGCTTCCTCGTCTTCGCCTACAACCTCGAGCTCTTCGGTGGCCGCTTCCACAGCGACCTCTGGTTCGCGCTCGCCTGGGGCGCCTTCCCGCTCCTGACGGGGTACTTCGCCCAGGCGGAGACGGTGACCGTCGAGGCGCTCCTCGCCGCCGGGTTCGCGGTCGCCACGAGCCTGGCGCAGCGGGCGCTGTCGACGCCGGTTCGGGCGGTCCGGCGCGGCCGGAGCGGCGATGCGCCGAGCACGATCGTCGGCCCGGAAAAGGCGCTGCGAGCGCTCACGGTGGGGATGGTCGCGCTCGCCGCCGCGCTGCTCGCCCTACGATGGTGAGCCGATGGGTCTCTTCTCCCGGCGACGAAAACGTGCCGAGCGCATCGCCGACGTCGAAGCCGAGCTCGACCGCGCGCGCAACGACCTGAAGCGGATCATCCGCGAGGAGACCGCCGCCAGCACCGCCGAGATCCAGCGCCTGATGGCCCGCGAGCGTGCCGACGCGATCTCACAGCTTCAGAAGGAAGAGCGGAAGATCGCCGAGGAACGCCGACGGGACATCCTCGAGCGGGAGCGTCAGGCCGGCTCCGAGCTGACGACGAAACTTGCCGGCGCCCAGGAGCGAATGGAGCACCGCTTCGCCGGCTGGAGCGCGGACCTCGACCGGGCGAACCAGTCGCTGACCGCCGAGTTCGCGAGGCTCGAGGAGCGGCAGAAGGTGCTCATCGGCCAGGCCGAGGAGCGGCTCCAGGCCGATCGCGAGAAGATCGACGAGGCGGGCGAGCACCAGGTCACCGCGGTCCAGAAGCTCCGGGAGGAGCTCCAGAAAGCCTCCGAGCTCGCCGCGCAGGACCTCCGCGCCGAGCTGGACGCCCACGGGGCCGAGCGCCGCCGTGCGCTCGAGGAGATGAGCCACCGCCTGAAGACCCGGGAACGGCAGCTCGCAGAGCGTGTCGAGCGTGAGGAGACGGACGTCGTGAAACGGATCCAGGCGCGCTTCGTCGACATCGAGCGTCGCCAGGTCGAGGCACTCGAGCGCACGACCAAACAGGCCGCCGAGCGGTTCGCCGAGGCGGCGGCGCTCCAGTTCGACTCGGCCGTGAAGTCGGCCCGCGAGGACGCAGCCCGGCGCCTCGCCCGGGAGCTCGACCGGGCCGTGCACATGTTCGCCCGGGAGGCGGAGGCCGTCCTCGCCGAGCGGCTCTCGCAAGTGGCCGACGTCGGCACGCAGCGGGTGGAGAAACGACTACTTCAGGTGACCGCCGGTCTCGAGCGCCAGCGGGACGAGTTCATCGCGGCTCTCCAGCAGCGACTGAGCCAGCTCGAGCTCGAGGTGCGGGACCGGCTGCGCACGCTCGCCGCCGAGGCCGAGGCCGAGCGCTCAGTCCTCGAGCAGCGCCTTGCGGAGCTCGCCCGGCGCGCCGAGCAGAGCGAGCCCGTTCGCCGCTGACTCCCCGTCGAACGACGGTTGGGATCCAACTTCGGCGGGCAGGGATCGTCTTGAAAAGGACGAATCAGTGCCGATCGGGAGCATGGACATGACCGAGATCGTCGAGTTCGACCAGAGCGACCGCGAGAAGGTGGCGAGCTGGCGTCTCCATCAGCTGATGGAGGCCGGCTACCCCGTGTACCTCGCGGAGCGCCTCGCGCAGAGCAACGTGGATCTCCACCGAGCCGTCGAGCTGCTCCGCCGGGGCTGCGACGCTCGAGTCGCCGCCGAGATCCTGCTCTAGTGCGCCTTCAGGTAATGCTGCCCCGTTTCTGGGTCGCGAGCACCAAGCCAGAGCGCGCACTCCGACGAGCCAAGGCTAGGCAGCCTTGGCGAGGAGGAGGGTCGGCTCTGGCGCCGCGTGATCGCGGGCCAGAAGCCGGCGTGTATTGCCTTAAGGGGCACTAGACCGGCCGCCGCGCGACTACGACTCGGCCGGCATGCCGCGGCTCTCGACTTCGCGGACACGCTGGGCGAGCGCCTCGAGGAGCGCCCACACCATCTCGGGGTGGCTCTCGACGAGCGGCCTGAAGCTCCACACCGGCAGCTGGTAGCCGTGCACCGCGGTCTCCGCAGTGATGGTCGAGCTGCGCGCGGACTTGTCGATCAGCGCCATCTCGCCGAGGGCGTCGCCCGGGCCGAGACGGCGCACGATCTGGCCGTGGACGGCCACCGACGCCTCACCGTCCTCGATGACGAAGAACGTCCGGCCTGTCTCGCCCTCCTCGGTGATCGCCTCGCCGGGGGCGTACCTCCGCTCCATGAACTCGGCCGAGAGACGCTCGAGGAAGGTGTCGTCGGCTTCCGCGAAGAGCGGGACGCCGCGAAGCAGGTCGATGCTCGGGTTCGGCACGGGCGGATCCTATCCCGTCGTACGTTCTCTGCGGGCTACCCGGGGAGCAGGCCCTCCCGGTACCGGGTCCACTCGGGATCCGGGAACCGGGCGTAGGCCTCGGCGGCGCGGGTCGTCTCCTCCTCGACGCCGGCGCCGTGCCGGAGCGCAGCCTCGTCCACCGTGTAGCCGCCCCAGCCGGGGCCGTTCTGATGCTCGCGCGCGCCGACGGCGAGGACGACGCAGGGCGCAGCTCCCGCCCCCACGACGACGTGCTTCGTCTCGGCGGGGCAGTGCACGAAGTCCCAGGCTCGCAAAGGCCGCTCCTGGCCCTCGACGATCAGCAGCGCCTCGCCGGAGAGGACGAGGAAGTCCTCCTGGTCGGCTTCCCAGTGGTACATCCCCATCGGCTCGCCCGGCGCGAGCACGTACAGGCTGACTCCGAGCTGCGGGAATTCCGGTTCGCCCTCGAAGGGCGCGCGCTCGCCTCGCCCCTCGCGGTGGCGCCAGCGGGCTTCCCTGGCGTTCACCACGAACCACCCTTCACCGGCAGGAACGAGCCCGCTGTCCGTCTGCTCGAGCGGCGCCTCGGGAACCACCGCTCGATCATAGAGAGCGCGCGCCCGCGCGAAGCTGTCCCGAGCGGCCGACTACCTGCGCGGCACCCGGGCTGGCACAGTGGAGCCCATGGCGAAGGTCGAAGCGGCGCAGTACGGCGACCGGAAGGTCTACAGCGTCTCCGCGTTCAACCGCGGCGTCGCGGACTGGCTGTCACGCCTGCCGACCGTCTGGGTCGAAGGAGAGGTGACGGAGCTGCGGCGCCAGGAGCGGTGGGCGAGCGTCTTCTTCACGCTCAAGGACCCCGCCGACGGCGCCTGCCTGTCCGCGTCCATGCCGCGCACCCAGTTCGACGCGCTCCGGCTCGACCTCGCGGACGGCGAGCGCGTGCACGTCTACGGGCGGCCGGAGCTCTTCGAGGCCCGTGGCGACTTCCGCTTCCGGGCCCTTTCGATCGAGCGCTTCGGGCTCGGCGACCACCTCGCCGCGCTCGAGCGGCTGAAGCGGAAGCTCGCGACCGAGGGGCTCTTCGAGCGCCGCCGCCCGTTGCCGCGCTTCCCGCGGCGGATCGGCCTGGTGACCGGCAACGACGCCGCTGCGAAGCGTGACTTCCTCACCGCCGCCACGACCCGCTTCCCGCCGGCCCGCATCGTGACCGCCGAGACCTACGTCCAGGGGCCGCGCGCGGCGCAGGCGATCGTCGAGGCAATCGGCGGGCTCTGCGAGCTCGACGACGTCGACGTGATCGTCCTCGCCCGCGGCGGCGGCAGCTTCGAGGATCTGCTCCCGTTCAGCGACGAGCGCCTCGTCCGCGCGGTGGCCTCCTGCCGGGTGCCGATCGTCTCCGCGGTCGGCCACGAGCAGGACACGCCGCTGACCGATCTCGCCGCCGATCACCGCGCCTCCACCCCCAGCCTCGCCGCCCGTCTCGTCGTCCCGGACGCCGACGAGCTCCGCGAGCGTCTCGAGCAGACGAGGGAGCGACTGCGCCGGGCCCCTCTCCTCACCGTCGAGCGCAAGCGTGCCAGGCTCGAGGCGGCCCACGGCCGCCTCCGCGCCCTCTCCCCCAGCGCCACGCTCGAGCGCGGCTACGCCGTCGTCCGGCACGGCGGCCGGATCGTGCGGGGCTCCGGGGAGATCGAGCGCGGCACCCGGGTCGACGTCGAGCTCGGGCGGGGAGGCTTCGGGGCGACCGTCGAGGAGACGCGCGAGTGACCGGGCGGTCCTGGTCGGTTCGGTGAAGTTCGAGGAGGCTCAGAGGGAGCTGGAGCGCATCGTCCAGCAGCTCGAGAGCGGTCAGGCCGACCTGGACGACGCGATCGGGCTCTGGGAGCGTGGAGAGGAGCTGTATCGGGTCTGCGCAGAGAAGCTCGACTCGGCGCAGGGCAAGATCGAGGAGCTCGGCCGCAGGGTGGAGGCAGTTCGCCCGGCGGAACCTGCCTAGAATCGCCCCATGGCCGATCAAGAAACGACACAGCTTCTGAAGCGCGTGCCCCTCTTCTCCGACCTGAACGGGAAGGAGCTCGACCAGATCGCCTCCACGATGAGGCGGCGCGAGTTCTCCGCCGGGCAGGAGATCGCCCGCGAAGGCGAGAGCGGTGTCGGCTTCTTCGTGATCGAGGAGGGCAACGCCAAGGTCAGCGTCCACGGCGCCGAGCGCCGCCGACTCGGCCCGGGCGACTACTTCGGCGAGATCGCCCTGATCGCCCAGGGCGCACGGACGGCGACGGTGACTGCCGAGAGCGACCTCTCCGCGCTCGGGATGACGTTCTGGGACTTCCGGCCGCTCGTCGAGAGCAACGCGTCGATCGCGTGGAAGCTGCTTCAGTCCTTCGCGAAGACCTACGGCCAGGACGAGACCGAGAGCTAGGAGGGTCTGGCGCAATAAGGACTGTGCCGCCAGGCCGCGCTGCTCGCTCCCAGGTCTGCGTCCTCAGTCGCGCCCGTATCTCATTCGATACGGGCGCTCCCTGTGTCCTTGCCTGGGAGCGACCATCACACCCTGGCAACGAGCGCTATTCCGCCAGACCCTCCTAGGCCCGGAGCCGCTCCCCGAGCTCGACGAGATCCGCGCGCGCCCGGGTGGGATCGCCGCTGAGCTCGTAGAGCTCGACGCCGTCCGGCCGGTCTGCGACCCGGCCCCCGAAGACGGCGCACCGAACGACCGCGTCCCTGCAGGCCCGCGCCACCTCGCCCGGCGCCTTGCCGGTCCACGTCGTCGAGTCCACGGTGCCCTCGCCGGTGACGACGAGCTCGGCGCCTTCCAGCCGCTCGTGGAAGCCGATGCGGTCGAGGACGAGCGCCGCGCCCTCCACCACCTCGGCGCCCAGCGCCGCGAGCGCCCCGCCCAGGCCGCCGGCTGCGCCGGCGCCGGGGAGCTGCCGGAACGGCGCCAGCGAGCGCCTCGCGAGCAGCCGCCGCTCGAGCTCCTCGGCCTGGTCGGGCGTCGCCCCTTTCTGCGCGGCGAAGACGCGCGCGGCGTCCACGAGCGGCGCGCGCACGTCGCACGCCGCCCGAACCGGGACGCGAAAGCCGCCGAGGACCTCCATCAGCCCGGCACCGCCGTCCACGGTGGCCGTGCCGCCGAGGAAGACGACGATCTCCGCCGGGTCGGCGTCCTGCACGTCGGCCAGCAGCTCCCCGAGGCCGCGGCTCGAGGCCCGCAGCGGGTCCTGCTCGTCTGCGGCGACGAGCCCCAGACCGATCGCCTCCGCGGACTCGACGAGTGCGGTGCCGTCGTCCAACAGCAGCCAGCGGGCGACAACGGGCCGCCCGAGCGGATCCGAGACCTCTGCCGTCCGCCACTCGCCGCCGAGCGACGCTCCGAGCACGTCGAGGGTCCCCTCGCCGCCGTCGGCGACCGGCAGCTCGGCGGCGCCGCCGAGGCCCTCGGCCAGAGCCGCCGCGGCCTCCTCCGCGGAGAGGACGCCCTTGAGGCTAGCCGGACATGCGAGCGCGTTCAGGTTTTCCCTCGGGCCGGAGCTGCCGGACGACCGCCTCGTCCGAGTCCTCCTCCTCGCGAGGCATGCGGCGGAGCGAGTCCAGCGACAGACCTTCCCGCATGAGGAAGATCACTCCGACCCCGAACCCGACAGACATCTCGAGCACCTGCAGCCCGAGCCCGAACGCGAGGCCCGTCGAGTAGGCGACGCCGTACGAGACGAGTGGCAGGGCGACGACCGCCTGGAGCAGACCGATGTTGCCGGGCCAGAGCGGGAAGATCGTGGCCACGTTCATGAGCAGGAGCACGACCGCCGCCGCAGACATCGGTGCGTCGATCCCGAAGGCGCTCATCATCGCCCAGACAGCGAGCAGCTGGATGAACCAGCCGGTCGTCTGCAGCAGTGCGGCCACCGCCGCAGCCCGCGGCTTCCGCAGGACTTTGAGCCCGCGTTGGGCCATGGCGAGCAGCTTCCGGATGGCCAGTGCGCCTTCCGGGAGCGGGCGCAGCTCCCGGCCCGCCACCAGCACGGCAGCCAGGAAGACGGCGACCCCGATCAGCGCGACGAGCTCCAGGCTCGTCACCGCCCACTGGGGGATCTGCGTCGCCGCGAGCACGAAGGCGGTCAGCAGCAGCGCCGGGACGAGATCGAAGAGCCGGTGCGCGAAGACCGTCCCGAGCAGGCGCCCGGTGAACCCCTTGCCGCGAGGCATCCTCCTCGTCAGGACACCCACGCGGGCGAGCTCACCGATCCGGCCGGGGAGGGCGACGTTCGCGAGCAGCCCGATCGCGAACGCCGAGAAGACCGAGGTGAAGGGAGGCGTCACCGAGGCGGGCAGCGCCTGCCTGATCACGACGTTCCAGGAGACCGCCCGAACCAGCACCGAGGCGAGGTTGAGCACGAGCGCGACGCCGACCCAGAACCAGTCGACTGCCCGGAAGGCCTCTGCGACGAGGCCCCAGTCCGGCCCGCGCCACCACACGAGGAGGGCGAACGCGAGCAGGGCTGGGACGATGACCGCGGCGCGAAGCAGGCGGCGACGAGCGACGCTCATGCCGCGACCGGCACGCGTCCGGAGACGCGCTCGTAGATGTCGAGGAGCCGGCGGCCGATCCCGTCCCAGGAATAGCGCGCCTCGGCGAGCCTCCGCGCTGCGAGACCGGCCTCGCAGCGGGCGCGCTCGTCGGCGAGGAGCTGCGCCATCGCCTCCGCAAGCGCCGCGGGGTCGCCGGGCGGGACGCTGATGCCGGCCTCGTCGCTCATCACCTCGCGGTAGCCCTCGATGTCGGACGCGACGACCGGAGTCGCGCACGCAAACGCACGCGTGAGGACCATCCCGAAGCTCTCCCCGCCGAGCGAGGGGGCGGCCATCGCCTTGGCGGCCAGCAGCTCCTCGGTCAGCCGGTCCTGCGGCAGGAACCCGAGGACGTCGATGCCGTCGTGCGGCGTCCGCAGCTTCGCCATCAGCAGCCTGACGGCGAGCGGGTCGGCGCCGATCACGCGCAAGGTCGCGCCCGTCCGGCGCCGGATCTCCGGCCACGCCCGGAGCAGGATGGGAAGGCCCTTCCGCGCCTCCTGCCGCCCGACGAAGAGGATCCGATCCTCTCGCTCGGAGGGGTCGGCCTCCGGCGGGATGAGGACGCCGTTCGGGATCACCTCGTAGTCGCCCGGCGCATAGCGGCTGGCCGCGGCGCGCGACTGCTCCGACACCGCGATCCTGACGTCGATCCGGTCGAGCACGAAGCCCCACAGCGGCATCGCGAATCTGGCCCACGAGAGCTCCCCGGAGGCGTGGAACGTGGCGACGACGGGACATTTGGCCATAGCCAGCGTGGCCAAGCAGATGCTCGGCGTCAGCGGCTCGTGCAGATGGAGCACGTCGAACCGCTCGCGCTCCAGCGCCTGCTTGATACGGCGGACTGAGCGCGGGCCGAGGATGATGTTGGGGAGCGACCCGTTGGCCGGGACGATGGCTGAGCGGCCCACGGGGATCACGTCCGGAGGCGGCGGTCCGTCGCGGCCCTCGCGGGGGTGGAGCGCCCTGGTGAACTGACCCGGCGGGTCGTTGCCCATGATCGTGCGGGTCTCGGCCCCCAGCGACCGCAACGCGTCCGCCTGAAGCTCCGCGTGCTCGACGACGGCGCCCCAGAACGACCAGGAATACGGGACGACGATCCCGACCTTCACGGCCTGGACCCTACCCCGCTCGACGGAAGGCCGGATCGTGCCGCTACGGAGGCCGGATCCTGCCGCTACGGGGGCGGGAGCGCCTCCAGACGCTCCTCGAGCTCGCGAACCTTCGCACGTGCCCGCTCCAGCTGCTGTTCCAGGCGCCTGCGTTTGGCGGCGTACGGATCTCGTCTCGGCTTCGGCGGCGGCTCGGGTTTCGCCTTCGGCGTGGGCCTCGCGCGCTCCTGCCTCGCCGGCCTCGGGGCTCTCCGCGTCGTCGCACGCGCGCCCGACGGGACCGCTGACAAGAGCGGCCCGAAGCCCGCCTGCTCGACGTCGTCGGCAAGCCTTCCCGCCTGGAGCGCTTTGGCGGCGTCCTTGTCGACCGACGCGCCGCGCAGCGTCTGGGCGACGCGGGTCACGATGCTCTGCGAGACGGGTCCGCGCTCGGCGAGCGCTTCCCGAGCGCTCTCCGTCAGATCCTCGACGAGCTCGCGATGAGCTCGCGCCGCCTCGCGCAACCGCGCCGGATCGCCGCCGCCAACGACACCGCGCTGCGCCTTCCGTAGCTCGCCGCCCGCCGCGACGAGCCGCTTGACGTCCTGCGGCCTCCGCCGCGCGGCCTGGTTGACGGCCCAGGCGGAGACCGAGGGCTTGCGGAGGGCCTTGACCTCGTCCGCGGCGTCCTTCTTGCCGGCAGTGCGAAGCTCCTTCGCGAGCGCGTCGCGCGCGGACGTGAACTCCTCGAGGGGCAGGCCGTAGAGATCGTCCTTCCTCACGGCCGTAGCTTGACTGACCGGGCCGCTAGGCTCGCCCGATGGCAGCCGCCAACGGCCTCGCGGAGCTCCACACCCACCTCGGCGGCTCCGTCGCGACCGAGATCATGTGGACCCTCGCCCACGAGCAGGGGATCGCGCTTCCCGTCAAGGACTACTGGGAGTTCGACGCGCTCGTCACCGTCTCGGATCCGCGCGGCGTCGCCGACCTGACGGCACTCGACGGGATCTACAAGTGGACGGAGCTGATCCAGTCGAGCCCGCTCGCCGTCGAGCGCTCCGTCCACGCGGCGATCGGCGGCGCCTACCGCTCGCAGTCGATCACGACGCTCGAGCTCCGCTTCAACCCGATGAAGCGAAACCGCGGCGGCGAGCGCGACCTCGACCACATCATCATGGCGGCGATCCGCGGCCTCGACCGCGCCAGCCTCGAGTACCCGCAAGTCCGCGCCGGGCTGATCCTGATGATGGATCGCACCTTCAGCGAGCGGCAGAACCGCGTGATCGTGGAGAAGGCGATCCGGTACGCGCCGCGAGGGATCGTCGGCATCGACATCGCCGGCCCGAGACCCGGGGCCGACGGGCCCTACCCGTACCGCGACCTGCTGCCGCTGATCGAGCAGGCCCGGGGCGCCGGCCTCGGCGTCACCATCCACGTCGGCGAGGAGGGCGGCGAGTTCGGAATCGCGGAGATCCGCGAGGTCGTCTCGACGCTCAGGCCGGACCGGATCGGCCACGGGATCCTCGCCGCCCGGGACCCCGAGCTGATGGCGCAGCTGCGCGAGGCGAAGATCGTGCTCGAGATCTGTCCGACCTCGAATCTCCTGACGAAGGCGCTCGCAGGTGAGGACGACCTCCGCGACACCTTCCGGGCCTTCGCCGACCACGAAGTGCCGTTCACGATCGCGACGGACGGTCCCGAGATGATGCGGACGCATCTCCGCGACGAGTTCGAGCTCCTGCTCCGGATCGGCGCGGTCGACGAGGACCGGCTCTCCGATGCGAACCGGCGCGGACACGAGGCGACGTTCGTGCCGTAGTTCGACGCGTCAACAGCAGCCGGCGCCAGGACCGGCGCCGGCTGCCTGATACCTGACTAGGCGCCCCGCTCGATCGGAACGTCCACGAGGTTGCCCCACTCGGTCCATGAGCCGTCGTAGTTCTTGACGTTCTCGTAGCCGAGCAGCTCCCGGAGGACGAACCACGTGTGCGCCGAGCGCTCGCCGATCCTGCAGTACGCGATGACCTCGCTCTCGGGCGTCACGCCCTTCTTCGTGTAGATCTGGCGCAGGTCGTCGGCGCTCTTGAACGTGCCGTCGTCCTGCACTGCGGTGGCCCATGGGATCGACTGCGCGGTCGGGATGTGACCGCCGCGCCGCGCGCCCTCCTGCTCGTACCCGGGCGGGGCCAGCAGTTCGCCAGCGAACTCGCCGGGTGAGCGGACGTCGACGAGCGCCCGTCCCGATCCGCCCAGTCCGTCGAGCACCTGGTCGCGATAGGAGCGGATCGACTCGTCGCGCTCCTTGGCCGTGTACGAGGCCGGGCTCGGCGAGGGAACGTCTGTCGTGAGCTCCCGCCCCTCGTCGATCCACTTCTGCCTGCCGCCGTCCAGGATCCGGACGTCCTCGTGGCCGTAGATCTTCACGTACCAGTACGCGTAGGCGGCGAACCAGTTGTTCTTGTCGCCGTAGAGCACGAGCGTCGTCGCGTTCGAGACTCCCCGTTCCGCCATCAGCCGCTCGAACGCGTCCTTGTCCACGAGGTCGCGCTCGACCGGATCCTCGAGGTCCTCGTGCCAGTGGAGCTTGACGGCGCCTGGGATGTGGCCCTCCTCGTAGAGGTCCGGCTCCTCGTCCACCTCGGCGACCACGAGACCGTCGTCTCCCAAGTGCTCGGCCACCCAGTCCGTCGTGACCAGCACCTGCTTCGCATAGCCGTCTTCCATCCTCGCCTCCTCTTTCGAGTCCGTGCGATCTTCTCATGAGCAACGCCCGAGCCCGCTGATAGCTTCCGCGCGGCGTGGCGCCGCTGGAAGGTCTTTCGGTCGTCGATCTCAGCCGCTACCTGCCGGGACCGTTCGCGAGCCGTGAGCTCCTGGCGCTCGGAGCACGCGTCACGCGTCTGCTGCCGCCGGCCGGCGACCCGATGGAGGGGCTCGCTCCCGCCTGGCACGAGGCGCTGAACGCAGGCAAGGAGACGGTGATCGTCGATCTCAAGGCGGACCCCGAGCGGGGCCGGGTGCTGTGCGCCGAGGCCGACGTCGTGCTGGAGAGCTTCCGGCCGGGGGTGGTCGAACGGCTCGGCGTCGGGCCGGGAGACCTGCCGGACTCGGTCGTTTACTGCTCGTTCACCGGCTTCGGCCTCGGCGGGCGGCACGAGGGTCGCGCCGGGCACGACCTGAACTACCAAGGCTGGGCGGGCGTGCTGGCCGATACGGCTCCGGCGATGCCGCCTGCGCAGGTCGCCGACCTCGCCGGCGGGGCGCTGACCGCCGTGACGCGGATCCTGGCGGCGCTGCTCGAGCGCGGGCGGACGGGCCGGGGAGCCCACGTCGTCGTCTCGCTGACACACGGCGCGCACCGGCTCGTCTCCCACCGGCTCGGCGGTGAGCCGATCGCGCGCCTCCTCACCGGGGGCCTCGCCTGCTACCGCATCTATCCCACGGCCGACGGCCGCCAGCTCACCGTCGGTGCGCTCGAGCCGCACTTCTTCGCCCGGCTCTGCGATCTGCTCGAGGTCACCGAGCTCGTCGACCGGCAGTTCGACCCCGACGCACAGGACGCCATCGCCGGCGCCCTTGCGGAGCGGATCCGCACGAAGCCACTCGCGGAGTGGCTCGAGCTCCTCGACGGCGAGGACGTCTCCGTGGGGCCCGTGGCGACCCTGGAGGAAGCCGCCGCGGAGCTCGGGTGAAAGCGGCGCTCCTCGCAGCACTCGCGCTTGCGCTTACAGGGTCTGCGCCGGGTGCCGTGCCCGCGCGGTCGGCGACCCTCGCCTACGCGCGGGCGGAGACGGCGGGCGGCGGCATCTACGTCGTGGCGGGGCCTCGGACCCGGCTCGTCGTCCGCGGGGCCATCCACCCGGCGTGGTCCCCCGACGGCCGCCGGCTCGCGTACGTCGCTCCCGGTGCCGACGGCGCGGGCGACCTCTTCGTGGCCGATCCCGACGGCAACCATCGTGGCCGGATCACCTACACGCCGGCCGATGAGGCGTGGCCCTCCTGGGCCCCCGACGGCCGGCGAATCGCGCTCGAGCGCGACGGTCGGATCGTCGTCGTTCGCGCCGACGGGCGCCGGGAGCGGCGGATCGCCCACGGCCACGAGCCCACGTGGTCTCCCGGCGGACACAGGGTCGCCTTCGCGAGCGGCGGCGACCTCTACACGGCAAACCCGGTAACCGGCCGGATCCGGAGGCTCACCCGAACCCCGGCGACGGAGAGCGCACCAGCCTGGTCTCCGGACGCACGGCGCCTCGTTCACGTCGTCGACGACGGCACGCAGACCGACCTCTACGTCCTGACCCTCTCGAACGGGAGGTCCGACCGCCTGACGAACGACCTCGCGGTCGAACAGACCCCGGCCTTCCGGGCGGACGGCCGGCGAGTTCTCTACTCGACGGTCACCAACGCCGCAGAGACGATCTGGAGCCTGGCGCCGGCGACCGGCGCCGCCGCGCCGGTCGGGCTGCCGCCCCTCTCCGTCCGGCCGGCGCCGCGCCCACGCCTCCCGCGGCCCTCCGAGCTGCTTCCCGACCTCGAGCAGCGGCCGCCGGCCGATCTCTCCGTGCGCGCGGAGCGGCGCGGCAGCCGACCGCACTTCCTCCTGGGATTCGACTCGGCGACGGACAACCTCGGCGAGGGGGCGATGACCCTCCTGGCGCGCCGCCGCAGCTCCCGGGCTCACACGATGGCGGTCACGCAGCGCGTCCGCCTCGGCTCGAGCGGCTTCCGTTTCCTCCCGAGAGTCGGTGTCCTGCGTTACGTGTACTCGCCGACGCACTCGCACTGGCACGTCATGGACTCCCAGCGCTACGAGCTGCGGCGCCTCAGCGACCACCGGTTGCTGGTGCGCGACCGGAAGAGCGGCTTCTGCCTCGCGGATCACTGGGCCCACGCGCCCGGCGTCCAGCCGAACGAGCCCCGACGGCCCGTGTTCAACCACTACTGCGAGCGGGGAAACCCGAACGCGATGTCGGTGCTCCAGGGCACCTCGGTCGGCTACACGGACCGCTACCCGAGCCACTTCCACGGCCAGAACCTCGACGTGACCGGCATCCCGGCCGGGAACTACGTCCTCGTCAACGTCGCCAACCCCGAGGCCCGCATGCGTGAGCTCCGCTACGAGAACAACGCCGCGTCGCTCCGCATCCGCCTGACCTGGCCGCACGGAGCGCGGCGGAAGCCGGTCGTCAAGATTCTGGCGACCTGCCCCGACTCAGACCGATGCTAGGCCGAGGGCGGCGGGTAGCGCGAACAGGTCGGTGAGGCGGTCGGCCGCCTCCGGATAGAGCCCTTCGCGGTCGACGAGGAACGCGCGCATCCCGAGCGCACGCGCGCCCTCGAGGTCGTCCTCCGGCGAGTCGCCGACCATCGCCGCAGCCTCCGCCGGCACATCCAGCCGGTCGAGGACGGCCTGGAAGATCGTCGGGTGTGGCTTCACCTTGCCGTGCACGCGCGAGGAGAGCGCGGCGTCGAAGTGGAGCCTGTGATGCGAGAGGAACTCGTCGACGTCCCGGCCCGTGTTGGACACGAGACCCAGCTTGAGGCCTCTCCGCCGCAGCTCGTCGATCACCGGCGGGACGTCGTCGAAGAGATCGAAGTTGTGTGCGTGCTCCCAGGCCTTCGTCATCTCGAGGGCCGCCCCGTACGCCCGATCCGAGTTGCCTCCCATACCCCGGATGATCCGCTCGGTGAAGGCGACCCAGATCTCCTCGTCGTGCCTGAAGTCGGGGTGCTTCTTCAGGCCCTGGACGGCCTTCTGCCTCGCCTCCCGGTACGACGCGGGGTCGAGCTCGAGGCCGAAGCGCCGGCCGAGCCGCTGGTATCCCTCCGGCCCGAGGTCGGGCCCGGGCTTGGCCAGCGTGAAGTCGAGATCGAAGAGGACCGCCTGGACGTGCATGTCGCTACGGCGTAGGAGTTGGCCACCGGTAGGCGTCTGCCTGCCTGCAGGCAAGCGAGGGCAGCTTCGCCCGCACGTCCTCGAGGCGCCGCCGGTCGAGCTCGGCGGAGATCACGGTCTCCTCGTCGGGCGCCGTCGCGATCACGATTCCCCACGGATCGGCGATCAGCGACCGGCCGTAGCTGAGCCGGCCGGGGATGGTCTCGCCGATCTGCGCGGCAGCCGCGACGTAGTACTGGTTCTCGACTGCTCTCGCGCGTAGCAGCAGCTCCCAGTGGTCCTTGCCGGTGTAGAGGGTGAAGTGCGCCGGAACCGTCACGAGGTGGGAGCCCTCGAGTGCGAGGATCCGGTACAGCTCGGGGAAGCGGACGTCGTAGCAGACCGTCAACCCGGTCGGCCAGCCCTCCACCTCGACGACGACCGGCTCGTCGCCCGGCTCTTCGGCATCCGACTCGCGGTAGACGTGGCCGCCGACCTCGACGTCGAAGAGGTGGATCTTCCGGTAGACCGCGATCACGGAGCCGTCCGCGTCGAAGACGACGCTCGTGTTCGAGAGCTTTTCCCGGCCCTCGCGGCGCTCCGTGATCGAGCCGCCGACCAGTGTGATCCCGTGCCGGCTCGCCCACTCCGACATGGCCTGAATCGACTCGCCGCTCTCGAGGGTCTCGGCGGCGGCGTGGAGGATCTCCGCGTTTCCGATCGCGTTCCACTTCTCCGGGAGGACGACCACGTCGGCGCCGGTCGCCGCGGCACGCGCGACGAGCTGCTCCGCCTTCTCGATGTTCGCCGCCTTGTCGTTCCGGCTCGTCAGCTGGACGCAGGCGACGCGAAGGGTGTCGGACATCCACTGGCAGGATAGCCCTGGTCTTGGAAGCGGCAGTCGAGACGCGCGGACGCGTACGTGCCCTGCACGCCCTGCGCAGCAGGGACTTCCGGCTGCTCTGGACTGGGCAGACGATCTCACTCGTCGGGGACGGCGCCTTCCTCGTCGCCCTCGGCTGGAAGAGCTTCGCGCTCACCGGCTCGAAGAGCACCCTCGCGCTCGTCCTGATGGCCCACGGGACGGCGATGCTCGCGACCCTGCTGATCGGCGGCGCGCTCGCAGACCGCTACCCCCGGCGGACGCTGATGATCATCTCCGATCTCGCGCGCTGCGGCGTCATGGTAGGGCTCTTCGCACTCGACGTCGGCGGCAACCTCCAGCTCTGGAGCCTCATGGCGCTGGCGCTGCTGTACGGCGCCGGCGACGGCTTCTTCTACCCGGCGTACGGCGGCATCGTCCCGCTCGTCGTCGACGAGCACCACCTCGCCTCGGCCAACGCGCTGACGGGGCTGTCACGCCAGGCCGCGTTCGTCGTCGGCCCCGCGCTCGCAGGAGTGGTCTACGGCGTCGCCGGCGCTGCCGCCGTCTTCGCCCTCAACGGGGTCAGCTTCGTCGTGGCCGCGTTCCTCATGTGGCTCGCCCGGCCGAGGAGCTTCGAGCGCGACGAGCCGCAGGGAACCGTCAACGAGATCGCCGACGGTCTCCGCTACGTGCTCGGCGTCCCGTGGCTCTGGATCACGATCTTCCTCGCCTCCTTCATCCTCATGATCGCCATGGCGCCGTACACGGCACTGCTCCCGGCGTTCGTCGAGGAGCAGTTCGGTCGTGGAGTCGCCTCGTACGGGCTGCTCTTCACGCTCCAGTCGCTCGGGATGGCCGCCGGCAGCATCGCCTTCGGCCAGACGAACCCCTCACGGAAACGCGTGATCATCATGTACCTGCTCTTCGCCGCCAACGACGTCTGCGTGATCGCGATGACGCTCACGCACGCGTTCGAGCTCGCGTCCGCGCTCGTCGTCGTCCGTGGGCTCTGCATCGGATACGGGATCGGCGTCTGGAGCACGCTCCTGATGCAGCAGGTGCCGGCCTCCAAGCTCTCCCGCGTCACGAGCCTCGACTTCTTCGGATCGTTCGCGCTCGTCCCGGTCGGCTACGCGTTGACCGCTGCCGTCGCGGGAGCCTTCTCGGCGGCGACCCTGCTGGCAGTCGGATTCGGGCTCTCGGCCATCCTCTGGGTGGCGCCGCTCGCGTCGAGGACCGTTCGGACCGCGGCATGAGGACGCCCGAGCAGATCCTGCGCGAGTCGCGGACGATCGCCGTCGTGGGCGCCTCCCCGAACCCGACGCGGGCGAGCCACGGGGTCATGCGTTACCTCCTCGCCCGCGGCTACGACGTGATCCCCGTGCGGCCGCTCGACTGCGACGAGGTGCTCGGGGTTCCCTGCGTCGCGACGCTCGCGGACATCGAAGGGCCGATCGACCTGGTGGATGTCTTCCGGCGGCCCGAGCACACGCCGCAACACGCGCGCGAGGCCGTCGAGGCCGGCGCGAACGCGCTCTGGCTCCAGCTCGGGATCCGGTCGGAGGAGGCACGCAGGATCGCAACGGAAGGCGGGCTCGACTACGTCGAGAACCTCTGCACCGCGGTCGTCCATCGGAACCTCGGCTAACCTGTTGGCTTCTCGGGGTGTGGCGCAGCCTGGTAGCGCGCTCCGTTCGGGTCGGAGAGGTCCCCAGTTCAAATCTGGGCACCCCGATTAGACGCCTTGGCAGCTCGCGACGACATCTTGGGGTACGGGCGCGAGCTGCTCGACCTCGAAGCGTTCCACGACTACGGCCCGATGGGCCTGCAGGTGATCGGCGCCGACGAGGTGAGGAAGATCGCGGCGGCCGTCTCGTGTTCCCTCGAGGTCTTTCACCGGACGAGGGAGGCCGGCGCCGAGCTGCTGGTCGTCCACCACGGCATGTTCTGGGAAGGCGACCCGAGGATCGTCGACGCACAGCTGAAGCGCCGGCTCCAGGCGCTCTTCGACGGCGAGATCACGCTCGCCGCCTACCACCTGGCGCTGGACGCTCACCCCGAGATCGGGAACAACGTCATCGTCGCGCAGGAGCTCGGCGTCGCCGACCCCCAACGCTTCCTCGAGCTCGGCTTCGGCGGAGCGCTCGCCGAGCCCGCGACGCTGGACGAGCTGGCCGGGCGTCTCGAGCACGTGACGGGCCGTGCGCCGCAGGTCTTCGACGGCGGCCCCGAGCGGATCGAGCGCGTCGCCGTGGTCACGGGCGGCGCCGCGAGGCTCGTCCGCGAGGCGGCGTCGGGCGGCTTCGATGCGTACGTCACCGGCGAGCCGGCGGAGCCGACGCTCCACCTGGCCCGCGAGCTCGGCATCCACTTCCTCGCCGGCGGCCACTACGCGACCGAGACGCTCGGGATCAAGGCGCTGGCGGAGAAGCTCGCCGGCCGATTCTCCCTCGACTGGGAGTTCATCGACAGCCCCGTCCCCGTGTAAGCTGTAGGTGTGTCGCGCAGGAGGCCGAGCGAGTCATGAGCCGTCCAGCCGACACGCGAGCTTTCGAGCCCGTCACGCCTTCCGGCGGCGGGCTTTTTTCGTGCCCTGTACCGGGCCCCCGTCAACAGAAGGAGGAACGCCGATGGCGAACCATCTGACGCCCGAGGAGCTGTCGAAAGAGGTCGGAATGGATCGCGAGCAGGTCATTCGCCTGTGCGTCCAGGAAGGCGTGCCGATCTACCAGGGCAAGATCGACAAGACCCTGTTCGCGGCGCAGCTCCAGGCCGTCGGCTCCTCCCCGACCGTCCAGCACTAGAGGGCTGACGGCGGCTACTTCTTCGTTCCGGCCGCGGCGCGCTTGCGCGTCGTCCCGGAGCGCGCGCCCTTCGCCTTCGAGCCGGCGGGCTTCTTCTGCTTCTGCGCCTCGTCGACGCTCTGGCGGAGCGCCTCCATGAGGTCGATCACCGGCGTCTCCTCGACCGGCTCGGGCACCTTGATCTCCTGACCCGAGAGCTTGGCCTCGAGCATCGCCCGCAGGTCCTGGCGGTACTGGCTCTCGAGCGAGGACGGGTCGAAGTCGGCGGCGAGGCTGTCGATCACCTGGCGGGCCAGCTCGAGCTCGGCCTCCTTCACCTCCGTGTCGCCGACGGCGTCCTCGACCTCGGCCTGTGAGCGGACGTCCTCCGAGACGAACAACGTCTCGAGCGCGAGCGCGTCGCCGCGCGGACGGATGAGCGCGAAGTGCTCCTGGCCTCGAAGGACGAAGCGGCCGACGGCGCCCATCTCGCTCTCCTGCAGCGCACGCAGCAGGAGGACGTAGGGGCGGCGCTGCGCCGGCGTCGAGGACGGCGCGAGGTAGTACGTGCGGTCGAAGAACACCGGGTCGATCTGGTCGAGGGGCACGAAGCTCTGGATCTCGATTGCGCGGGAGTCGTCGTATTGCGTGATCGCCTCGAGGTCGGCGTCCTCGACGAACACGAACTCGCCCTTCGAGACCTCCCAGCCCTTCACGAGCTCGTCCGCGCTCACCTCGCGGTCGTGGACCGGACACCAGCGCTTCTGGCGGATCGGCGTCCCGCACTCGCGGTGAAGCGTGCGGAAGCTGACGTCCGACTGGCGCGCCGCAGGCTTCGTCGCCAGGGCAAGCCCGACCGGGATGTTGACCAGGCCGAAATTGATGGAGCCGTTCCAGATCGTCCGCATAGAGAGGTCTCCAGAGTGTAGAGGGACCGGGGTTTTCTCCCCACGCATGCGGTTTCCTGCACGGACTACGATCTGCAGGAGATGGCGATCGTGGAGCAGGCGGCCGGGACGAAGACGATCGCCGAGCTGTGGCGCCGCGCAGCCACCCGCGAGGGCGTTGCGTACCTCGTCGAACGGGACGGCGACTGGGAAGAGGTCAGCTGGGCCGAGGCCACGCAGGCCGTGGACGAGATCGCGAACGGGCTGCTCGCCTCCGGGATCGGCAAGGGCGACGCCATCGGCATCCTCGGCCGCACGAAGCTCGAGTGGGTGCTCTTCGACTACGCCCTCGCCTCGATCGGCGCAATCGGCGCCGGCATCTACCCCTCGCTCCCGCCGGCGGACTGCTCGTACGTGCTCGACCACGCAGACGCCGTCGGAGTGCTCGTGGAGGACCACGACCAGCGCGCCAAGATCGACGCCGAGCGCGGGAACCTGCCCAAGCTGCACCACGTCTGGACCTACGCCGACCTCGACGACCTGCGGGCGAGGGGCCGTGAGCACGCCGCCGCGAATCCCTCGGCGCTCGACGAGGCCCGCGCCTCGGTCGCCGGCGACGACCTCTTCACGTACATCTACACGTCGGGCACGACCGGGCCGCCGAAGGCCTGCATGATCACGCACCGCAACTTCTACTCGATGGTCGGCGCCGTGGACGACGTGCCGGGCTTCATCGGCCCCGACGACCTGATCCTGCTCTATCTGCCGCTCGCCCACAACTTCGGGCGCTGCCTCCACCTGCTGGCCGGCTACGTCGGTTGCTCGATCGCGTTCTGCCCCGACCCGGCACGTGTCGGCGACTTCGCGGCGCAGGTGAAGCCGACCGTGCTTCCGAGCGTCCCTCGCGTCTACGAGAAGGTGCACACGGCGGTCCTGGCGAGCTTCGACGAGGCGACGGGCCTGAAGCGGCGGCTGATCGACTGGGCGCTCCGGGTCGGCAGGAAGGTGAGCGGGCGCCGGCAGGCCGGCGAGCGCGTCTCTCCGTGGCTCGGGCTCCAGCATGCGATCGCGAACAGGCTCGTCTACTCGAAGGTGAAGGCGCGGCTCGGCGGCCGCCTCCGGCTGCCGATCTCCGGCGGCGCCCCCCTCGCCAGGGAGATCGCCGAGTTCTTCCACTCGATCGACATCCTCATCTGCGAGGGCTACGGGCAGACCGAGTGCACGACGGCGTCGAACGTGAACATGCCGACGCGATTCCGCTTCGGGACGGTCGGGCCCGCGATCCCCGGCATCGAGGTACGGACGGCGGAGGACGGCGAGGTGCTGATCCGCGGGCCCAACGTCTTCGCGGGCTACTACAAGGACGAGGAGGCGACGCGGGCGGTCGTCGACGAGGACGGCTGGCTCCGCACGGGGGACATCGGCTCGATCGACGACGGCTTCCTGACGATCACCGACCGCAAGAAGGACATCATCGTCACCGCGGGCGGCAAGAACGTCGCGCCGCAGAACATCGAGAACGAGCTCAAGGCGTCGAAGTACATCTCGCAGGCCCTCGTGATCGGGGACCGGCGCCCCTACCTGACGGCGCTGATCACGCTCGACGACGCGGCGCGCGGGTTGAGCGACGTCCACATCCGGGATCTGGTTCAGTCCGCCGTCGACGAGGTGAACGAGGGGAAGGCGTCGTTCGAGCAGGTGAAACGTTTCACGATCCTCCCGCGCGACTTCTCCCCGGACCACGACGAGGTCACGCCGACGCTGAAGCTGCGGCGGAAGGTGGTCATCGACCACTTCGCCGACGAGGTCGACGCGCTGTACGTCAAGCCGCGCTAGCCGTCAGTGGGCGTGGTGCGCGTGCACCACGGCGTGCCCCTTGCCGCGGGCAATGAGATATCGGTTCACGGGAAAGGCGACGGCGCCCGCCACGGCCAGGGCGAACGCGAGCGACGCCCAGAAGAGCAGCTCGTCGAGCCCCGCGTCCATCGCGCCGGGGATCACGAGGACGATCGCGTTGTCGACGAGCTCCATCACTGCGATCGAGATCGTGTCCGAGGCGAATGCGAGCGGCAGCGCGGCCGCCAGCGCGAGCCCGCCTCGAAGGAGCGGCAGCATCGTCAGCGAGTAGCCGAAGAAGAACGCGAGCACGATCGCGAGCACGATCGTCGGGGCGTTCGACCAGCCGAGCGTGCTGCCGATGGCGAGGCCCAGCACCTCGCCGATCGCGCAGCCGGTCAGGCAGTGGGTCGTCGCCGAGAAGGCGACGCGGTTGAGCGATCCGGCACTCGCGTGGCCGTGCGCGTGCGCGGCGTGGCGGTGCTCGTGGCTCGTCACGCGGTCTTTGCGAAGCGCTGGACGGCTGCGAGGAGCTCGCGGCTCTTGTCGCCGGCCGCTGCGGCGTCCCCGGACTCGAGCGCGCCGGCCACGCAGTGGTCCACGTGATCGCTGAGGATCTCGAAGGCGAGGCTCTCGAGGGCGGTCTTGACCGCCCCAACCTGGGTCAGGACGTCGATGCAGTAGCGGTCCTCCTCGACCATCCGCTCGATCCCGCGGATCTGCCCTTCGATCCGGTGGAGGCGCTTGACGAGCGCCGCCTTGTCGTAGCCGTGCTGGGTCATGCGGACCGTCCTTTCCGGATGCTCTCGAAACGCCGCAGGCGCAGGGAGTTCGTGACGACGAACAGGCTCGAGCAGGCCATCGCCGCCGCCGCGACGATCGGGTTCAGCAGCCCCACGACGGCGAGCGGGATCGCGGCGACGTTGTAGGCGAAGGCCCAGAAGAGGTTGCCCTTGATCGTGCGCAGCGTCCGGCGCGCCAGGCGGATCGCGTCCGCGGCCGCGCGCAGATCGCCGGACACCAGCGTGATGTCGGACGCCTCGATCGCGACGTCCGTGCCGGTTCCCAGCGCGATCCCGAGGTCGGCCTGCGCGAGTGCGGGCGCGTCGTTGATCCCGTCACCGACCATCGCGATCCGGCCGCCCGCGGCCTGCAGTCGCTCGACCTCGGCACGCTTGTCCCCGGGGTAGACGTCCGCGAGGACCCGGTCGATCTCTACCTCCGACGCGACGCGCTCCGCTGTCTGACTCGAGTCGCCGGTCAGGAGAATCGGCTCGAGGTCCAGGCGACGCAGCTCGCGAACCGCCTCCGCGCTCGTCGGCTTGACCGTATCCCTGACGACGAGCTGTGCGCGGGCGGCACCGTCCCAGGAGACCTCGATCGAGCCGTCGTGCCGCCCGACGGCGACGTCATGGCCGTCGACCGTACCGCGAACGCCTGCGCCGGGCTCATTGCGAAAGTTCGTGACTTTCGGCAGGTCACCGAGCTCGGCGCGGGCCTTCCCGGCGACGGCGAGGGCAACGGGATGCTCGGACGCCGCCTCCACGGCGCCGGCGAGCCGCAGGACCTCTGCCCGCGTCGCGCCGTCGAGGACGACCACGTCGGCGAGCTCCAGCCTCCCCTCGGTGACCGTTCCGGTCTTGTCGAGAATCACCGTGTCGACGTCGTGCGCCCGCTCGAGCACCTCGGGCCCCCTGATCAGCACGCCCATCTGGGCACCGCGTCCGGTTCCGACCATGAGCGCCGTCGGGGTTGCCAACCCGAGCGCGCAGGGGCAGGCGATGATCAGCACGGAGACCGCAGCCGTGAACGCCTCCCCGGCCGACGCGCCGACCAGCAGCCAGCCGGCGAGGGTCGCGGCGGAGAGCGCGATCACGATCGGAACGAAGATCGCCGAGATCCGGTCCGCGAGCCGCTGAACCGGCGCCTTGCCCGACTGCGCCTCCTCCACGAGGCGGGCGATCTGCGCGAGCGCAGTGTCCGCGCCGACCTTCGTGGCCTCCACGACCAGGTGGCCGTAGGTGTTGACCGTGGCGCCGGCGACCTCCGTGCCCGGGCCGACCTCGACCGGCTCCGACTCTCCCGTCAGCATCGATCGGTCGACCGCGGAGCGTCCTTCGAGGACGACGCCGTCCGTCGCCACCTTCTCGCCCGGCCGGACCGTGAAGCGGTCGCCCACCTGGAGCTCGGAGACCGGAACGAGGACCTCGCGCCCGTCCCTCAGGACGCGGGCGTCGCGGGCGCCGAGCTCGAGGAGTTTCCGGATCGCCTGCGACGAACGACCCTTCGCGCGCGCCTCCAGGTAGCGGCCCAGCAGGATCAGCGTGGTGACGACGGCCGCGACCTCGAAGTACGTGTCGGTGTCGAGGCCGCCGACGAGCACGACCGCCGACCAGAGCCAGGCGGCGAGCGTGCCGATCGAGATCAGCGTGTCCATCGTCGCCGCGCCGTGGCGTGCGCTGCGCAGCGCCGCCCGGTGGAAGCCGGCTCCGGCGTAGAAGACGACCGGGGCCGACAGCGCGAGCGCCGCCCACTCCCAGCCCCCGAGCTGGAGCGCCGGAACCATTGCGAGGAGTGCCACGGGAACGGTGAGCACCGCGGCGACGACGAGCCGTCGCGCCACGCCGCCGGCGTCCTCGCCGTGTTCGTGCTGCCCGTCGAGCGGCCGCGCGCCGTACCCCGCTGCCTCCACGGCGGCGACGAGCTCGGCAACCGGGCGGTCGCTCGTGACGGTCGCCTGCTCGGTGGCGAGGTTCACGGTCGCCTCCACCCCGTCGAGCGCGTTCAGCGACCTCTCGACCCGCGCCACACAGCCGGCGCAGGTCAATCCCTCGAGCTCGAGACGGACGGTGGTAGCCGCGTTCTGGATTTCGGTCACGTAGACAGGATAAATACCCCGGCGGGGTATCGAGACCGTACTTTGCCGCAGGCGCACCTGCGGACGAGCCGCGAGACGGACCGCGTCCGAAGTCCGGCTAGAGCCTACGGGCGCCGACCCAGGTCGACGAGTACCAGCCGCTGAGGGTGGAGATCTTCACGACGTCGCCTGTATGCGGCGCGTGGATGAACGACCCACCGCCGATGTAGATCCCGGCATGGCCGAGGCCGTTGAAGAAGACGAGGTCGCCGGGCTGGAGCTGGCTGCGGTCGACCGGCGTCCCGTACCCGTACTGCGCCGCCGCGTTGTGCGGGAGGGAGACGCCCACCTGCGCGAAGACGTACATGATGAACCCGGAGCAGTCGAAGCCCGAGGGGCTCGCGCCGCCGTAGACGTACGGTACTCCGAGGTACTGCATGGCGATCCCCACGACGCCTCCGAACTTGGCCGGCGGCGGCGGCGGCAGAGCGGTCTCGGGCGCGGTGGCGTCCGCCGCGGGCTGAGAGGCGGACAGTTGCGGAATCAGGGGCTGCGGCGCCGCGAGCCGTGCCCGCGCCTGCGCCGCCAGCTGCGCCTGACGCCGTCGCTCGGCCGCCTGCATGGCTGCGATCTCCGACTTGATCGAGGAAAGCATCTGCTGGCGCTCGGAGAGCTGGCTCTCGATCGACGCTTTGTGGGCCGCGCGCTCGGCCACGAGCTCCGCCTGCCGGTCGCGGTCCCGGCGAAGGCGCGCCCGGGCCCGCCGCATCTGCAACCGGAACCGGGTCACGTCGTTGAGGACCTGGGCGTCCTGGTCGGAGATGCGCGAGACGGTCTCCAGCCCGTCCAGCAGGTCCGTCAGGCTCCGAGAGCCGACGAGGACGTCGAGCGTCGAGTCGTTCTGGTCGGACGTGTAGATCGCGACCATCCGCGACGCCAGCGTCCTCTGCGCGGCACGGAGGTTCGACGCCGCGATCTGGAGGTTCACACGGTTCTCCGCCAGGTCGCCCTTGATCGCGTTCAGACGCTCGTTCGCGAGGTTGTACGCATCGACGGCGTGCTCGAGGTTGGCGTCGAGCGCCTGGATCTGCGCCATCACGGACTGGGCCTGCGCTCGCTTGGAGGAGACCGACGACGGTTCTGCGGTCGCGCTCCCGGCCACGGCGAGCGCGGCGACAATCGAGACCGGTATGACTGCTACCTGAGACCTACGCATCGAATATGCCGACCCGCCGTACCTCGGATGCCGCGCGAACCGTGGGCGAGCGGGACGGCACGAAGTCGGCACCCTAACAACGGTTCCGGACACCCGCAAACCGGGTATGAGCCGACCTGTGCTAGCGTCGCGCCTCGTGCAGGGGGCAGGGGGAGGGTTCCGAACGCTCTGCGCCGCTGTGCTCTGCGGCGTTTTCGTGTGCGCGTGCATCGCGGCGGCCGGTGACGCACAGAGCCCCGCCGACCTCCAGGCGCAGGCGGACGCGCTTCGCGCCCGCAACGAGGCGCTCGCCTCGGGCGCCCAGGCGTCTCTCGCGAGCCTGACGTCGATCGAGAGCCGCCTCGCGCAGGCCCGGGCGGAGCTCGCGTCGTTCCGCTCACGCAGCGCGCAGGTTCGTGCGCAGCGGCAACGCGTCGGCGAGGAGCTCCGGGTGACGCGCGCCTCCTTGCGCCTTTCACAGCGGGCGCTCGCCGAGCGGTTGCGGACGCTCTACGAGGAAGGCAATACGGACGTCCTCGCGGTCATCCTCGGCGCCGGGTCGCTCGACGGGGCCCTCAGCGCCGTCGAGACCCTCGACCTCGCCGCGACGCAGGACGAGGACCTGCTGCGACGCGCCCGGGCGAGCTCGCAGCGGCTCGCACGCCTGAGCAGCTCGCTCGCGGCGAAGCAGCGTGAGCTCGACCAGCTGGCCGCCGCGCGCGCCGCGGCGGCGTCGTCGCTCGCCGGGGCCCGGGCCGAACGGCTGAGGTCGATCGCCGCGCTGCGGGCAGCGCGCCGTGCGAACCTCGGCACGATCGCGGGGCTCGACGACCGGGCCAGGCGCCTCGCCTCCGTGACGACCGCTCCGGCGCCGGCGACCCCCGCCGTCACGCCGGATGCGCCGCGCCTTCCCCCTGGTCCCGCCTCGGCCGGAGTGACCACGATCACGGTCTCCGCAACGGGCTATGCGCTCACGGGCCGGACGGCGAGCGGCAAGGCCGCCGGCTGGGGCGTCGTGGCGGTCGACCCATCGGTGATCCGGCTGGGCTCCCGCATCGCGATCCCGGGGTACGGCATGGGCGTGGCGGCCGACACGGGCGGCGCGATCGTCGGCCCGCGCATCGACCTCTGGTTCCCGTCCATCGAGCAGGCGCGGGCCTGGGGAACGCAAACGGTGTCCGTGACGGTCTATCCGAATTAGACACGCGCGGCATCGGCAAGCAGAATTCGATCTTCATGGCGACCGACCCGGCGGACCAGTCGGAAGCATTGAACGCCGAGCTGCTCCGCGTGATGCTCGTCGACGACCACGACCTGTTCAGGACGGGTCTCCGTAACCTGCTCGAGGAGCAGGGTGTCCACATCGTCGCGGAGGCGGCCGACGGGGGCACGGCGCTCCAGCTCGTCCGCGAGCTCGCGCCCGACGTCGTGGTCATGGATCTGAACATGCCCGGGATGAACGGCATCGAGGCGACCCGTGAGATCACGCGCGTCGCCCCGTTGACCCGCGTGCTCGTCCTCACGATCTCCGACCAGGACGAGGACGTCATGGACGCGATCCTTGCCGGTGCCTGCGGGTACCTGATGAAGGACTCCTCCATCCAGGATCTGATGACGGGCATTCAGGCCGCATCGGTCGGCGAAGCGCTGATCTCGCCGCACATCGCGTCCAAGGTGCTGCAGCGGATCCGCGCGGCGAGCATGGACGCAGGCGGCCGAACCGGAACGCGTCCCGAGCTCTCGGACCGGGAGACCGAGGTCCTGCGCCTGATCGCGAACGGCAAGGACAACGCGGACATCGCCAAGGAGCTGCACATCAGCCCGAAGACGGTCAAGAACCACATCTCGAACATCCTGATGAAGCTCCAGATCGAGAACCGGATCCAGGCGGCCGTGTACGCCGTCCGGTCTGGCCTCGTCTAAGAACCTACGCGACCTTCGCCTCGGCCGCCTCTGCGCGAAGCGAGACGAGCAGTCCCCTCAGCGCGGCCAGCTCGTGCTTCCTCCTGGCCAGCCGGCGGGCAGTGCGCGAGAGCTCCTGGGCCTGCTGCTCGCCGCTCTTGTGGTCGAGCTCGGCGGCAAGCGTCCCGATCGACCGTTCCAGCCGTGTGCACTCCCCGTCGAGCCGGAGCGCGAGCGCGTAGCCGTCGGTGAGCGTCTCCTCGACGACCGCGCGCCCGGGATGGCGACCACGCTCGAGCGACGCGAGCAGATCCTCCAGGCGGTCTCTGACGGATGCGAGCTGGGATGGCAAGGCGGCTCCCGAGTAGCTCGCTCGATTATCTGCGCTCGCCCTGCCGTTTCCTATAGGCCGACCGGCCCATCTTTCGCAGAGGTAGGACCTACAATTGCCGCGTGCCGCGCCGACTTCTTGCCCTGCTGGCGGCGTGTGTCGCAACCGCCACCGCCGCCGCGGCGGCTCCGGCGACCTCGACGAAGCCGGCGCTCGCAACGAAGCTCGCCAAGGCGCTCGCCGTTCCGCACGTGCAGGCTCGGCTTTCAGGCGCCGCCGCCCTCGACCTCGCGTCCGGCCGCACCGTCTTCCTCCGGCATCCGATGCTTTCCCTCGTTCCGGCCTCGAATGCGAAGCTGGCCGTCGCGTACGCGTCCCTCGCGATCCTCGGGCCGGATTACCGGATCGACACGGGGGTGTTCGGCGAGGGGCAGCAGCTCGGCTCGACATGGAAGGGTGACCTCGTTCTCAAGGGGTTCGGCGACCCGACGCTCACGCGCGGCGACCTGCGCGCGCTGGCGAGGCAGGTTCGGGCGGCCGGCATCCGGCGGGTGACCGGCCGGATCGAGGCGGACGAGTCGTACTTCGACAGCCGCCGCACGGGACCGGCGTGGCGCTCGTACTACTACGTCAACGAGTCGCCACCGCTCTCGGCGCTCGTCGTCGATCGGGCACGGTTCCGCGGCTACGTGACGCGCGATCCTGCGCTCGCCGCGGGAACCCAGTTCCGGCTGGCGCTGCGCGCCGTCGGCGTCGGCGTCCGGGGGCGAGTCGTGAAGGGCGCCGCCGACCCCGTCGCGACGCAGCTCGCGATCACCGCATCGCCGCCTCTCGCGCGGGTGGTGGCCTTCATGAACCACGAGAGCGACAACTTCACCGCAGAGCTGCTGTTGAAGCATCTCGGGGCGGTCGAGAACGGTCGCGGGACGAGCGCGTCGGGCGCCGCGGCCGTTCGGAGGGTGCTCGCGGAGGCCGCCGTGCCGCTCGCGGGCGTGCGCATCGTCGACGGCTCGGGCCTCTCGTCTCGGAACCGGCTGACCGCGGGCGCGGTCATCGGGATCCTCGTCGTCGCCTGGAACGACCCGACGATCCGGCCGTCGTTCGTGCGCTCCCTCGCCGTCGCAGGCGTGAATGGGACGCTCGAGGATCGTCTCGAGCGGCCGCCCGCCCGCGGCGCCGTCCTGGCGAAGACGGGCACGCTCAGCGAGGCGTCGGCGCTGTCGGGGTACGTCCGGGGCCGCTGGGCATTCGCGGTGATCCAGAACGGCCGGCCGGTGTCCCAGTTCTGGGCCCGGCGGGCACAGGACCGGTTCGCGTCGGTGCTAGCCGCCCAGTAGCCTCGCCAGCTCCGCCTCGTCGAGCAGCGACACGCGGGCGCTCTGGGCCTTCGTCAGTTTGGACGCACCCGGCTCCTCGCCCACGATCAGCCCGGTCGTCTTCTTCGAGACGGCGCTCGTTACCTTGGCGCCGCGGGCCTCGAGCTCGGCCTGCGCCTCTTCGCGCGACCATCGCTCGAGCGTCCCCGTGATGACGTACGTCTGTCCGGTGAGCGGCCCCTCGGGCGGCCGATCCTCGTCACCGGACTCGAACCGGAGGCCGAGCCCCCTGAGCTCCTCGATGAGTTTCCCGTTGTCCTCCTCGGCGAACCACTCGACGATCTTCTCGGCGCGTTCGGGACCGACGCCATCCACCTCGATCACGTCCTCCTGGGCGGCGGTGGCGAGCCGGTCCACCGAGCCGAAGTGGCGGGCGAGGCTCTGGGCAGTGACCCAGCCGACGTCGGGGATGTTCAGCCCGAAGAGAACACGCCGGAAGGGGATCTGCTTCGACTCCTCGATCGAGGAGATCACGTTCGTCGCGCTCCGCTCCTGGAAGCCGTCGAGCTCGAGCAGCTGCTCCTTCGTCAGACGGTAGAGGTCGGGCAGGGAGCGGACGAGCCCGAGGTCCCAGAGGCGGCGGACGAGCTGCTCGCCCACGCCCTCGATGTCGGCGGCGGCCATGACCCAGTTGTTCAGCGTCTCCAGCCCCCGGGAGGGACAGGCCCGGTTCGGACAACGGTGCATCGCCTCGCCCTCCGGCTTCACGACCTCCACGCCGCAGAGCGGGCAGTGGCTCGGCATCCTGAAGGGCTTCGTGCCCTTCCGGTGCTCGCCGGCAGGCCCGACGATCTGCGGGATCACGTCGCCGGCGCGCTGGACGATCACGTCGTCGCCCTCGCGGATGTCCTTGCGGTTGATGTCCTCCTCGTTGTGGAGCGTCGCCCGGGAGACGGTGACTCCTCCGACCTCGACCGGCTCGAGCATCGCCCAGGGGTTGAGCGCGCCCGTGCGCCCGACCCGGATCAGGATGCGGTTCAGGCGCGTCGTCGCCGTCATCGGGGCCCACTTGTAGGCGCGGGCCCAGCGCGGGCGGTCGTGGAGCGCGCCGAGCGCGCGTTGGTGCTCCAGCGAGTCCACCTTGATGACGATCCCGTCGATCTCGTAGTCGAGCTCGATCCGGCGTCGCTCCCAGTCGGCGCAGCGGCGGGCGACTTCCTCGATCGTGTCGAGGCGCTCCGCGTGGGGGTTCGTCCGGAAGCCCCACTCCCGGAGCGACTCGAGCAGCTCCCACTGGCTCTCGACGGAGACGCCTTCGGTGTGGCCGGCGCCGTACACCCAGATCGAGAGCGGCCGCTCGGCGGTGATCTGCGAGTTCTTCTGGCGCAGGGAGCCGGCCGCGGCGTTCCTCGGGTTCGGCGCCGTCTTCTTCCCCTCGGCCACGAGCCGCTCGTTGAACGCGTTGAAGCCGGAGAGCGGCATATACACCTCGCCGCGCACCTCGAGGAGCGGCGGCGAGTCGTCGCCGCGGAGGCGAAGCGGGATCGACGGGATCGTCCGCAGGTTCGGGGTGACCTCCTCGCCCTGCCGGCCGTCGCCGCGGGTCGCTCCGCGGACGAGGACGCCGTTCTCGTAGACGAGCGAGATGGCGGAGCCGTCGATCTTGGGCTCGATCACCCAGGCGACGTCCTCGGGTGCAGCGTCGAGCCGCTTGCAGACGTCCTGTGCCCACTTCTCCAGCGCCTCGTCCGTCGTCACCTTCTCGAGCGAGCCCATCGCCGCGAGGTGCTCGACCTTGTGGAACTTGTCGGACGGCGGGGCGCCGACGCGGTGCGTGGGCGAGGCGGGGTCGTCGAGCTCCGGGTGCTCCGCCTCGAGCGCCAGGAGCTCGTCGTAGAGCCGGTCGTACTCGACGTCCGAGATCTCCGGGTCGTCGAGCACGTGGTAGCGGTACAGGTGGTGCTCGAGCTGCCGGCGCAGGTCCTCGACGCGTCCGGCGGCGCCGGTCTTCGTGCGGGTCGCCATCGCGTCGATGCTATCGGCGAAGGGATTCTTGAAGGGTGCGGCGAATGGGCGGCTAGCAGGCGGACCGCCTCTCCCCCCGCCTGCGGAGTCCCGACGGTTGGCTGCAGACCGCTCGGGACTCTTTTTCGTCGTAACCCGCGCGCCGGGGCGGAGGGACTGTCCCTCGGACCCGGCTCGCGGGGACGCGGAGATCGTGTCGAACGTGTGTCAATACGAGACGCGTTCGAGGTACAGGCCCCACGGGGGTGCTGTACTGCCCGCGTCCTCACGGCCGTGGCCTCCGGTCAGTAGCCGCTCGAGCTGCGCCGGCCGTCGCTCCACCATGGTCCCGACAAGCGTCCTGACCATGTGCCGAAGGAAGCTGTCTGCCTCGATCTCGAACTCGAGCGCTTCTCCGCGCCGGTGCCACACCGCCCTCTTCACGTCCCGGACGAACACCGTGTGCTGCGTCTCCGCAGGCGTGAACGCGCGAAAGTCGTGTTCGCCGAGCAGGAGGTCGGCGGACGACGCGAGCGCCTCCTCGTCGAGCGGCCGCGGGTACCACCAGCTGCGTCGCTCCTCGAAGGGCGAGCGAACCCGCCGCCGGTGGATCCGGTAGCGGTACGAGCGCGAGCGAGCCGAGTGACGCGCGTGGAAGCCGTCCGGCGCCTCCTCCGCGGCGACGACGGCGACGTCCACCGGGAGCTGCGCGTTCAGCGCCTCCGACACGCGCTCCGCCGGGGGCCCGCCGTCCACCTCGACGGACGCCACGTTGCCGAGTGCGTGCACGCCCGTGTCGGTCCGGCCGGCGACGGCCAGGTCGCTCCAGCGGGGAAAGACACGATCCAGCCCGGGGCGCAGCTCCCCTTCGACCGTCCGCAGGCCGGGCTGCGCCGCCCAGCCGTGGAAGCCGGTCCCGTCGTACTCGAGGGTCAGCCGGAGCTTCGTGCCTACGCCGTGGGGGCGACGGCCTGCTCTTCCGGCTGCCGAACCGGACGGGCGACCGGTGTGGGCGGCACGAAGTCCACGAGCTCGAGATACGCCATCTCGGCGGCGTCGCCGGCCCGCGGGCCGATCTTGACGATGCGCGTATAGCCGCCCGGCCGGTTCGTGAACCGCGGCGCGACCTCGGCGAAGAGCACGTGGACGACGTCGTTCGAACGGAGGTACGCGAGCGCCTGGCGCCGCGCGGCGAGATCGCCGCGCCGACCGAGCGTGATCATCTTCTCGGCGATCGGCCTGACCGCCTTGGCCTTCGCGAGGGTGGTCTTGATCCGCCCGTGCTCGATCAGCGAGCCGGTCAGGTTCGCGTAGAGCGCCTTGCGGTGCGCCGAGTCGCGGCCCAGCTTCTTTCCGGAGCGATGGTGGCGCACCGCGGCAGTCCTACAGGGAGTCGTCGCCGCGCAGGTTGAGCCCGTGCGTGGCGAGGGTCTCCTTGACCTCTTCGATCGACTTCTTGCCGAAGTTCGGAATGGCGGCGAGCTCGCCCTCCGACTTCGTGACGAGATCGCCGATCGTCTCGATGCCGACCCGCTTCAGGCAGTTGTAGGAGCGGACGCCGAGCTCGAGCTCCTCGATCGGGAAGTTCTCCATCCCGTGGGCGAGCGGGGCCTCCTGCGCCGCCGTCTGCGCCGCCGCGACCTCGCCGAACCCCTCGATCTTCTCGAGGTCCGTGAAGATCGCGAGCTGGCGGATGAGGATGTCGGCAGCCTCGCCGATCGCCTCGCGCGGATCGACCGAGCCGTCGGTGGTGACATCCAGCGTCAGCTTGTCGTAGTCGGTGCGCTGACCGACACGCGCGGCCTCGACGTCGTACGAGACACGCCGAACCGGCGAGAAGAGCGAGTCGATCGGAATGACGCCGATCGTGTGCTCCGGCCCCCGGTTCAGCTCGGCGGGCACGTAGCCGCGCCCGCGGCCGATCGTCATCGTCATCTCGAGCCGACCCTTGTCGGAGAGATGCGCGATCTCGAGTTCCGGGTTCAGGACCTCGAGGTCGGCGGGGGCCTCGATGTCGGCGGCGGTGACTGCTCCCGAGCCTCGCTTCGTCAGGCGAACCTCGATCTCCGGCGACTCGCCGTGCAGCCGGGCGACGAGGTTCTTCAGCGCCGAGATGATGTCGACGACGTCCTCACGGACGCCGGGCAGCGTGGTGAACTCGTGCGCGACACCCTCGATCTTCACCGAGGTGACGGCGGCGCCCTCGAGCGACGAGAGCAGCACGCGGCGCAGCGAGTTGCCGAAGGTGTGGCCGAAGCCGCGGTCGAGCGGCTCGATCACGAAGACCCCGCGGCGCTCGTCGACCTCCTCGTGAACGATCCGCGGAATCTGGAACTCCATCAGAGACGTGCGTGTAGCCAAATCGATCCTTCCTCTGGTTACTTCGAATAGAGCTCGACGATGAGCTGTTCCTGGACGGGCGTGTCGATCTCGCTCCGCTCGGGCCACTTGAGAACCTTGCCGGTGAGGCTCTCGTGGTCGGCCTGGAGCCACGGTGCGACGGACGCCGTGAGGTCGGTCGCATCGCGGATGACCTGCTCAGCGGAGCTGCCGGGCGCCATGGTGATCACGTCGTCCGGCCTGGCCTGGTAGCTGGGAATGTTCACCCGGCGGCCGTTCACGTGAAAGTGGCCGTGCCGGACGAGCTGGCGGGCCTGGGCCCGCGAGGCGGCGAAGCCGAGGCGGTAGATGACGTTGTCCAGCCGGGTCTCGAGCATCCGGAGCAGCGTCTCGCCCGTGATGCCGGAGCCCTTGGCGGCCTTCGTGTAGTAGTTGCGGAACTGCTTCTCGAGCAGGCCGTAGTAGCGGCGCGCCTTCTGCTTCTCCCGCAGCTGGAGCAGGTACTCGGACTGCTTGATCCGGCCGCGGCCGTGCTCGCCCGGCGGGTAGCTGCGGCGCTCGACGGAGCACTTCTCCGTGAGACAGCGCTCGCCCTTGAGGAAGAGCTTCATGCCCTCCCGGCGGCATGCTCGGCACTTCGGACCGAGAGTGCGGGCCACTAGACGCGTCTCCGCTTCTTCGGGCGGACGCCGTTGTGCGCCTGCGGGGTCACGTCCTTCACGCCGAGGATCTCGAGGCCTGCCGCCTGGAGCGACCGGATCGCCGTCTCACGGCCCGAGCCGGGGCCCTTCACGAAGACCTCCACCTTCTGGAGACCGTGCTCCATGCCCTTGCGCGCGCACGCGTCGGCCGTGACCTGGGCGGCGAACGGCGTCGACTTGCGCGAGCCCTTGAACCCGGCGGAGCCGGCGGACTCCCACACGATCACATTCCCCTCCTTGTCCGTGAGGGTGACGATCGTGTTGTTGAACGACGTCTTGATGTGCGCCTGCCCGATCGCGATGTTCTTGCGGACACGGCGGCGCGTCCGCCCGCGGGCGGCCTGTCTGCGCGGAGGGGCCACTACTTCGCCGCCCTCTTGCCGCGTCCGACGGTCTTCTTCGGGCCCTTGCGGGTGCGGGCGTTCGTCTTCGTCCGCTGGCCGTTCACCGGGAGGCTCCGGCGGTGCCGGAGGCCGCGGTAGGCGCCGATCTCCGAAAGGCGCTTGATCGCCTGCTGGCGCTCGCGGCGCAGGTCACCCTCGACCTGGAGATTCGCGTCGATGTACTCGCGCAGCTTCGTGATCTCGGGATCCGTGAGGTCGCGGACCTTCTCGTCGGGCGAGAGCCCAGTCGCGTTGCAGATCTGGAGTGCAGTCGAATGGCCGACCCCGAAGATGTAGGTCAGGCCGACCTCGAGCCGCTTCTCCCGTGGAAGGTTGACGCCTGCGATTCGTGCCAAAGCTCCTCCTACCCCTGCCGTTGCTTGTGTCGTGGGTTCGAGCAGATGACCATGGTGCGACCGTGCCGTTTGATCACACGGCAGCGCTCACACATGGGCTTGACGGACGGACGGACTTTCATCTCACCTGTGCCTGAAGGTGATCCGGCCTCGAGAGAGGTCGTACGGAGAGAGCTCCACCTTCACGCGGTCTCCCGGAAGTATGCGGATGTAGTGCTTGCGCATCTTCCCGGAGATCTTCGCGAGCACCTGATGCCCGTCGTCGATCTGGACGCGGAACATGGTGCTCGGCAGGGCCTCGATGACCTCGCCTTCAACCTCGATCTTCTCTTCCTTCTGGGCCATACCTCCACACGGCAACCGCGCTCTTTGAGCGCGGTCTCGACCGAACGACGAACACAGCGCAGCACGGCCTGCGCCGAGCAGGGAATGGTAGCAAACCCCTCTAGCTGACCCGAACCGGCGCGGCCGTGAGGATTCTCGGCTCGCCGTCGGTGACGGCAACGGTGTGCTCGAAGTGCGCGGCGAGCGAGCCGTCGCGTGTCGCGATCGTCCAGCGATCCTCGCGGAGGAGGACGTCGGGGCCTCCGGCGGTGATCATCGGCTCGATCGCGAGCGTCATGCCGGGCGCGAGGACGGGCCCGCGGCCCGGTTCGCCGAAGTTGGGGATCTGCGGGTCCTCGTGCATGTCTCGCCCGACGCCGTGTCCGACGAGGCTCCGTACGACCGAGAACCCGGCACCCTCGGTCATCGTCTGGATGGCGTGCGAGACGTCCGACAGGCGCGCTCCCGCCCGCGCCTTCTCGATCCCGGCCGCGAGGGCCGCCTGGCAGGCGTCCAGCAGGCGCTCCGCCTCGCCCACGACCTCGCCGACCTTGTACGTGGACGCGGAGTCGCCCACGAACCCCTCGTACGTGACCCCGACGTCGACGGAGAGGACGTCGCCCTCCTTCAAGGGCACGTCGTCGGGGATCCCGTGGACGACGACCTCGTTCAGCGACGCGCAGATCGACGCGGGATACGGGTACGGCCCCGGGTAGCCGAGGAAGGTCGGGACCCCGCCGCGCGAGCGGATGTACTCGTCTGCGATCCGGTCGAGCTCGGCCGTCGTCACCCCCGGGCGGATGTGCTCGCCCAGCAACGCGTGGGTGTCGGCGACGATCCCGCCGGCCTGCTGCATGACGTCGAGCTCGGCGTTTGATTTCCGGAGGATCATCCCGCGCTCCCATCGGGGGAACCTCCCGGTTCCCCCGAGCCCCCTCCACCGGTCCGCCTCGCGGACGAGCGGCGCCACCGCTGGACGATCACGCCGACCTCGCGGCGGTCTGCTCGAGCGCCTCCTGGATCTCCCAGAAGACCTCGTCCACGGTCCGGTCTGCATGGATCCCGACGAGGTTGCCGAGCATCCGGTAGTGCTCGATCAGCGGCTCGGTCTGCTCATGGTAGAGCGCGAGGCGCTGGGCGATCGCCTCGGGCGTGTCGTCTTTCCGGCCCTCGATCTGCGCACGCTTCAGCATCCGCTCGGTCCCGATCTCGTCCTCCAGCTGGAAGCCGAAGACGATGGAGAGCTCGCGGCCGATCTCGCTCAGCATCTCGTCGAGCGCCTCCGCCTGCGCCAAAGTCCGGGGGAAGCCGTCCAGCACGAACCCCTCCTGCGTATCGTCTTCGCCGAGCCGCTCGCGGATCAGCTCGATCATCAGGTCGTCGGGCACGAGCTGCCCGCTCTCGACGATGGGCTTGACCCGCCGGCCCAGCTCCGTCTCGGCGTCGATCGCCGCGCGAAGGATTTCGCCGGTCGCGATGTGCGGGATCCCGTACTCGGCCTGGATCCGCTTCGCCTGCGTGCCCTTCCCCGACCCCTGTGGACCGAGGAGCAGCACGTTCACTTCAAGAAGCCCTCGTAGTTCCGCATCATCATCTGCGACTCCATCTGGCGCATCGTGTCGAGCGCGACGCCGACGGCGATCAGGACGGACGTACCCCCGAGGGCCCCGGCGAGCGCCTGCGAGACGTTCGTGTACGCGATGACGAGGCTCGGGAGGACGGCGATCACGGCCAGGTAGAGGGCGCCGGGCAGGGTCAGGCGCGTCAGCACGCGATCGAGGTACTGCGCGGTCGGCGGGCCGGGCCGGATTCCGGGGATGTACCCGCCGTGCTTTCGCAGGTTGTCCGCCTGGTCGACCGGGTTGAACTGGACCGCCGTGTAGAAGAACGTGAAGACGACGATCAGCACGCCCTCGAGCAGTAGGTAGGGCCAGTCGGTGTACGAGAAGTACGTGTTGATGAATGTCTGCGTTTGCGGGAAGTACTGCGCGATCGTCGGCGGGAAGGCCATCACCGCCGCGGCGAAGATGACCGGGATGACGCCGGCCATGTTCACGCGGAGCGGCATGTAGGTCGAGCCGCCCGTCGTCATCCGGCGCCCCACCATCCGCTTCGCGTACTGGATCGGGATGCGCCGCTGGCCCTCCTGGATGAAGACGACGGCCACCACGACGCCCACGGCCATGATCGGGAAGAACAGACGCTCGAAGATCCCGCCCTCGACCCAGGCGTTGATGCCGAGCGGGAGGCCGGTGAGGATCGACGCGAAGATCAGCAGCGAGATGCCGTTCCCGATCCCCCGCTTCGTGATCAGCTCGCCCATCCACATCAGGAGGGTGCAGCCCGCGGTCAGCGTCACGACGATCAGCGCGCCGCGGCCGAAGTTGGCGTCGAGCGCGCCCTGACGCTGGAAGAGGAACGCGAAGCCCGCCGACTGGGCGGCTGCGAGCACGACCGTCAGGTAGCGCGTGTACTGGTTGATCTTGGCGAAGCCGGCCTCCCCCTCCTTCTGCAGCTGCTCGAGCCGGGGAACGACCACGGTCATCAGCTGGAGGATGATCGAGGCGGTGACGTAGGGCATGATCCCGAGCGCGAAGATCGCGAACTGCGAGAGCGCGCCGCCGGAGAAGAGGTTGAGGAGCGCGAGCACGGTGCCTCCGCCCGACGAGTTGAAGTAGTTCTCGACCGCATCGGCGTTCACGCCGGGAGCCGGAATCCACGAGCCCAGCCGGTAGAAGGCGAGGATCAGCGCCGTGAACAGCACGCGGTGCCGAAGCTCCGGCACCCGCCACGCATTGGTCAGCCAGGAGAACATCTACTCGTCCGAGGTCTCCGCTTCCTGATCCCCCGAAGTCTCCGCCTCGGCCGAAGCCTGAGGCTCGGGAGCGGGCTCGGCCGGTGTCGGCCGCTGCCGGCGCTTCTTCTCCTTGCGCTCCTTGAGCTGGGTGACCGAGCCGCCGGCGCCCTCGATCTTCTCGCGGGCCGCCTGCGAGAAGTACTGAGCCGTGACGGAGAGCTTCTTCTTCAGGTCGCCGGTCCCGAGGATCTTCACGTCCACGCGCGTCGACTTGATGACCCCGGCCTCGACGAGCGTCTCGGGCGTGACCTCGGCGCCGTCGTCGAACCGGTCGAGGTCGCGAACGTTGACCGGCACCGTCTCGGTGCGGTGCGGGCCCATCGGCATCGCGTCCTTCGAGTAGGGGCCGCGCTGCTTGCCGAGCCGCATGTAGATCGGCATCTGGCCGCCCTCGAAGCCCGCGCGCAGCTTGTGGGAGCCCGAGCGGGCCTTCTGGCCCTTGATCCCGCGGCCCGCATAGCGCCCCTTGCCCGAGCCCATGCCGCGGCCGACGCGCTTCCGGTCCTTCCGTGCGGACACAGGCTTCAGGTTGGAGAGGTTGAGCTCTTCGGGCATCCGTCTGGGCTACTGATCGTCGATCCGGACGAGGTGGCGAACCTTCCTGAGCATACCGGCGAGTGCCGGGGTCTCCGGGCGCTCGACGGTGCTGCCGATCTTCCCGAGGCCGAGGGCGCGAAGCGTGCCGCGATGCCGCTCACTCTGGCCGATCTGGCTCCGCACCTGAGTGATGCGAATCGTCTTATTCGCCATCGGTCGTGGCCTCCTCGGCGGTCGCCGCGGCCGCCACCGGCTCCGCCTCCTGCGGCTCCTCCTGCTCCTTCGGCGCCGGCAGCACCTCGGCGATCGTCTTTCCGCGGGCCCTCGCGACCTCGTCGGGCCGCCGCAGGCTCTGGAGCCCCTGTACGGTCGCCTTCAGGAGGTTGACGGGGTTCGTCGTGCCGAGGCTCTTGGCGAGGATGTCGCGGACCCCTCCCAGCTCGAGCACGGCGCGGACGCCGCCGCCGGCGATGACGCCGGTTCCTTCGCTCGCCGGCCGCAGCAGCACGCGCGCCGCGCCGAACTCGCCGAGGATCTCGTGCGTGATCGTCGTCCCGTGCTTCGCGACCGTGAAGAGGTTCTTCTTCGCGTCCTCGACGGCCTTCGAGATGGCGAGCGGCACCTCGCGGGCCTTGCCGTAGCCGACGCCGACCCGGTCGACCTCGTCACCGATCACGACGAGCGCGGTGAACGAGAAGCGCCGGCCGCCCTTGACGACCTTGGCGACGCGGTTGATCTCGACCACGCGCTCCTTGAGCTCGCGGGTCTCTTGGTAATCGGTCAAAACTTCAATCCCCCTTCGCGGGCGGCCTCGGCGAGTGCCTTGACGCGCCCGTGGTACAGGTAGCCGCCCCGGTCGAAGACGGCGCGCTCGATGCCCGCCTTCTTCGCGTTGGCGGCGAGCAGCTTGCCCACCTCCACGGCCTGATCTGCCTTCGGACCCTTCGCGCTGCGCTTGTCCAGCCAGCTGGCGGCGGCGAGGGTTTTCCCCTCGGCGTCGTCGACGAGCTGCGCGGCGATGCCGCGGTTCGAGCGGAAGACCACGAGGCGGGGGCGCTCGGCGGTACCGAAGACGTCCTTCCGCACCCGCTTGTGGCGGCGCTCGCGCCGCTGACGGGTCGTGAGCTGGGTCACGCCCTCTTACCGACCTTTCGGCGGACGTACTCGCCCTCGTAGCGGATGCCCTTGCCCTTGTACGGCTCCGGCGGCCGGACGCGGCGGACTTCGGCGGCGGTCTGTCCGACCTGCTGTTTGTCGATGCCCTTGACGACGATCTCCGTCGGGGTCGGCACCTCGAAGGTGATCCCCTGCCGGGGCTCGATGACGACGGGATGCGAGAACCCGACGCTGAGCTCGAGCGATGTGCCGCGCAGGGCGGCACGGTAGCCGACGCCCTGGATCTCGAGCTTCCGCTCGAAGCCTTTGGTGACGCCTTCGACCATGTTCGCGACGAGCGAACGGGTCAGCCCGTGCAGCGCGCGGTCGTCGCCCCGCTCGGTCGGCCGGGTGACCGTGATCCCCTCTTCGCCCTGCGCGATCGTCATCCGCTGGGGCACCTGCTGCGTGAGCTCGCCCAGAGGCCCGTTCACCATCACGCGCCCAGGGTCGATCGACACCGAGACTCCGGCGGGCAACTCGATCGGCTTTCTCCCAATTCGACTCATCGACTCACCAGACGAAGCAGATGACCTCGCCGCCGATGCCCTCGCGCTCGGCCGTCTTGCTCGTGACGACCCCCCGGGACGTGGACATGATCGCCGTCCCCATTCCGCCGAGCACGCGCGGCAACCGGTCCTTTCTAGCGTAGACGCGACGGCCGGGCTTCGAGACGCGCTTGAGGTCGGTGATGATCCGCTCCCGGCTGGGCCCGTACTTGAGCTCGATGACGAGCGTCCCGTACGACCGGTGCTTCCTGGCATCGGGCTCGCGGCTGTTGTGCTCCGCGGGGCTGACGACGCGGTAGCCGACGATGTAGCCCTCGTCCTGGAGCAGGCGGGCGATCTCCTCCTTCTGACGGGAGGTCGGCATCTCCGCGGTCTCGTGCAGCGCCTTGTTGGCGTTGCGGATCCGGGTGAGCATGTCTGCAATCGGGTCGGTCAGCATCTCGGTTACCAGCTCGACTTGGTCATGCCGGGGATCTGCCCCTGGTGCGCGAGGTCGCGCAGACAGATCCGGCAGAGGCCGAACTTGCGATAGACGGCGCGCGGCCGGCCGCACTTGCGGCAGCGCGTGTACTGCCTGACCTTGAAGCGCTGCGGCTGCTGCTGCTTGTGGCGGAGCGACTTCTTGGCCACTACTGCTCCCTTCTGTCTTCGGTCGCGAACGGCATGCCCAGCGCCCGCAGGAGGGCGAGGCCGTGCTCGTCGCTCTCCGCCGTGGTCGTGATCGTCACGTCCAGACCCCGGACGGCGGCGATGTCGTCGTAGTTGATCTCCGGGAAGATGAGCTGCTCGCGGATCCCGAGCGAGAAGTTTCCGCGCCCGTCGAACGAGCCGGGGTTGAGTCCCCGGAAATCGCGGATCCGCGGCAGCGCGATCGAGACGAGCCGGTCGAGGAACTCGTACATCCGGTCGCCGCGCAGCGTCACCCGCGCGCCGATCGGCATCCCGTCGCGGATCTTGAAGCCGGCGATCGACTTCCTGGCGCGACGGACCTGCGCCCGCTGGCCGGCGATCGTCGTCAGCTCCTCGATCGCGCTGTCGAGCGCCTTCGCCTCGGTCTTCGCTTCGCCGACGCCCATGTTGAGCGTGATCTTCGTGATGCGCGGGACCTGCATGATCGTCCGCAGGCCGAGCTCGTCCTTGAGGCGCGGACGGACGTCCTCGTTGTACGCCTGCTTGAGCCGCGGCACGTAGTCCGTGGGGGTCTCGGTGACGGTGCTCATCGATCGATCTCCTGGCCGCAGTCGGCTCGCTTGCAGACCCGCACTCGGACGGTGCCCGTCTTGTCCTCGCGGAGGATCGTCCCGACCCTCGTGGGCCGCCGGCAGGCCGGGCAGACGACCATCACGTTCGAGATCTGGATCGGGCCGGCCTTCTCGATCACGCCGCCCGGCTGCATCTGCGGCGCGCCCATCCTGCTCGGGTTGCTCATGGGCCGCGGGCGGGTGTGCCGCTTGATCATGTTCAGGTTCTCGACGAGGATGCGGCCCTCCTTCGGGCGCGCCTCAAGCACGCGGCCCTGCTTGCCGCGGTCCTTGCCGCTGAGCACCTGGACGAGATCGCCCTTCTTGATCTTCATCGTCTGGGCCATCACAGAACCTCCGGGGCGAGCGAGACGATCTTCATGAAGTTCTTCTCCCGCAGCTCGCGGGCGACCGGGCCGAAGATGCGCGTCCCGCGCGGGTTCGACTGGTTGTCGATGATCACGGCGGCGTTCTCGTCGAAGGCGATCGAGGTGCCGTCGTCGCGGCCGAACGGCTTCTTCGTCCGCACGACGACGGCCCGCACGACCTCGCCCTTGCGGACGGCGCCCTGGGGCGTCGCCGTCTTGACGGTGCCGACGATGACGTCGCCGACCCGCGCATAGCGACGGTGCGAGCCGCCGAGCACGCGGATGCAGAGGAGCTCGCGCGCACCCGTGTTGTCGGCCACCTTGAGCCTCGACTCCTGCTGGATCACTGACGGTCACCTCTTGCGGAGGCCGCGCTGACTGGCTGCGCAGGGGCGTGGCTGGCAAGGACGCAGGGAGCGTTCGTACCTGAAAGGTACGAACGCGACTGAGGACGCAGCCTGGCGCGTTCCTGCGCACCCCAGGCAGCCCGGACTGTGCGGGAGGAGGCCGTCACTTAGCTACCTCCACCACCTCGGCAAGGCGCCAGTGCTTCGTCTTGGAGAGCGGCCTCGTCTCCACGATGCGGACGACGTCCCCGGCCTTCGCCTGGTTCTGCTCGTCGTGCGCGTGGAAGCGCTGCGACCGTCGGACGACCTTCTTGTACTTCGGATGCGCCTTCACGACGTCGACGCGGACGACGATCGTCTTGTCCATCGCGGCCGAGACGACGACGCCGCGGCGCTCCTGGCGCCGCCCCCGCTCGTGCTCGGGCTTGGGCAGCCTCGTGATCGGCTTCCGCTCAGTCGCCAGCTCGCGCTGCTTCGGGCGCTGCCGGCGCTCGCTGCGCGGGACGCGCTTGCGCTTCTTCTTCGCGGCGGCGGACGGAGGAGCGGCCTTCTCCTCGACGGCTCCCTCTGCCTCGCCCGCCTCCTCGCCCTCGGCCGCGGCCTGGCCCTCGGGCTCGCCCTCGGCGACCTCGATGGGCTCGGGCGCCGGCTCCGGCGGCTCGGGCGGAGTCGGTTCGGGCACGGGCGGCCCGGGCTCCTCGGGAGGAGTCTCGGGATCCGGCTCGGACGGCGACTCGGAGGCCTCGGCCTCGACCGGCGGCGTCTCCTCAGCCGTTGCTTCTGCCTCTGGCTCCCCGGCCTGCTGATCCTCGGTGCGCTCCTCGTCCGCCACTAGCCCTCACCTCCCGCAGCAGTCGTCTCGCGCTCGACCCTGACGGTCAGGATCCGTGCGATCTCCCGCTTCGCCAGCTTCAGGCGGGCGGGGTTCTCGAGTGCACCGGTCGCCGACTGGAAGCGCAGGTTGAAGAGCTCCTGGCGCCGCTCGCTCAGCACGCGCTCGAGCTCGTCGTCGGTCATGTCTCTCAGCTGCTTAGCCTTCAAAGAGGTTCGCCTCTCTCTTCACGAACTTGGTCTTGACGGGAAGCTTGGTGCCGGCGAGGCGCAGCGCCTCCTTCGCGAGCGGCTCCGGGACGCCGGCGAGCTCGAACATCACGCGGCCGGGCTTGACGACGGCCACCCAGTGCTCGGGCGAGCCCTTGCCCGAGCCCATGCGGGTCTCGGCGGGCTTCTGCGTCACCGGCTTGTCCGGGAAGACGTTGATCCAGACCTTGCCGCCGCGCTTGATCTTCCTCGTCATCGCGATTCGGGCAGCCTCGATCTGCCGGTTGGTCACCCACCCGTCCTCGAGCGCCTTGATTCCGAAGTCGCCGTACTGGACGGCGGTCTGGCCCTTCGCCTGGCCGCGGCGGCGCCCGCGCTGGTACTTGCGGTACTTGGTCTTCTTGGGAAGCAGCATCAGTCGGTGCTTTCTGCCGACTCGTCGCCGGACTGGTCGAGCTTGGTCGGATCCTCCTGTTGGGTCTTGGGCGTCGTCGACTCGGGCGCCTCGGCGACGGCCTCGGGCGCCGTCGGGGCCTCCGGCTCGACCTCCGGCAGCTCACGGCCCTCGGCAGTCGTGCCCTGCGCGTCCGTGCGTGGGCTCTCGACGCTGTCGCGCCGGGCGCCGCCGCGCCCGGGGCCGCCGGCTCCGCCACGGCGGCCGCGGCGCGGACGCCGGTCGCGGACGGGGCCGAGGCCTTCGCGGTCGCCGCTGCCCCTCCGGCCGCTCTCGCGGGAGGCGGAGAGGCCCTCGGTCTTGCCGCCGCGGCGCCGCGCCGTGTCCTGCTCGCCGAGCCGCGCATCCCGGCGGCCGTCGATCGTCTCGAAGCCCTCGGGCATGATCTCGCCCTTGTTGATCCAGACCTTGACCCCGATCCGGCCCGTCGTCGTCTTCGCCTCGGCGAAGCCGTAGTCGATGTCCGCACGGATCGTGTGCAGCGGGACCCGGCCCTCGGAGTAGCTCTCCGAGCGGCTCATCTCGCCGCCGCCGAGCCGCCCGCCGCACTGCACCTTCACGCCCTGCGCGCCGGAGCGGATGGCCGACGCGAGCGAGCGCTTCATCGCCCGTCGGAAGCTGACCCGGTTCTCGAGCTGCTCGGCGATCGACTGGGCGACGAGCTTCGCGTCGAGCTCCGGCCGCTTGATCTCGTTGATGTTGATATGGACGTTCTTCTGGGTCAGGGCGTGCAGGTCACGCCGCAGCGCGTCCACCTCGGCGCCGGACTTGCCGATCACGATGCCCGGCCGCGCCGTGTAGATGTCGACGGTGATCCGCTGCTTGTCCTTGCGGATCAGGATGTCGCTCAGGCCGGCATGCGAGAGCTTCCCGAGGATGTGCTCGCGGATCTTGATGTCCTCCTGGAGGGCATCCGCGAACTCCTTGTCGCCGGTGTACCAGTTGGACTTCCAGTCGTGGATGACGCCGACGCGCATCCCGCCGGGATGGATCTTCTGTCCCACTAGCTCTCCTCGCTCTCTTCCGTCTTCTTGCGCGGTGTGCGCTTGGGCTTCGGCTTCTCGGACGACTCAGCCTTCGGCTTCGCCGCGGGCTTGCGCGACGCCGACTTGCGCGCGGCCGGCTTGCGGGTCCGACTCGGCTTCTCCTGCTCCGCCTGCTCGGTCGTCGCGGCCTCCGGCGCTTCGGCGGGCGCGGCCGCCACCTCGTCCTTGGCGCCACGCCGCCGGCGCGGCGCCTCCTCGGCCTCCTCGACCGGCGCGAGCCGGATCGTGACGTGGCAGGTGCGCTTCTTGACCCGCGCGACCCGGCCGCGGGCGCGGGCGCGCCAGCGCTTGAGCACCGGCCCTTCGTCGACGTAGGCAGCGGACACGATCAGGTCGTCTCCGAGCAGACCGTGGTTCGCCTCGGCGTTCGCCACCGCGGAGGCGAGGATCTTCTCGACCTCGCGCGCCGCGGCGCGCGGCGTGAACGCGAGCACGGTCCGCGCTTCCGGAACCGAGCGGCCCCGGATGTGCTCGACGACGAGGCGCGCCTTGCGCGGCGACATGCGCAGGTACTGCGCGGAGGCCCGCACCTCGGGCCGCTCCTCGACGGTCTCTGTCCGCGGTCTTGCCATTACCTCTTCACGTCGGTCTTGCGGTCACCCGAGTGGCCGCGGAACGTCCGAGTCGGCGCGAACTCGCCGAGCTTGTGGCCGACCATCTGCTCGGAGATGAAGACGGGGACGTGCTTGCGGCCGTCGTGGACCGCAATCGTGTGCCCGACCATCTCCGGGAAGATCGTCGAGGCGCGCGACCAGGTTCGGATCATGTTCTTCGATCCGGAGGAGTTCATCTGCTCGATGCGGCTCATCAGCCGCTCCTCGACGTATGGGCCCTTGCGGGATGACCGACTCAACTACCTCTTCTCCTTGCCTCTCCGGCGCTGCCGGATGATCAGTGCGTCCGATTCCTTGTGCTTCGAGCGGGTGCGCTTGCCCAGCGTGGGCACGCCCCAGGGAGTCACCGGATGGCGCCCGCCCTTCGACTTGCCCTCGCCGCCACCGTGCGGATGGTCGACCGGGTTCATGGCCGAGCCGCGCACCGTGGGGCGCTTGCCACGCCACCGGCTGCGCCCTGCCTTGCCTCCGGTGATGTTCTCGTGGTCGACGTTGCCGACCTGACCCACCGTTGCGCGGGCCGCGAGCGGCACTCGCCGAAGCTCACCAGATGGTAGCCGCAGGATGCCGTAGCCCTCGTCCTTGCCGACGAGCTGGATGCCCGTGCCGGCGCCGCGCGCGAGCTTGCCGCCCTGGCCCGGCTTGAGCTCGACGTTGTGCACGAGCGTGCCGGTCGGGATGTTCGCGAGCGGGAGCGCGTTGCCGGGTTTGATGTCGGCCGTCGGGCCCGACTCGACCGTCGTGCCGACGCGCAGCCGCGCGGGCGCGAGGATGTAGGACTTCACCCCGTCGGCATAGTGAAGGAGCGCGATGTTCGCCGACCGGTTCGGGTCGTACTCGATCGCGGCCACCTTCGCGGGCACGCCGTCCTTCGTCCGCTTGAAGTCGATCACGCGGTAGCGGCGCTTGTGCCCGCCTCCGCGGTGCCGCGTCGTGATGCGGCCCTTGTTGTTCCGGCCGCCGGTCTTCTTCACCGGCTCGAGCAGACTCTTCTCCGGCTCCGACTTCGTGACCTCCGAGAACTCGGAGACGGTCATGAAGCGGCGGCCGGGGCTCGTGGGCTTGAACTTGCGGGGCATCAGCAGTCACCGTCCGACAGGAGCGTGCGAGATTGGCGGATGGGGGCTGCCATCAGACCTGGGCCCCTTCGAAGATCTCGATCGACTCACCCTCGCGCAGCTGGACGATCGCCTTCTTCCAGCCTGGCTTCCGGCCCTTGACGAGCCCGCGGCGCTTGGGCTTCGGCCGCACGTGGACGACGTTGACCTTCTGCACCTTCACCTCGAAGAGCTCCTCGACGGCCTGCCGAATCTGGGTCTTGTGCGCATCCGGATGAACGCGGAACGAGTACTTCCGGTCCTCGATCAGGCTGTAGCTCTTCTCGGAGACGACCGGCGCGAGCAGGACCTCGTTGGGATGGAGACTCAACTTGCGGCCCTCCTCTCCAGCAGCTCCCGGGCCGCCTCGCTGACGAGCAGCGAGCGCGCCCAGACGAGTGCCGCGACCTCGACGTCGCCCGGCGTGATCACGAGCGCGCGGTCGATGTTGCGGAACGACTTGATCAGCATCTCCTCCTCGTCGGTGACGACGACGAGCACCGGCGAGCGCTTCCCCCAGGCCTCGAGCAAGCCCGCGGCCTGCTTCGTCGAGGGCTCCGTGAAACCCGAGCCGTCGACGAAGGCGAGCGTGCCCTCCTTCGCGTGCGCCGACAGCGCCGCGCGGAAGGCGGCCTTGCGTGCCTTCTTGTTCACTTTGACGCCGAAGCTCGTGCGCGGCTGGAAGGCGACGCCTCCGCCCGTCCAGTGCGGCGCGCGCGTCGTCCCGGCCCGTGCGCGGCCCGTGCCCTTCTGGCGCCACGGCTTGCCGCGGCCGCCTGCGACGAGCCCGCGGCTCTTCACGGCCCGCGTGCCGGCGCGGTCGCCCGCGAGCTCGGCGCGGACCGTCTCGTGGACGAGGTGCGGCTTCACCTCGGCGTCGAAGATGCCGGCCTCGAGGGTCACGTCCTTCGACTTTTTGCCGGACTGATCCAGAAGCGGCGCTGCAATCGGCGCCGCCGTCGATGCCGCCGGCGCCTTCGAGCGGCGTCGCCCAGTCGACGCCTTGGGGCTAGCCACCGCGCACCTCCTCCCGGATCTCGACGATCGAGTTCTTCGGGCCGGGGACGGCCCCCTTGACGAGAATCAGGTTCTCCTCGGGGTCGATCGAGTGGATGCGGAGCCCCACCTGCGTCGCACGCTTGCCGCCGAGCCGGCCGGCCATCTTCTGGCCCTTGAAGACGCGCGAAGGTGTCGCCGAGGCGCCGACCGAGCCGGGCGCGCGGATGTTGTGCGACCCGTGTGAGACGGGGCCCCGGCTGAAGTTGTGGCGCTTGATCGTCCCCGCGAAGCCCTTCCCGACCGAGACGCCTGAGACCTTGACCCGGTCGCCGGCCTCGAAGGTCTCGACCGTGACCGTCTCGCCCTCGGCGTAGATGTGCGGACCGCGGATCTCGACGAGCCGCCGGTGCGGCGCGACGCCGGCCTTCTTCAGCGTCCCGAGCTTCGGCTTCGTGAGCTTGCGCTCCTCGACCTCGTCGTAGGCGAGCTGGACGGCGTCGTAGCCGTGCGCGTCCCGGGTCCGCACGGAGACGACCGGGCAGGGGCCGGCCTGGATGACGGTCACCGGCGTGACGGCGCCGGTCTCCTCGTCGAAGACCTGCGTCATCCCGAGCTTCCTCCCCACGATCCCCTTCACGCCTGCCTCCGACCTACAACTTGATCTCGATGTCGACTCCCGCCGGCAGATCGAGCCGCATGAGCGAGTCGACCGTCTTCGGGGTCGGGCTGTGGATGTCGATCAGCCGCTTGTGCGTCCGGATCTCGAAGTGCTCCCGCGAGTCCTTGTCCTTGAACGGACTGCGGATCACGGTGTAGACGTTCTTCTCCGTCGGCAGGGGAACAGGGCCGGTGACGGTCGCACCGGAGCGCTGGACGGTCTCGACGATCTGGCCGCTCGACTTGTCGAGCGCCTGATGGTCGTAGGACTTCAGCCGAATCCGGATCTTCTGCGCCACCGGCCCGTAGCTCCCTAATTGACGATCTCGGTGACGACGCCGGCGCCGACCGTGCGCCCGCCCTCACGGATCGCGAAGCGGAGACCCTGATCCATCGCGATCGGCTGGATCAGCTGGATCTCCATGTTCGTGTTGTCGCCGGGCATGACCATCTCCTGGCCCTCGGGGAGGGCGATCGAGCCGGTCACGTCCGTCGTCCGGAAGTAGAACTGCGGCCGGTAGCCGTTGAAGAACGGCGTGTGGCGGCCACCCTCGTCCTTCGAGAGGACGTAGACCTCGGCCTTGAAGTGCGTGTGCGGGGTGATCGACCCCGGCTTGGCGACGACCTGGCCGCGCTCGACCTCCTCGCGCTTCGTGCCGCGCAGGAGCACTCCGGCGTTGTCACCCGCCTGCGCGAAGTCGAGCGTCTTGTTGAACATCTCGAGGCCGGTGACGACGGTCTTCGACGTCTCCGGATGGATGCCGACGATCTCGACCTCCTCGCCCGAGTTGATCTGGCCCTGCTCGATCCTGCCGGTGACGACGGTGCCGCGGCCCGTAATCGTGAAGACGTCCTCGATCGGCATCAGGAACGGCTTGTCCGTGTCGCGCACGGGCTCGGGGATGTAGGTGTCGACCGCCTCCATCAGCTCGAGGATCTTCTTGGAGTGCTCCTCGTCCCCCTCGAGCGCCTTCAGCGCGGAGCCGGCGATGACGGGGATCTCGTCCCCGGGAAACTCGTAGGCGGACAGCAGCTCGCGCACCTCCATCTCGACGAGTTCGAGCAGCTCGGGGTCGTCGACCATGTCCGACTTGTTCAGGAAGACGACGATCGAGGGCACCTCGACCTGTCGGGCGAGAAGAATGTGCTCGCGCGTCTGCGGCATCGGCCCGTCGGCGGCGGAGACGACGAGGATCGCCCCGTCCATCTGGGCGGCGCCCGTGATCATGTTCTTGATGTAGTCCGCGTGCCCCGGGCAGTCGACGTGCGCGTAGTGACGGTTCGCCGTCTCGTACTCGACGTGCGACGTGTTGATGGTGATCCCACGCTGCCGCTCCTCGGGCGCGTTGTCGATCGAGTCGAAGTCGCGGACTGCGGAATCGTTGACGCCCTGCTCGGCAAGGATCTTCGAGATCGCCGCCGTGAGGGTCGTCTTGCCGTGGTCGATGTGACCGATCGTGCCGATGTTGACGTGCGGCTTGGTGCGCTCGAACTTCTGCTTTCCCATTCCCCTTCCCTTTCCTGTGCTTTCTTGGTCTGCCTTTGTCTGTAACTAGGACGCGTAGCGTTTATGCGGTCTGCGAGTCGACGAGCTCGCCGGCGATCGACTGAGGAACTTCCTCGTATCGCTCGAACTGCATGGTGAATGTCGCCCGGCCCTGCGTCGTCGAGCGCAGGTCGGTTGCGTAGCCGAACATCGCGGCAAGCGGGACACGGGCCCTGATCACCTGCGCGTTGCCTCTCGGCTCCAGATTTTCGATGCGTCCGCGACGCGCGTTGAGGTCGCCCATGACGTCCCCGAGGTACTCCTCCGGCGTGACGACCTCGACGGCCATCACGGGCTCGAGCAGCTTCGGCTTCGCACGCTTCATCGCCTCCTTGAAGGCCATCGACCCTGCGACCTTGAACGCCATCTCGCTCGAGTCCACGTCGTGGTACGACCCGTCCACGAGCTCGACGCGAATGTCCACGACCGGATAGCCGGCGAGGATGCCCGACTCCATGGCCTCCTGGATGCCGAGGTCGACTGCGGGGATGTACTCGCGCGGGATCCGGCCGCCGACGATCTTGTCGATGAACTCGTAGCCCTCGCCCGGCTCGGCCGGCTCGAGGTTGATGATCGCGTGGCCGAACTGGCCGCGGCCGCCGGTCTGGCGGACGAACCGGCCCTCGACCTTCTCCACCGGCTTCGAGACCGTCTCGCGGTAGGCGACCTGCGGGCGGCCGACGTTCGCGTCGACGTTGAACTCGCGTGTGAGACGGTCGACGATGATCTCCAGGTGCAGCTCGCCCATCCCGGAGATGAGCGTCTGCCCCGTCTCCTCGTCGGACCGGACGCGGAAGGTCGGATCCTCCTCGGCGAGCCGCTGCAGCGCGGTCGCGAGCTTGTCCTGGTCGCCCTTCGTCCTCGGTTCGACGGCGACGGCGATCACCGGGTCCGGGAACGTCATCGACTCGAGGATGATCGGCGCCGTGTCGGTGGCGAGCGTCTCTCCCGTCGTCGTCTGCTTCAGGCCGACGATCGCGGCGATCTCGCCGGCGCCGATCTCCTGGCGCTCCTCGCGGTGGTTCGCGTGCATCTGGAGGATGCGGCCGATCCGCTCGGTCTTCCCCGTGGTCGTGTTCGTGACCCGTTCGCCCGAGCTGACCTGGCCGGAGTAGACCCGGATATAGGTCAGCTTGCCGACGTAGGGATCGGACATGACCTTGAACGCGAGTGCCGAGAAGGGCTCGTCCACCGCCGGGCGGCGTGAGAGCTCGTGCTCGGTCCGCGGGTCGACGCCGTGGACCGGCGGGACGTCGAGCGGGCTCGGCAAGTAATCGATCACGCCGTCGAGGAGCGGCTGCACGCCCTTGTTCTTGAAGGCGGAGCCGAGGAGCACCGGCGTGACGCTGATGTCGAGCGTTGCCGCGCGGAGCGCGCGCCGCAGCATCTCGGGCGTCACGGACGACTCGTCCTCGAGGTAGGTCTCCAGGAGTTCCTCGTCGTGGTCGGCGACCGCGTCGATCAGCTGGTGGTGATACTCGTTCGCCTGCTCGGCCAGCTCGGCCGGGATCTCGCCGATGTCCATGTCCGTCCCGAGCTCGTTGGCCCAGGTGATCGCCTTCATCTCGACGAGGTCGACGACGCCGCGGAAGTGCTCCTCCTGGCCGATCGGCAGCTGGACGGGGACGGCGCGGGCGCCGAGCCGGTCGACCATCGACTGCACGGAGGCGAAGAAGTCGGCGCCGGTGCGGTCCATCTTGTTGATGAACGCGATGCGCGGCACCTGGTACCGGTCGGCCTGTCGCCACACCGTCTCGGACTGGGGCTCGACGCCGGCGACGCCGTCGAACACCGCGATGGCGCCGTCGAGGACGCGCAGGCTGCGCTCCACCTCGACCGTAAAGTCCACGTGTCCGGGCGTATCGATGATGTTGATGCGGAAATCGCGCCAGAACGCCGTCGTGGCGGCGGACGTGATCGTGATGCCGCGCTCCTGCTCCTGCGCCATCCAGTCCATCGTCGCGGCGCCCTCGTGGACCTCGCCCATCTTGTGGGTGCGGCCCGTGTAGTAGAGGATCCGCTCGGTCGTCGTGGTCTTGCCGGCGTCGATGTGGGCCATGATTCCGATGTTCCGGACCTTCTCGAGTGTCGCCGGGGCTCTCGTCTGCGTCGCCACAGCTACCACCTGTAGTGCGCGAAGGCCTTGTTGGCCTGCGCCATCCGGTAGAGGTCGTCCTTGCGCTTGTACGCGCCGCCCTGCTGCTCGATCGCGTCGAGCAGCTCGCCGGCGAGCTTCGCGGCCATGCCCTTCTCGCGCCGCTCGCGTGAGAATGTCACGAGCCAGCGGACCGCGAGCGTGCGGGCGCGGCGCGCCGGAACCTCGACGGGAACCTGGTAGTTCGCGCCGCCGACGCGGCGCGAGCGGGTCTCGAGCACCGGCGTGACCGACTTGACGGCCTGCTCGAGCACCTCCGTCGGCTGCTTGCCGGACCGCTCGGACGCGATCGCGAGCGCGTCGTAGACGATCTTCTCGGCGGTGCTCTTCTTGCCGTCCAGCATGACCTTGTTGGTCAGCTGGCTGACGAGACGCGAGTTGTAAACGGGGTCCGGAGCGAGCTCGCGGACCGGGACTTCGGCGCGGCGAGGCATTACGAGCCCTTCTTGGCGCCGTACTTGGAGCGCGCCTGCTTGCGGTCCGAGACGCCGGCCGTGTCGAGGGCGGCGCGAATGACCTTGTACCGGATGCCCGGCAGGTCCTTGACGCGCCCGCCGCGGATCAGCACGACGGAGTGCTCCTGCAGGTTGTGGCCCTCGCCCGGGATGTACGTCGTGACCTCCATCCCGTTCGTCAGCCGGACGCGGGCGACCTTGCGCAGAGCCGAATTCGGCTTCTTGGGCGTGGTCGTGTACACGCGCGTGCAGACGCCCCGCTTCTGCGGCGCGCCGCGGAGGGCAGGGGTCTTGGTCTTGGTCTTCGGCTTGACCCGACCCTTGCGCACAAGCTGATTGACGGTGGGCACGTGCTCCCTTCGAGGACTTCCTGACAGGACAAAAGCTGGCCGGGCGTGCAGCCCAGCCAACCAGGCCGGGGCATGGTAGCGAAGGCGGGTAGACCCGTCAAACGCTTGAAATGGCCGAAAATCGCCTGGTCGGAGGGTGAGGTTCGGCCCTCGCATCCGTGGCGGGATTACCGATTCGGAACTAGAGTGAGCTGCGCCGGCAGTCAGGCGAATGCGGCAGCCTGAGACAGGAATGGAAGGAACGACAAGGACGAGATCGGGCGTGGCCCTGTGAGCGACGCCGTCGGCTGGGCCATCGTCGGAGGCGTCCTCGTCGTGCTCGCGGCCGTCTTCTTCGCCGTGCTCGTGCGCGAGCGGCGAGCCGCTGACCGGCGGCTGGAACGGGCCGTCCAGGAGCTGACGAGCCGGCTGGACGCGATGATGGGCGAGCTCCACTCGGCCATGGATCGGACGACCGAGGAGGAGCGGCGCGGACGGATCCTCGGGGAGCTCGGTGGCTCGATCGACCTGGACGAGGTGCTGACCCGCGTCCTCGAGGCCGCCGGAGCCATCCGCGGGGTCGACGCTGCACTCGTCCTCCTTCCCGGTCCCGCCGACGAGAAGCCCGTCATCGCGACGTTCGGGCTCTCGGCCGAGGAGGCGGAGCGGCAGGCGGTCGCGGGGCCGCCCGACGGGCGCGAGGCGCGCTCGCTGAAGATCGCGTACGAGTACCCGGCCGGCGCGGAGATCGACGACGGTGACCTGATCCGGCACGGACTGGCCGTCCCGATTCCGGGCGAGGCAGGCCCGATCGGCTTCATGTCGGTCTTCAGCCGCTCGGCGGTGCATTCCTTCGCCGACGGGGACCGGGAGACGCTCGAGGATCTCGCCGAGCGGGCCGGCCCTGCGATCGACAACGCGCGGCGCTTCCGCGAAGCGAAGCAGCTGGCCGACCTCGACGCGCTGACCGGGCTCCACAACCGCCGCTTCTTCCACGAGACGCTCGGGCGGGAGGTCGCCCGTGCACACCGATACGGGCGGCGGCTGGCGCTCGTCGTCTTCGACCTCGACGACTTCAAGGCGATCAACGACAGGATCGGCCACCTGGCGGGCGACTCGGTGCTGGCGGAGGTCGCCGAGCGCGTGCGCTCCGTCGTTCGGTCGGCGGACATCGCCTGCCGGGTCGGCGGCGACGAGTTCGGGATCATCCTCCCGGAGTCGACTCTGGCAGACGCCGAGCAGCTCTCGCGACGGATGCAGCAGGCGGTCGCCGCGCGGCCCATCGGCGACGTCGGACAGCTCGAGCTCTCCGCGGGGGCCGCGGATCTCCGGCCGGAGGACGACGGCGCGACGTTCTTCAAGCGCGCCGACGACGCGCTCTACCAGGCGAAGGAGGGCGGCAAGGCAGACGTCGTCGCCGCCCCGGGCCAGCACGCCGACCCGAACGGCGGCACGGCGGCGGGCCGGGCAGGCTCGTAGGGCCGCGCCCCCGGGACATGTCCGCCGGACATGTCCCGCCGTCGATCTTCGCCCACAGCCGCAACCGCAAGGCCCTGCCCGCACCGCGCGTCGGCCGCCCTCCGGCCGTGGCCCGGTGCCAGGCATCAGGACACGGCTCGGGCACGGCCCGAAACGACGACGGGCGCCGAAGGCGCCCGTCGTCGTTCTTCTGTGCGAGCCGTCTAGGCGGTGTCGTCGTCCAGCGGCGAGCGGATCTCGGGAATCTCGGTCGCCTCGCCCGACTCGTGCGGGCTCGGGTCGCCGTCCGGCTCGATCGCGCCGCCGAAGTCGAGGCCGAGGTCGGCGAGGCTTGCGCCGTCGCCCCCATCCGCCCCGATCTCCTGGAGCGCCGCAAGCAGCTGCTCCTCGGACTCGGGACGCCGGTAGGCCGACAGCGGCACCTTCTCCGCCGGCTTGATCTCGACGGAGCGGTACTGCTTGAGCCCCGTTGCCGCCGGGATCAGCTTCCCGATGATGACGTTCTCTTTCAGGCCGAGCAGCTGGTCGACCTTGCCCTCGATCGCGGCGTCCGTGAGCACCTTCGTGGTCTCCTGGAACGACGCGGCCGAGAGGAACGACTCCGTCGCCAGCGACGCCTTCGTGATCCCGAGGATCAGCGGCTCGAAGGTTGCCTGCTCGCCCTTCTCCTTCCTGACCCGTGCGTTCTCCTTCTCGAGCACGACCTTGTCGACGAGCTGGCCCGGCAGGAGCTCAGAGTCGCCCGGCGTCTCCACGCGAACCTTCTTCAGCATCTGCCGGACGATCAGCTCGATGTGCTTGTCGTGGATCTCGACGCCCTGCGACTTGTAGACGCGCTGCACCTCGGAGACGAGATACAGCTCGGTCGCAGTCGCGCCCTTGAGCCGCAGGAGGTCGACCGGTGTGCGCGATCCCTCGTGGAGCGCGTCGCCCGGCTCGATCTCCTTGCCGTCCTCGACCAGGAGCCGTGTACGCCGGGGGAGCTGGTACGCCGTCGGCTCCTCGCCGTCCGGCGTGTGGATGAGCACCTTCGGCCCCCGCTCGGTCTGCTCGATCTCGACCCTGCCGCCGACCTCGGCCAGCTTCGCGGCCCCCTTCGGGCTGCGCGCCTCGAAGATCTCGACGACGCGCGGGAGGCCGTGGGTGATGTCCGCACCGGCGACGCCGCCGGTGTGGAACGTTCGCATCGTGAGCTGCGTCCCTGGCTCGCCGATCGACTGGGCGGCGATGATGCCGACCGCGTCGCCGATCTCGGCCATGCCGCCGGTGGCGAGGAAGATCCCATAGCACTGCCGGCAGACGCCGAACTCGCTGCGGCACTTGAGCACCGAGCGCACCGGCAACGTGGCGTCCTCGGCCGCCTCACCGAGCTGCTCGGCGATCTCCTGTAGCAGCGGCATCGTGACGAGCGTGCCCTTCTCGGCGAGCACGGTCTTGCCGGGCTTTCCGCTCGCGAGCGGCTTGTGCACCTCGTCGAGGACGATTCGTCCAAGGAGGCCCTTGTTGAGCTGTCCCTCGCTGAAGAGGGCCAGCTCGACTCCCTCCTTCGTCTTGCAGTCGTCTTCACGGATGATCACGTCCTGCGCGACGTCGACGAGCCGGCGCGTCAGGTAGCCCGAGTCGGCCGTGCGGAGCGCCGTGTCGGCGAGACCCTTCCGGGCGCCGTGGGTCGAGATGAAGTACTCGAGCACGGACAGCCCCTCCATGAAGTTGGCCTGGATCGGGCGCTCGATGATCTCACCCTTCGGGTTGGCCATCAGGCCGCGCATGCCCGCCAGCTGGCGGATCTGCTTGAACGACCCTCGGGCTCCCGAGTTGGCCATCATGAAGATCGGGTTGAGCTTGTGGAGGTTGGCCTCCATGGCGTCCGCCACGGCGTCCGTCGCCTCCGTCCAGATGTCGATGATCGACTCCTTGCGCTCTTCCTCCGTGATCAGGCCGCGCTCGTACTGCTGCTCGACCACGCCGACCCGCTCCTCGTACGAGGCGAGGATCGACTCCTTGTCGGGCGGGATGACGATGTCGTTCTTGGACACCGTGACCCCCGCCTGCGTCGCGTGCTTGAAGCCGAGCGACTTGATCGTGTCGAGCACGCCCGCGATCAGGTGCGGACCGAACCGCGCCGCCAGGTCGGAGATGAAGTCGTCCATCTCCCGCTTTGACAGCGTGCGGTTGACGAACGGGAAGTCCGCCAGCTCGTCCTCGCCGTCCTCGAGCGCCTCGACGAGCGCGCGCCGGACCTCGAGCGTGAAGATCACGCGGCCGGGCGTGGTCAAAACGACCTCGTCCGAGCCCTCGGCCCGGTACTCGATTGGATCCTGCAGCTTGATCTGCCCGGCCTCGAGCGCGAACTCGACGCCCTCCTCCGAGCGGAAGCGCTTGATGCCGTCGACGCCGAGCGTCTTCGCGAGCTCCGCGGCCGTCGTCTCGTTGAGGTCGTGCTCCGCGTACGTCAGGAAGTACCCGCCGAGGACCATGTCCTGCGTCGGCGTCGCCAGCGGGCGCCCGCTCGCGGGCGAGAGGACGTTGTTCGCCGAGAGCATGAGGATCCGCGCCTCCGCCTGCGCCTCCGCCGACAGCGGCAGGTGGACGGCCATCTGGTCGCCGTCGAAGTCCGCGTTGAACGCGTGGCAGACGAGCGGGTGGACCTGGATCGCCTTGCCCTCGACCAGCACCGGCTCGAACGCCTGGATGCCCAGACGGTGGAGCGTCGGCGCCCGGTTCAGCAGCACCGGGTGCTCGGCGATGACCTCCTCGAGGACGTCCCAGACCTCGGGCGTCATCGAGTCGACGTACTTCTTCGCCGCCTTGATGTTCTGGACGGCCTTCCGCTCGACGAGCCGGCTCATGATGAACGGCTTGAAG
>DASTCG010000088.1:0-5087 GCA_035711385.1 Gaiellaceae bacterium
AAGAAGCTCGGAATCGCGGAAGATCGCGTTGTCGTGAACGTGGACAGATACGGGAATACGTCCTCCGGGTCGATCCCCCTGGCGCTCGCCGACGCGGAAGCGGACGGCCGGCTCCGGAACAGCCCGCTCGTCCTGATGACCGGGATGGGCGCCGGCCTCACATGGGGTTCCGCCCTGATCGAGTGGACGGCGAACGGGAGGACGACATGACGAAGGTCGCGTTTTGCTTCCCCGGCCAGGGGTCGCTGGAGGAAGGCATGGGCCGCGAGATCGCGGTCGCGGTGCCCGAGGCGATGGAGGTGTACCGCGTGGGTAGCGAGGCGTCCGGCCTCGATCTCCAGAAGCTCTGCTTCGAGTCGCCGCTCGAGGACCTCGTGAAGACGGAGATCCAGCAGCCGGCGCTCGTCGCCACGAGCCTCGCCGTGCTGGCTGCGCTCCGAGTGCGTGGGATCGCACCCGACTACGTGGTCGGCCATTCGGTCGGGGAGTTCGCCGCGATCGCCGCTGCGAACTCGATCGACACGGCCGAGGCGATCGGCCTGGTCCGCGAGCGAGGCCTTGCGATGGCGGAGGCCGCGCGCGAGAGCGACGGCACGATGGCCGCCATCCTCGGGCTCGACGACGAGGTCGTGGAGGAGCTCTGCGCGGAGATCGAGGGCGTCTGGCCCGCAAACTACAACTGCCCCGGGCAGATCGTCGTGTCCGGCGAGGAGAGCGCGGTCGAGAAGCTGATCCACAAGGCGACGTCGCTCGGCGCGCGCCGCGCCGTCAAGCTGAAGGTGTCGGGGGCGTTCCACAGCCCGCTCGTCGAGAAGGCGGCGGAAATGCTGAAGCCGGCCGTCGAACGCGTGCGCTTCAGCGACCCGGTCTCCCCGTTCATGTCCACGGTGACGGCGAAGATCGAGCCGGCGCAGCGCATGGCCGGACTGCTCGTGAGTCAGGTGACGGCGCCCGTGAAGTTCACGCAGGCGGCGCAGGGGCTCGTGAAGGAGGGCGTGAAGACGTTCGTCGAGGTCGGGCCCGGCAACGTCCTCTCGGGTTTAGTGAAACGAATCGACAAGACCGCCAAGGCAGTGTCCGTGAACAACCTCGCCGGCCTGAAGAAGGTCGAAGAGTCCATCTAGGGTCGTGGCGGCGTTCTGCTCTCTCGAAGGCCGGACGGCCCTCGTGACCGGCGGGTCACGCGGGATCGGCAAGGCGATCGCCGCCGAGCTCGCGGAGGCCGGCGCGACCGTCGTGCTCGCCTACCGGTCGGGTGCGGACGAGGCGGAGGCGGTTGCCTCCGAGATCGGCGGGCGGGCCGTGCAGGCCGACATCTCGCAGCCCGAGGACGCGAAGCGGCTCGTCGAGGAGGCGGGAGACCTCGACATCCTCGTGAACAACGCGGGCGTCACGCGGGACGGCTTGATCGCCCGCATGCCGGACGAGGACTGGCAGGTGGTGCTCGAGACGAACCTCGGCGGGACGTTCAACACCTGCCGGGCCGCGGTGCGCGGGATGATGCGCCGGCGGAACGGGGCGATCGTCAACATCTCGAGCATCGTCGGGCTCCACGGCAACCCGGGCCAGACGAACTACTCCGCCTCCAAGGCCGGCATCATCGGATTCACGAAGGCGCTCGCCCGTGAGCTCGGCAGCCGCGGCATTCGCGCGAACGTCGTCGCGCCGGGCTACGTGTCGACGCGGCTCACGACCGAGCTGCCGGAGGAGCTGCAGAACGCGATGCTCGCGAACACGCCGCTCGGCCGCTTCGGCGAGCCGGAGGACGTTGCGGGGGCGGTGCGGTTCCTCTGCTCGGACGAAGCATCCTTCGTGACGGGCGAGGTGCTCCTCGTCGACGGAGGGCTGGGGATGTGATGAGCATGAACGGGCGCAGACGAGTCGTCATCACCGGCCTCGGGGCCCTGAGCCCGCTGGGGAACAACGTCGAGGCGACCTGGGAGAACCTCGTCGCGGGCCGATCGGGTGCGGCCCCGATCCAGCAGTTCGACCCCAGCGAGTTTGCGGTGCACTTCGCCTGCGAGCTGAAGGGCTTCGAGGCGACCGACTGGATCGAGAAGAAGCAGGCGCGGCGAATGGATCGCTTCACGCAGATGATCGTCGTGGCCGCGCTGCAGGCCCGAGACGACTCGGGGATCGACATCGAGGGCGAGGCCGACCAGATCGGGGCGTCGATCGCAACCGGGATCGGCGGCCTGAAGTCGTTCCAGGACTGCTACGACACCTTGATCGAGCGTGGGCCTGACCGGGTCAACCCTTTCTCGATTCCCCAGATCATCCCGAATATGGGTGCCGGCTGGGTCTCGATGTACCTCGGCACGCGCGGGCCGCTCTCGTCGCAGTGCACTGCCTGCGCGGCCTCGAACATGGCGATCGGCGAGGCCGCCGACGCGATCCGGCTTGGGCGCGCCGACGCGATGCTGGCCGGCGGGACCGAGGCCGGCATCACGAAGGTCGGGATCGCAGGCTTCAGCGCCATGCGAGCGCTCTCGCGGCGGAACGACGCGCCCGAGGAGGCGAGCCGGCCGTTCGATGCCGGCCGCGACGGCTTCGTCATGGGCGAAGCCGCCGGCGTCGTCGTGTTGGAGGAGCTCGAGCACGCCAAGGCCCGTGGGGCGAAGATCTACGGCGAGCTTCTCGGCTACGGGCTCTCGTCGGATGCGCGCCATGTCACGGAGCCGGATCCGACCGGCGACAATCCGGCGCGCGCGATGCGCATGGCGATGGGGGACGCCGGTGTCAATCCCGACGAGATCGACTACATCAACGCGCACGGGACCTCGACGCCGCTCGGCGACGCGAGCGAGACGCGTGTGATCAAGATCGCGCTCGGCGAGGAGAACGCACGCAAGACGCCGGTCTCCTCGACGAAGGGCGCGACCGGCCACTGCCTCGGTGCCGCCGGCGCGGTGGAGGCCATCTTCACGACGCTCGCAGTCCAGCGGAACACCCTGCCGCCGACGATCAACTACGACGAGCCCGATCCGGAGTGCGACCTCGACTACATCCCGAACGAGGCGCGCGAGGCCGACGCGAAGACGGCGATCTCGAACTCGTTCGGGTTCGGCGGGCACAACGCCTGCATCGTCATCCGCGAGTTCGACGGTTGATCCGGCGCCGTTCCGGCGCGACGATGCAGATGTGAACGCGCGAGCGCCGCTCCCGAGCGGAACGGTGACCTTTCTCTTCACCGACATCGAGCGATCGACCGACCATGCCCGCCGGCTCGGTTCCGAGTTCGGGGCATTACGGAGCGAGCACCGACGGGTCCTCCGTCAGGCGTTTGCCGATCACGGCGGAGTCGAGATCGACACGGCGGGGGATGGCTTCTTCGTTGTCTTCCAACGCGCTGCCGACGCGGTGAACGCGGCGGCCGCAGGGCAGCGAGCCCTCGACGAAACTGAGTCGACGCGCGAAGCTCGCCTTCGGGTTCGCATGGGCCTTCACACTGCGGAGCCCTTTCTCGACGACGAGGGCTACGTCGGAGTGGGCGTCCACCGGGCCGCGCGGATCTGCGCGATCGCGCACGGCGGCCAGACGCTGATGTCCAATGCGACGGCCGGGATCGTCGAGGACCTCGGTCTGCACGGCGTACGCTTCCACGAGGTCGGTGAGCACCGGCTCAAGGACATGGAGCGGCCGCAGCGGCTGTTCCAGCTGGATGTCGAGGGTCTCGCCTCGGAGTTTCCGCCTCTTCAGGACAGGTCGCACTATTTTGGGACGCTGCTCGCAACGGACCTTGCCGGGTGGAGCAACGTCCTCCGAGGGCTCGGAGACGAAGCGGCCCTCATGGCCGCTTTGCGGTACCAAGCCATGGTCAGTGAGGCGGCGGAGGCGCACGGCGGCCGCGCCGTGGAGGCTGTCGGCGACTTTGCTCTGGCCCTGTTCGAACGACCAGGGGATGCCGTTCGGGCCGCGGTCGTCGTTCGCAAGGCCCTCGAAGAGAAGCCTTGGATTCCCGACGAGCATCGGTGCCCGCTTCGGTGCGGTGTCCACTCAGGCCGCCTCGTCTCTCTGCAGGGCGGGCACCTCGGATCCGTTGCGGCTCACACGGCTCGGCTCTGCGAGCTCGCCGAGCCAGGGGAGATTCTCGTCTCCACCGCGACGGAGGCACTGCTCGAAGGAGAGGTGCCAGAGTTCGGGCTGCGTGATCTGGGTGAGCGCACGCTTGCCGGACGAGACCGGCCGGAGCGGGTCTTCGCCGTCTCAGACTAGTCCGGCCGCGGCTGCGGCAGGAAGTAGCTCAGGAACAAACCTGCCGTGCGTGCTGCGGGGCGTTGAGGCGCTCGCGGGTAAGGAAGGGCTCGAGCAGCACCAGGGCCCTTGCCACCGCTCGCCCTTCCCGGTCATCCGGGATCTCGAAGAAGGACACCCTTCCCCACTGCCTGCCCGATGCGCCCGTCGGCTTCGACGAGACCGAACCGCTCCAGCTCGCGGAGCTGGGCCGCGACGTCCGATGGGGTCTCCTCGCCTTCCGCGGCCAGTCCTTCGGAGCTCATCGGTCCTGCGCGGCGAAGGCGGTCGAGGAGCGCAAGCCGCTTCGGCTGGGCCAACGCTCGCATGGCCTCGGGATCCGTGAGGACGACGTCGCCGGCCGCGTTCAGCATCGCTCTAGCTTGCCAACGGCGCCGCTAGGTTTCGAGCGTGGAGCGCTGGGCGACCTTCGACTGCTACGGGACCCTGATCGACTGGAACGGCGGGATCCGCCGCGAACTCACGCGCCTGTTCGGCGAGGAGCGGGCCGACGGGCTGCTGCACCGGTACCACGAGCTCGAGCCGGAGCTCGAGGCCGACGGGACGCTGACGTACCGGGAGGTGCTGACGGCGGCCCTCGAGCGGCTCGTGGAGGAGCAGGGAGCGGACCTTGCAGAGCCCGACGCGCTCGCTCGCTCCCTTCCCTCGTGGGAGCCGTTCCCCGAGGTTCGACCGGCGCTCGAGGAGGCCCACGGTCGCGGTTGGCGGCTCGCGATCCTCTCCAACACCGACCCGGACTTCATCGCAGCGTCGAAGGAGCGGATCGGCGTCCCGTTCGACGAGACCGTCACCGCGTCGGAGATCGGCTCGTACAAGCCGGCGCACGGCCACTG
>DASTCG010000089.1:0-31823 GCA_035711385.1 Gaiellaceae bacterium
CCGCGGCCCCCCGCGACGCCGCGGCGCCTGCTCCCTCGAGGGGCAGAGCCCAGGACTACCGCGCCGAGTTGACGCTGCTGGTCGACAGCACGGACGACCTCTCGTCGACGACCCAGAGGGCGCTCCGAACCGCGCGCCGGCTCGGCGGCTACGTCGTCGCCGTCGACTATTCGACGCCGCAGGCCGGCGAAGGCTCGGCTGCGCTTCGCCTCAGGATCCCGGTCACGCGCGTCCAGGCGGCGGTCGTCGAGTTCAGCAACCTCGGGCGGATCCTGGCGCAGCAGACGCAGATCGCCGACCTTCAGCACGGCCTCGACGCCCTGACGCTGCGGATCCGGCAGCTCGAGCGAAAGGCCGCGGGCCTTCGCGGACAAGAGCGTGCTCGGGTCCTCGAGCAGATCGCCGCCCTCCGAAAACAGCGGACCGAGATCAACCGCCGCGCGGCGTTCGCGACCGTCGACCTGACCCTGACGACGCGGGAGCCGCAGGAGCCGGCGCCCGCACCGGGCCGATTCGACCGGGCGCTCGACGACGCCGTCGGCATCCTCGTCGCCGAGCTCGCGATCGCGGCGTACGCACTGATCGTCGCCGCCCCGCTGCTCGTCCTCCTCGTCGCCGCGTTCTTCGGCAACCGGGCATACAGGCACTACGCCGACCAGCGGCTGCTCGAGCGGGCCTAGACGTAGGCCGCCTCGAGCCGGTCGCGCACCGCGCGAAGCGCCGCCTCGTGCTCGACGAACGCGCGCACGACCTGCGGGTCGAACTGCGTCCCGGACTGCCGTACGAGCTCGCGGCCCGCGTCGACCCAGCGGCGCGCCCGCCGGTACGGCCGGTCGCTCGTCATCGCGTCGAGAGCGTCCGCCACCGCGAACACGCGCGCGCTCACGGGGATCTCGTCCCCGCCGAGACCGTCGGGATAGCCGTCGCCGTCCCAGCGCTCGTGATGAGAGCGGACGATCCGTATCCCCTCCCCGTGGAAAAAGGCGACTCCCGAGAGCACCTGCTCGCCCAGCACGGTGTGCGTCCGCATCAGGCGCGCCTCCGACTCCGTCAGCGGCTTCGGCTTCTGGAGGATGAGGTCCGGGATCCCGATCTTGCCGATGTCGTGGAGCACGAACCCGTACTCCGTGCTCGCATCCTCGAGCAGGGCGGGCTCGACGGCCCGCGCGAGCTCGATCGCGTACTGCTGCACGCGCTGGGAATGCTGGCGCGTGCCGGTGTCCTTGGACTCGAGAGCGCTCGCGAGCGCCGCGACCGTCTCCCGGTAGGCGCTCTGGACGAGCGCGCGCTGCCCCTTCTCGATCTCGAGCAGGTGCCGCAGATCGTGTGCGTAGAGGAGGAGCTGCTCCTCGGGCTCGTCGGCGCGGGAGGGGCGAAACGGGATGCCGTACTTCGATCCGGCGAGCTGCTCGACGACGGCGAGGAGCTGGAGCGGGCTGAACGGCTTGCGCAGCGCCGCCTCCGCACCCGCCTCCCGGGCCGCGTCGGCGGTTCCGCCGTCGGACCCGCTGAGCACGACGACGGAAATGCCCCGCGTCGCCCGGTCCGCCTTCAGCTGCCGGCAGAAGGCGAGGCCGTCCATCCCCGGCATCCGCACGTCCAGCACCACGACGTCGGGGGCTGCGGCGGTGATCGCCCGCTCGGCGCCGCGCGCGTCAGCCGCCTCGTCGACGTCGATGTCGAAGACCTCGAACGTCGTCCGTAGCAACACCCTCAGCGCCGCGTCGTCGTCTACGAGCAGAACCCGCATCCCATCCTCCTCTAGGACCCGGGACCCGATATCGGCCGCAGCTGCCTACCCCTTTAGGGTGACCACAGCCTACTTCGTGACGATGTTGACCAGCTTGCCGGGAACGACGATCGTCTGGCGGATCTCGGAGCCGTCGAGGTGAGCGCGGACGCGGTGGGACTCCTTGGCCCGCGCGACCAGCTCGTCGTCCGACAGATCGGAGGGAACCTCCACGCGGTCACGGACACGCCCGTTCACCTGGATGACGAGCTCGAACGTCTCGCGTTCGAGCAGCGCGGGATCGGCCGTCGGCCAGGGCTCCTCCCACAGGCGATCCCGACCGAGCCGCTGCCACAGCTCCTCCGCGATGTGCGGCGCGTACGGCTGGATCAGCGAGACCGCCGTCTCGGCGGCGGAGCGCGCCGCCGGATCGTCGGGCGCCTTCGCCAGCTCGTTCGTCAGCTCGATCACCGCGGAGATCGGCGTGTGGAACTGGAACCGGCGGTCGATGTCGTCGGTCACCTTCGCGATCGTCGCGTGCGCTTTACGAGCGAGCGGCGTGTCGGCGGCGCCGTCGGCCGGTGCACGCTCCGCAACCTCGTTGACGATGCGCCACAGGCGCCGCAGGAACCGGACGATGCCCTCGATGCCGCTGTCCGTCCACTCCATGTCCTGGTCGGCTGGGCCCATGAAGAGGATGTAGGTGCGAACGGCGTCGGCGCCGTACTCGTCGACCAGTGGGTCCGGCCCCTCGACGTTGCCCTTCGACTTCGACATCTTCGAGCCGCCCATCTGCAGCCAGCCCTGATGGAAGAGACGGCCGAACGGCTCGCCGAAGCCGACGAGCCCCATTTCCCTCATCACCCGGACGAAGAACCGCGAGTACAGCAGGTGGCCGGTCGCGTGGTCGATCCCGCCGATGTACTGCGTGACCGGGCACCAGTAGTCGACCAGGCGCCGGTCGAACGGCGCATCCCCGTTCCTGGGGTCGACATAGCGCAGGTAGTACCAGGACGAGTCGACGAACGTGTCCATCGTGTCGGCCTCGCGCCGGCCGGTCTTGCCGCACCGCGGGCACTGTACGAACAGCCAGTCCTCGTTGGACGCGAGCGGTGGGACGCCCTTGGGCCGGTAGTCCTCGACCTCGGGGAGCAGCACCGGGAGATCCTCCTCGGGAACCGGGACGACACCACAGTCGTCGCAGTAGACGATTGGGATCGGCGCTCCCCAGTACCGCTGCCGTGAGAAGCTCCAGTCCCGCAACCGGTAGCTGACGGCCGGCGCGCCCTTGCCCCGCTCCTGAAGCCGCTCGACGATCGCGCGCTTGCCCTCCTCGACTGGCAGCCCGGTGAACTCTCCCGAGTTGACCAGGACTCCCTGCTCCTCGTCGATGACCTGCGTGATCGGCAGGTCGAAGGTCTCGGCGAACTCGCGGTCGCGCTCATCGTGCGCCGGGACGGCCATGATCGCGCCGGTGCCGTACTCCATCAGCACGTAGTCGGCGACCCACACGGGCAGGCGCTCGCCGTTCACGGGGTTCGTGGCGTGGTGCCCCGTGAAGACGCCCGTCTTCGTCTCCTCGGCCGCGCGGTCCTCGCCGCGGCGCGCTGCGGTCCGCTTGACGTACTCCTCGACGTCCGGCGAGCCGATCCCTTCGACCAGCGGATGCTCAGGTGCCAGGACGAAGAACGTCGCGCCGAACAGCGTGTCCGGACGGGTCGTGAAGACCGGGACGTCCACGTCCAGCTCCTCGATCCTGAAGACGATCTCGGCGCCCTCCGACCGCCCGATCCAGTTGCGCTGGATCGTCTTCGTGCGCTCGGGCCACCAGCCCCACTCCGGCAGGTCGTACTCGAGCAGCTCGTCGGCGTACGCGGTGATCTTGAAGAACCACTGCTCCATCATCCGAGCCTCGACGGGCGTGCCGCAGCGGTCGCAGCGCCCGTCGACGACGTACTCGTTCGCGACGACGGTCTGGTCGTGCGGGCACCAGTTGACCGGCGCCGCCGCGCGGTAGGCCAGACCGCGCTCGAAGAACTGCAGGAAGAGCCACTGCGTCCAGCGGTAGAAGTCGACCTCGTGCGCGGAGATCTCCCGCGTCCAGTCGATCGCCCAGCCCAGGCGCCGCATCTGATTTCTGATCGCCTCGATGTTTCGATCGGTGATCTCCCGCGGGTGCCCGCCCTCGTTGATGGCGGCGTTCTCGGCCGGCAGGCCGAACGAGTCGAAGCCCATCGGGCGCAGGACCTTCCAGCCGTTCCGCCGCCGGAGGTGCGTGACGACGTCACCCATCGTGTAGTTGAGGACGTGCCCCATGTGCAGCGTCCCCGACGGATAGGGCAGCATCTCCAGCTGGTACCAGTGCCGCTCGTCCGTCTCGCCCGGGGCCGGGTTCGGCGTCTCGAAGGCTCGCTCGTCCTCCCAGACCTTCTGCCACTTCGCTTCGATCTCGTGGGGTTGGTATCGATCCATTTCCCGTCCCTAGATACGAAAAAGCCTCTCGTCTGAGAGGCCAAAGGGAGTTGCCGCGGCGCCGCCGCGTTGGCTCCCTGGATTACACGAGGAGCTGCCTCATTGCTCTAGACGATACCACCGGTGTAGCGTCGGCGAAACCTCGACGGAAGGAGCGCGCATGGCGGACTACACGGTGGTCAGGGTCGCGGACGTCCCCGACCAGTCGGTGAACCTCGGGTATGACCCGGAGCAGTTCGAGGTCCGCTTCCTGCGCAACGACCTCGGCTGCGAGCACTGCGGCGTCAGCTTCGCGCGCTACAGCAAGGGGTTCGCCGCAGAGGGGCATACGCACAACGGCCAGGAGGAGATCTATCTCCTCGTGTCCGGCCGGGCGCAGGCGCTGGTCGGCGACAACGAGATCGTCGACCTCGAGCCGTGGACGGCGATCCGGGTTCCACCGGAGACCCCGCGCGCGCTCCGCGCCGTCGGAGACGAGGATGCGATCTTCGTCAAGGTCGGGGCACCCAACACGGGCCCGGGCGACGCGCGCGGGGTGCCCGAGGGCTTCGGCTGGCCAGACTGATCGGCTTCGCGGGCCGTGGCTCGGTCCCAGACACCAAGACACAGCTCGAGGGGACAGCGCGCTAGGCCGAGGCGGCGAGGCCCGGGCGGTCGAGGACCGGGAGCGGCTTCAGGCCCGCCTCGTTGACCGGCGGATTGAGCGGCTCGGAAAGCGGCGGCGCCCCGAAGGATGCTTCGACGCGACCGGCTGGCGGCTCGCCGTAGAGCGTGGTTCGCTGGCGTGGGTCACGCCCGACTGCGCGGATCGCGGCCTCCATCGCCTCGGGCGGGAACTCCTGTCCGTGATCGGCGCCGGCCGCGCGCGAGATCGACTCGTTCATCAGCGTGCCGCCGAGATCGTTCGCGCCGGCCCGCAACACCGCCTGTGCTCCCTCGACGCCGAGCTTCACCCACGAGGCCTGCACGTTGGTGATCCACGGGTGGAGCGCGAGCCGACCGACGGCGTGCACGAGCATCGCCTCCCGGAAGGTCGGGCCGGGCCGAGCCTGCCCTTTCAGGTACATCGGCGCCTCCATGTGCACGAACGGCAGCGGCACGAACTCGGTGAAGCCGCCCGACCGGCGCTGCTGCTCCCGCAGCGCGACGAGGTGACGGGCCCAGTTCCGGGGGCCGTCGACATGGCCGAACATGATCGTGGTCGTCGAGCGGAGGCCGGCGCGATGCGCCGCGTCGTGGACGCGCAGCCACTGTGCCGTCGTGACCTTGTCCGGGCAGATGACCCGCCGGACCTCGTCGTCGAGCACCTCGGCAGCGGTTCCCGGCAGCGAGGCGAGCCCGACCTCACGAAGCGAGCCGAGGTAGTCCTCGAGGGAGACGCCGAGCGTCGCCGCTCCCTGCCAGACCTCGAGCGCCGAGAACGCGTGGACGTGCAGGTCGGGGACCTCCGCCTTGATCGCCCGGCAGATGTCGAGGTAGGTGTCGCCAGTGAACCCGGGATGGATCCCTCCCTGCAGGCAGATCTCCACGGCGCCGCGGTCCCACGCCTCCCGTGCGCGGCGGACGATCTCCTCCACCGGCACCAGGTACGGCCGTCCGCGCAGGTTGGCGGCGAGCCGACCCTTGGAGAACGCGCAGAAGCCGCAGCGGAAGTAGCAGACATTCGTGTAGTTGACGTTCCGCGTGACGACGTACGTGACCTCGTCGCCGTTGACCTCGCGGCGGAGCGCGTCGGCGGCCGCGAACACCCGCTGCGCGTCCTCGCCGCGGGCCTCGAAGAGCCGCACGATCTCGCCCTCGCCCAGCTCGTCGCGCGAGTCGACGGGAAGCGTGCCACGCGGCGTGAACGGAATCGGTGCATGCGTGCCCGCAGCCCAGCGGTCGTCTCGCGCGAACCCCTCCGCGTCCGACGCCCGCAGCACGTGGGGCATCACCGCCGGGTCGATCCACCGGCCCGAGACGAACTCCGGGTAGGCCGCGAGCCGCGGGACGAGCGTCAGGCCGGCGTCCCCCGTCGCCTCGCGCAGCCGCTCGATCTCGGGCCACGGCGCTTCGGGGTTCACGTGGTCGACGGTCACCGGAGAGATGCCGCCCCAGTCGTCGATCCCGGCGTCGAGGAGCCGAGGGAACTCGTCGTAGCTCAGGTTGGGCGGGCACTGGACGTGGACGCCCTCGGGAAGGAGGAGACGCGCAGCCGCCGCCGTCCAGAGCAGGTCGTCGAGCGACGGCTCCCGGTGAGTCGCCATCTTCGTCCCCGGCTTCGCGCGGAAGTTCTGCACGATCACCTCCTGGACGTGGCCGTACCGGCCGGCCAGGTCGGCGATCGCCTCCAGCGCCTCGAGCCGCTCGAGCCGCGTCTCGCCGATCCCGATCAAAATCCCGGTCGTGAACGGGATCCGAAGGCGGCCGGCGAGCGCGATCGTCTCGAGCCGCCGCCCCGGCGCCTTGTCCGGCGAGCCGAAGTGCGGCATCCCGCGCTCGGAGAGGCGGTCGGACGCCGTCTCGAGCATGATTCCCATCGACGCGGAGACCTCGCGCAGCGCGGCCAGGTCGTCCCTCGACATGACACCCGGGTTGAGGTGCGGAAGCAGCCCGGTCTCGTCGAGGACGAGCCGGGCACAGCGGGCGAGGTACTCGAGCGTCGTCTCGCAGCCGAGCTGCGCGAGCTCGTCGCGCGCCACGCGATAGCGGCGCTCCGGCTTGTCGCCGAGCGTGAAGAGCGCCTCGCGGCAGCCCGCCTCGGCCCCGGCCCGCGCCACCGCGAGCACCTCCTCCTCCGTCATGTACGCGCGCTCCCCGCGACGGGGCGGCCGGGCGAACGTGCAGTAGTGGCAGACGTCCCGGCAGAGCGTCGTCAGCGGGACGAAGACCTTGGGCGAGTAGGTGACGCGGGTCCCGCTGCGCAGGGCGCGCGCCTCGGCGCACAGCTCGGCGGTCGAGACTTCGAGGAGTTCCCGCGCCTCCACGGGCTGATACTAGGGGCGTAGCGCTTAGCCGGGCGTGCGCTGCAAGGGGCCGAACCGCACCCAGCGGCCGTCGCCATTGCGGCTCACCGACCAGCGTGTGAGCTGCACCTGCTCGATCGGGAAGCGGTCGGTGCGGCTCGTCTTCACGACGACCCCGGGGATCATGAAGGGATTCTTGGAGTTGAGCTTCGCGAGCTGCGCCATCACACCGGCCCGCGTCGGGTTCCGCCCGGCCTGCCGCAGGGCCTGCACGAACGAGTGGGCCGACGCCATCGCGTATACGTGATAGACGTCGTTCGCGTTCCCGCGCGGCAGATAGCGCTTCATGATCGAGCGGTAGAGCTTCATGCCCGGGTCGCGCAGCCAGCGAGTGGAATCCGTCGGATCCTTCAGGAACTGGATCGAGATCGCCCCGCGCACGCGCGGGTTGTGCCCCGCGTCGGAAGCGATCTGGATGATGTTCGAGGCGCTCGAGACGGAGTTCACGAAGACGAGCGGCTTCCACCCCAGCCGGTTCGCGTAGATGAACGACTGGATCGCGTAGCGCGGGGTGGCGAAGACCATGAAGGTGTTCGCGTTCGAGGTCTTGAGTCGGGCGACCTGCGACTGGACGTCGGTCGACGTGACCTCGTAGCCCTGGGTCGCGACGATCCGGTTCGCCATGCGGCCGAGGCCCTTGCGGAGCCCGTTGACGAGCTCCTTCCCGTAGTCGTCGTTCTGGTAGATGATCGCGATCCGCGCGTTCTTGCGGTTCTTCGCGATCCACCGGCCGTAGATCGTCGCCTCGCCCGTATAGCTCGGCTGGTACCCGATCGTCCACGGGTACTTGCGGTAGTCGGCTCCGAATGTGCGTGCCCCGCTGGCCGCGAAGATCTGCGGCACCCGAACCGAGTTCAGGTAGTCGCGGATCGCGAGGTTGTGCTCCGTGCCGAGGGTGTTGTAGACCGCGAACACCCGGTCCTGCTGCACGAGCTGGCGCGTCTGCTGGACGGTGATGGACGGGTTGTACTGGTCGTCGAGGTACTTGTACTGGATCCGTCTCCCGTAGACGCCCCCGTGCGCGTTCACGTACTTGAAGTACGCCTCCGCTCCGCGCGCGACCGACGCGTACGCCGACGCGACGCCCGAGAGGGGCGTCGTGCCGCCGATCAGGATCGAGTTGCTCGTAACGCCCGGATCAGCGGTCTGGCTGCCGTGCGCGGCGGGCAGCGCAAGCGCTGCCGCCGCCGCGATGACCCCGATGAGAATGGTCGTCCTCCGCATCCCTGGAGAGGACGATGCTACAACCGCTTTGTTAGCGCAAAGGAAAGCCTGGACAGCCAGCCGGCGGCCCCGCGGGGAAGCAGGAAGAGGACGAGGATCAGCACGACTCCGTAGATGACCGACGGCATGCCCGGCGACTTCGCGGCGTCCTGCAGGCCGTCCGGCAGGGACCCCAGATCGGCGAGCTCCTGGATCCCGACGGGCAGGTAGTAGATGAAGAGGGCGCCGAGGAAGAGGCCGACGAGCGAGCCCAGCCCGGCGACGACGACCCCGATCAGGAGCTGGATCGAGAGGAAGACCGGGAAGCTTCCGGGAGTGACGATCGTCGAGACGATCGTCAGGAGCGCGCCAGCCGCTCCCGCGTACGCCGCGCTGATCGCGAAGGCGAGGGTCTTGTAGGAGGCGAGGCTCACGCCGGACGACGCCGCGGCGATCTCGCTGTCCCTGATCGCGCGGAACGCCCGGCCCTGGCGGCCGCGGAGGACGAGCCAGGCGGCGCCCAGGCCGATCAGCCCGATCGTCCAGGCGAGGTAGTACGTCCAGTCGTTGAACGTGAGGTCCCGGTCGAGGACCGGGATGTGGACGCTGTTGTCGATCGCCCCCGTCAGCCGGTTCTCCGTCGTGCCGAAGAGGTTGAGTCCGTTGGTTCCGCCCGTGAGCGTCTCGGGCTCGCGGAGAATCAGCGGCATCGACACCGCGAGCGCGAAGGTGACGAGCGCGAGGTAGAGACCGCGGAGCCGGAGCGCCGGCAGGCCGACGAGGAAGCCGAAGACGCCGGCCACGAGGGCCGCGATCGGGATCGTCCAGATGTCCTTCATGCCGTCGCCGACGGGGAGCCAGCTCGGCGCCTCGAGCTGGGAGGCCTCGAGACCGCGGCGGCCGAGGATCAGCAGCGCGCTCACGTACCCGCCGATCGCCATGAACGCGCCGTTTCCCAGCGAGATCTGGCCCGTGTAGCCCGTGAGGATCTGGAGACCGACGAGCGCGATGAAGAAGATCCCCACCCGCGCGAACTCCGACGCCCGGAAGTCGCTCAGGAAACGCGGCAGGATCGCGATCCCGACGACGAACGCGGCGACGCCGAGCACGCGCGCTCCCCGTGCGAGTAACACCGTGTTACTTGGCTTCATACGCGCCTCGCTGCGGCCCGTCCGAAGAGGCCCTGCGGGCGGACGAGCAGCAGGGCGAGGATGAAGACGAAGGCGACCGGGAGCCGAAGCCCCTCGAGGTCGATTGGGAAGCCCGCGTCCTTGAGATCGTCCGCATAGGTCCCGACGAGGTTGAGGAAAACGCCGAGCATGAGCCCGCCGACGACGGCGCCGCCCGGGCTGTCGATCCCACCCAGCACGGCCGCCGCGAAGGCGTAGATCAGCACTGCCTGCATCATCGTCGGCTCGAGCGGCGGGAAGGCGGCGGCGGTGAACATCCCGCTGACCGCACCGAGCGCGGCGGCCAGCCCCCACCCCACGCCGAGCATCCAGCCGACGCGGATGCCCACGAGGCGGCTCGACTCGGGATAGAGCGCCGACGCACGCAGCGCGAGCCCGGCCTTCGTGAACCGGAAGAACGCCCAGAGCGCTGCGACGAGCCCGAGCGTCACGAGGATGATCCCGATGTCCTGGACATTGATGATCACGCCGCCGATCTCCAGCGTCCGCGTCGGGAACGGCCGGTTCGGCGGAAACGTCCGCACCTCGCCGGACCACAGCCAGACCGCGAGGCCGTTGAAGATCACGAGGAGCCCGAGGGTGACGATGACGACCGTGAGGACGGGCGCCCGCTCGACGGGCCGGATCACGATGCGCTGGATCGCGAGCCCGCCGGCGAACGAGATGACGAGCGTGGCGGCGAAGGCGAGCCAGTAGGCGAGCCCCCACTGGACGAGCTGCCAGGCGATGTACGCGGAGAACATCGCCATCTCGCCCTGCGCGAAGTTGATCACGCCGGTGGCCCGGTGGATCAGCACGATCGCGAGCGCGAGCAGTCCGTAGATCGAGCCCGATGCGAGCCCGATGACGACCTGCTGGAGGAGTTCCGTCAAGTCAGTAGCCGAGGTAGCTGCGACGGACGTCCTCGTTCTCGGCCAGCTCCAGGCTCGGCCCCTCGAGCGCGACCTTGCCGGCCTCCAGCACGTACGCGCGGCTGGACGACTCGAGCGCGACAGCGGCGTTCTGCTCGACGACGAGGACGCTGAGCTTCTCCTCCTCGTTCAGCCGCCGCACGATCTCGAAGATCTCGCGCACGACGAGCGGCGCCAGCCCGAGCGAAGGCTCGTCGAGGAGCAGCAAGCGCGGCCTGCCCATGAGCGCCCGTGCGAGGGCGAGCATCTGCTGCTCGCCGCCGCTCAGCGTGCCCGCCGTCTGGTTCCGCCTGTCGCGCATCCAGGAGAAGAAGCCGTAGACCCGCTCGAGATCGTCGCCCACGCCGTTGCGGCGGGTGTAGGCCCCGAGCCGCAGGTTCTGGAGCACCGTCAGCTCCGAGAAGGTTCCTCGGCCCTCGGGCACGTGGGCGATGCCGAGCCGGGCGGTCCGCTCGGCGGACCGGGGCAGCCGCTTCCCGGCGAACAGGAGCTCGCCGCGGCGCCACACGGTTCCGGAGATCGCGCGGAGCGTGGTCGTCTTCCCCGCGCCGTTCGGGCCGAGCACCGCGACGAACTCTCCTTCGTCGACGGTGAGCGAGACGCCGTTCAGCGCCTGCACCGCACCGTAGCGCGCGTCGACGTCCGTCAGCTCGAGGATGGCGGCGACGGCGGCACCTCCCCAAGGTAGGCCTCGATCACGGCCGGGTCGCGCTGAACCTCGTCCGGCGTGCCCTCGGCGATCTTCCGTCCGAAGTCGAGGACTTGCACCCGGTCCGAGACGGACATCACGAGGCTCATGTGGTGCTCGACGAGCAGGATCGTCAGGTCCCGCTGCTTGCGGATCCGCCGGATCAGCTCCCCGAGCGCCTCGACCTCCTCGTGGTTCAGGCCCCCGGCCGGCTCGTCGAGCAGCAGGAGCCGCGGCTCGGCCGCAAGCGCCCGCGCGAGCTCGACGCGCTTCAGCGTCCCGAACGGGAGACCGGCGGCAGGTCGGCCGGCGACGGCCGCCGCGCCGACCTCGGCGAGCACCTCCTCGGCCGCGCGCCTCGCGCGCCGCTCGGCGAACCAGCCCACCTTCGCGTGCGTCCCGACGAGGACGTTGTCGAGGACGGACATGCCGGGGAAGAGCTCGACGTTCTGGAACGTGCGGGCGATCCCACGCCTGACGACCCGGTGCGGCGCCGTCCGGAGCAGGCTGGCACCGTCGAAGAAGACGTCGCCCTCGTCGGGCCGGTAGAGCCGCGTGATGACGTTGAAGACGGTCGTCTTGCCGGCGCCGTTCGGACCGATCAGGCCCGCGATCTGCCCGCCCTCCACCTCGAAGGACACCTCGTCGAGCGCGACGATGCCGCCGAACCGGCGGGTGATGTTCCGGACCTCCAGCAGCGCCAAGGCCGGAGGATCGTAAAGCGGTCGGCGGGTTTGGGAGGGTTTGGCGCAATACCGGCTGAGCCGCCAGGCGAGCGATATCCCGCCAAACCCTCCTAGATCACGCGTCGGTGTTCCACTTGCCGAAGAGCGCCTCGTGGAGGTAGCCACGGGTCTGCCATTCGGGGGGAACCGCACCGCCGGGCGTGCCGCTCATGCGCGTGAGCGTCCGCGTCCCGTCCGGTGCGACCCACTCGGCAACCACGACCCAACCGACGAGGACGGCGTTGCCGAGCCGGTCGTTCGACTCCTGGCTCAGCTGGATCGCGTCGTGCAGCTGCTCGGGGCCGTCCCTCATGGCAGCCGCATCGGCCGGAGCGCACTCGCCCTTGAGCGAAGGAGGGTCTGACGGAATAGCGGCTGTGCCGCCAGGCCGCGCTGCCCGCCCCCCAGGACAGCGTCCTCAGTCGCGCCCGTATCTCATTCGATACGGGCGCTCCCTGCGTCCTTGCCTGGGAACGAGCACCGCACCCTGGCAACGAGCGCTCTCCCGCCAAACCCTCCTACCCGCAGGCGCGAAACGCCCGATCGAGTGAGGCGCTCCGCGAGTCCCTGAGCGTGACGAGCGCCTGGACGAGCGTCCGCGTGCGAAGCCTTCGCCGGGCGATCGAGGCCGTGTAGGGAGCCTTCGAATCCCGCCGGATGCGCACCCGGCCGCGGTAGAAGCTCACGCCGGCGATCCGCGACGCGGCCGACCCGATGACCCGCAGCCGGAGCCTCGAGCGGACGCAGCCGGCACGACCCCGCCGGTACCGCGCCTGCAGCCGGAGGTCCGGGCCGCGACTGCATGCAGCGCCGGCGCAGACCCGAAGACGGGCGAGCCGGGCGGCGAGGTCCGCCTTCAGTGCGGCGAAACGTGGATCGGCGTGCAGGCTCTGCAGCTGATCCGGGTCGGTCGCGAGGTCGTAGAGCTCCTGCTCACCGCTTCCGTGCTGGACGAAGACGTGGCGGGGCGTCCGGATCGCGGAGTAGCTCCCGGTCTCGAGCAGGATGTCGCGGCCGGAGCGGTTCAGGGCGTCGCGGGCGAACGGCAGGAGCGAGCGGCCGTCCTGAGCGCGGCCCGGGCGGGCGTGCGCCACGTCCAGGATCGTCGCCGCCAGGTCGACGTTCGCGACGAGATTCGTGCGGCGCGCGCCGGCGGGCACGCCGGGGCCGCGAAGGATCAGCGGCACGCGCACCGACGGCTCGTAGACGAGCACCTTCCCGTCGGGCACGCGATGCTCCCCGTGGAAGAAGCCGTTGTCGGAGGTGAAGACGATCAGCGTCCGAGAGAGCTCACCGGTCGCCTCCAGCGCTGCGACGATGTCCCGGACCGCCTCGTCGACGGCGAGAAGCGACTCGAGCCGCTGGCGATAGTTCTCGGTGATCCCGTTGATCCGGGCCTGGCCGATGAGCGCACGGTTCCGGATCCCGGACGGCTTGTCCGAGACGTCCGCCTCGTTGAACGACGACGGCCTCGGCAGCGCCTCCGACGCGAAGCGGTTGCGATGGCGCGGCGCCGGCGACGGCGTCGGTTGGTTCGCCGGGTCGTCGGCGTCCCGCGGCGCGCCGGCGTGGGGAGCGAGGAAGGCGACCGACAGGAAGAACGGCTGCGTCGAGGGTGCGTTTCGCCGGATCAGCTCGACGGCCTTCCGGGCGTAGACGTCGGTCTGGTAGTTGGCAGCGCCGGTCCCGTAGGTGACGAGCCTGCCGTTCTCGTTCAGCGTGTAGTTGAAGTAGCGGTACGTCGACGGATCGGTGGAGCCGTACCACTCGACCCAGCCGGGCGGGATCTCCCTCGGCCGGGCGCTGCCGTAGCCGTTCAGGTACTTGCCGACGTGAATCGTGAGGTAGCCGGCCTGCCGGAGCCACGCGGGCAGCGTGTTGGCGTGGGTCGGCGCCAGCTTGTCGTAACCGCCGGCCGGCGGCGCGTTGCCCATGACGGTGTGGTTATGCGCGTACTGGCCGGTGATGAACGTCGACCGCGACGGGCAGCAGAGGGGGAACGAGGCGAAGTTGTTCACGAACGTCGTCCCCCGGGCGGCGAGGAGCGAGTTCACGTTCGTCATGACGCGCATCGACTCGACCGTCTGGTCGTCGGTCATCAGTACGAGCACGTTCGGCCTCGTCTGCGCCTGAGCGTGGCGGAAGGAGGAGGCTTCTGCGGCCTCCCCCTGCGCCTGGAGAGAGAGAACGACGAGCGCGGCCGAGAACGCCAGCATCGAGAACGATGCCGCAAGGACCCCCCACGTCCTCGGCCGTAAGCCCGTCACCCCTGTAGAACGCCAGATCGTCGTTAGGTGTTTGTAAGCGTCCTGGAAAGCTTCTCGGGCGCCGTCACCGGCGCGGCGCAGACGAACCGCTCGCAGGCGTACACGGCCGGCCTGCCGTCCACGAGATCTTTCCCGGCGAGCAGGGGGATTTCCTCGGCAGGCCCGAAGGCGACGACGGCGTTCGGGTCGAACGGGGCAAGGGCGGCTCGCGCGATCTCGCTCGACGGCGGGCCAACGATCGCCAGCTCGCGCGGCGGAGAGAAGTGCAGGTCGAGCCCCGACAGCGCATGCCCGAACGCCTGCGGCGCCCGGGTGAGCGCCGGAGCGACGAGGCGGAAGACGCCTACCGCGCGGCGCTCGAGGTCGTCGTCGCCGTAGATCCTGGCCAGGCGAAGCAGCACGTGCGCGAGCTGGGAGTTCCCCGAGGGCGTGGGATTGTCGTCGAACGCCTTCTGACGGGCGATCAGACGCTGGCCGTCCGCCGGCGTGCGGAAGAAGCCGCCGCGCTCGTCGTCGGCGAACAGCTCGACCGCGAGACGGGCCAGGCGGTTCGCCTCCTCGAGCCACCGGAGCTCTCCGGTCGCGACGTGCAGCTCCAGGAGGCCGGCGGCGACGTCGGCGTAGTCCTCCAGGAAGCCGGTGTTCTTCGCGCGGCCCTCGCGGTAGGTGCGCAGGAGCCTCCCGCGTTCGTCGGAGAGCGGGCCGAGCAGGAATTCCGCCACCCGCCTCGCGGCCTCCACGAAGTCGGGCCGGTCGAGCCGGCGCCCCGCCTCGGTGAGCGCCGCAAGCGCGAGACCGTTCCAGGATGCGATCGCCTTGTCGTCCCGAGCAGGCTTCGGCCGCTGCTCGCGAAGCTCCCAGAGCCGGCGACGCAGGTCCTCGTCCAGCTCTCCGCGGACGATCGAGCGGCCGTCCTCGAACGGCTGGAGGAGCTCCTCCGGGACGCCTTCGTCCGCGGTCCACGTGAAGGTCAGCCCCTCGACGCCCTCCGTGTCCGCATCCTGGGCCGAGGCGAGGCCCCCCTCGGGCAGCGCGAGCTCACGGAGCGCGTAGCCGAGCGTCTCCTCGACGACCCGCCGGTAACAGGCGTTGCCCGTGAGGACCCAGCCGTGCAGGTAGGCGGAGGCGAGCAGGGCGTTGTCGTAGAGCATCTTCTCGAAGTGCGGCACGAGCCACTGCCGGTCGACCGAGTAGCGGTGGAACCCGCCTCCGAGGAGGTCGTACATCCCGCCCGCGGCCATCGCGTCGAGGGTCTTCGTCACCATCGGCAGCGCCTCGCCGTCGCCGCGCAGGTGCATCCGCAGAAGGAACTCGAGCACCGGGGCCTGCGGGAACTTCGGGGCTCCGCCCCACCCGCCCCACTCCGGGTCGAACTGGCGGCGGAGCAAGCGGGAAGCGTCGGCGAGCAGCGTCTCGGTGAGCGGGTCGGCCGACGGGAGCACCCTGCTCGACGCCTCGATCGCCTCGACGAGCTGCCTCGCGGAGCTGCCGGCGGCATCGGGACGCTCGCGGTAGAGGTCGGAGACGGCGGTGAGGACGTCGCGAAACGCCGGCATCCCGTGCCGCGGCTCCGGCGGGAAGTACGTCCCGCCGAAGAACGGCTCCCCCGCGGGGTTGAGGAAGACGGTCATCGGCCAGCCGCCGTGCCCGGTGAGGGCGACCACGGCGTCCATGTAGAGCGCGTCGACGTCGGGCCGCTCCTCCCGGTCCACCTTCACGTTCACGAACCGCTCGTTCATCAGGCGCGCCGTCTCCTCGTCCTCGAAGGACTCGTGCTCCATGACGTGACACCAGTGGCAGGCGCTGTAGCCGATCGAGAGCAGGATCGGCCGGTTTTCTGCGAGGGCCCGCTCGAAGGCCTCGTCGCCCCACGGATACCAGTCGACCGGGTTGTCGGAGTGCTGGAGGAGGTACGGGGACGTCTCCTGCGCGAGCCGGTTCACGTGTCTACGCTAGCCGCCGTGACCGAGCCTGCCCTCCCCGGCGGAACCGTCACCTTCCTCTTCTCGGACATCGAGGGCTCCACGCGACTGCTCGAGCAGCTGGGGGACGCATACGCCGACGTGCACCGCGAGCACCGGAGGATCCTCCGCGACCGGCTGAGCGAGGCCGGCGGGCAGGAGGTCGACACGCAGGGCGACGCGTTCTTCTTCTCGTTCGCCCGTGCCAAGGACGCCGTCGTCGGCGCAGTCGCGGCCCAACGGGAGCTCGGCGCCCACGCATGGCCCGAAGGGGTGGACGTCAAGGTCCGCATGGGCCTCCACACCGGGGAGCCGACCGTCGGCGACGAGGGCTACCTCGGAATGGACGTCGTGCGCGCCGCGCGAATCTGCTCAGCCGGTCACGGCGGCCAGATCCTGCTCTCGGAGACCACGCGCGCGCTCGTCGGCAACAACATTCCGGAAGGACTGGAGATCCGCGACCTCGGGGAGACGAACCTCAAGGACGTCCAGCACGAACGGATCTTTCAGCTCGCGCTGCCCGAGCAGCGCGGGTCGTTTCCGCCGCTGAAGACGGGAGCTCCGGCGAAGACGGGTGCCGATGCGCTCGCCGAGGAGATCGAACGCAAGGTGCACCAGCAGATCCTGGCGAGCTTCGAGCCCGGCTCGCCCGACGAAACGACCTCGAAACTCGCGAAGCTGGTGCTCGTCGGGTTCCTCGCGCTCTTTCTCGCACTCGCCGCGCTCGCGGCGATCGTCGTCTTGGTCAGGGCCGTGATCTGAACGGTCCTGCCCGGTAGACGTAGCCCTCCAGCCTCCGGCCGAGCAGCTCCTCCAGCCATTGCGAGATCGCGATGAGCGCCTCGAGGTCGACACCCGTGTCGACGCCCTCCCCTTCCAGCAGGTAGACGAGATCCTCGGTCGCGACGTTGCCGGTCGCGTTCGGCGCGAACGGGCAGCCGCCGAGCCCTCCGACCGAGGCGTCGAGCGCCGAGGCGCCCGCCTCCAGAGCGGCGTAGGCGTTGGCGAAGCCCGTGTTCCTCGTGTTGTGAAAGTGGCCGCCGACGGGCCGACCGAGCGCGCCGACCCGCTCCACGAGCGCCTTGACCGCCCGCGGAGTCGCCACGCCGATGGTGTCGGCGAGGACGAGCTCGTCCGGCTCCGTCCCAGTCAGCTTCTCGGCGATCTCGACGACCCGCCCGGAATCGACCGGGCCCTCGAAGGGACAGCCGAAGGCGACCGAGATCGTCACGCTCGCCCGGATCCCGTCTTCCTTCGCCCGCCCGACGATCCGTTCGGCGTCGCCGATCGCGGCCTCGACGGAGGCGCCGGCGTTCCGTTGCGAGAAGCTCTCGGTCGCCCCTACCGCGAAGCTCACTTCGTCCAGCCCCGTCCCCCGGAGGCGGTCGTACCCGCGCTCGTTCAGGGCGAGCCCGGAGAGGACGACCCCGTCGCGCCTCCCGACCGCCTCGACGACCTCCTCGGCGCCCGCCATCTGCGGCACCCGCTCGGGGTTGACGAAGCTCGCCGCCTCGATGCGTCGGAGCCCCGCGGCGGCCAGCCGGTCGACGAGCTCGGCCCGGGTCTCAGGCGGGACGATCTCGTCTTCGTTCTGGAGGCCGTCCCTCGGCCCGACCTCGCGCAGCAACGCCTAGTGCCCTTTCTTTGCCGGAAGGGGCACTACGAGATGCCGCGCACGGTGACGCGCTCGGGCTTCACGCGGACGATCAGCCGCTTCTCGCCGTCGACGTAGTCGTAGTCGCGGCCGCGGTACCGGTGAGAGAGCTCGTTGATGTGCTCCTCGGCGCCCTCCTCGACGATCTCCGCAGGACCCGACACCGACACCCACCGGTACGGGTCGCCCTCGTCGACGACCAATACGCCGGCGACCGGGTTCCGGCGGATGTAGCGCGGCTTGGCCCGGCCCTCCGCGGTGTTGAACACCACGTTCTCGCCGTCCCAGTCGATCCACACCGGCGTGAGGTGCGGCGAGTTGTCCGGCCGGACCGTCGCCACGGTGGCGAGGAACGGCTCCTTGAACAGCTTGGCCTGCTCGGGGGTCAGGGGCGGCACGTCGCGTAGGCTAGCCGCGTGCTTCTCCTGTGCGGAACGAGGAAGGGACTCTTCCTCCTCCACGGCGAGGGCGCCGAGCGGGAGCTCGAGGGGCCGCTCCTCCCGGGGTGGTCGGTGTTCCACGCGATCCGCGATGCCCGCGACGGGAGTCTGCAGGTCGCCGCCAACAACTTCGTCTACGGCGGGACGTTCCAGCGATCCGACGACGGCGGGAAGACCTGGGAGCGGGCCGAGGGTCTCGGGCTGCCGGAGGACTCCGAGCTGAAGCTCGCGGAGACCTGGCACGTCGAGCCAGGGCGCGAGGACGGCGAGATCTGGTTGGGAGCGACGCCCGGTGTCCTCTTCCGGTCCACCGACGGCGGCGGATCGTTCGAGGCGGTGCCGAGCCTGCTCGAGGACGCGACCCGCGAGCGGTGGCAGCCGGGCGCAGGCGGCATGTGCTGCCACTCGATCCAGCTCGACCCGTCCGACCCGGACCGGATGTACATCGCGATCTCGGCGGCCGGCACCTTCCGGACCGACGACGGCGGCCAGTCGTGGTCTCCGAAGAACCAGGGCGTCGCCGCCGACTTCTACCCCGAGCCGGACAACTTCCCCGAGGTGGGGCAGTGCGTGCACAAGCTCCTGCTCCACCCCGAGCGGCCGGGCCGGCTGTGGCAGCAGAACCACTGCGGCGTCTACCGCTCGGACGATCGCGGCGAGACCTGGGAGCGGCTGGAGGGCAACGGGCTGCCGAGCGGCTTCGGCTTCCCGCTCGCCCTCGATCCGCAGGACCCGGACGTCGCCTACGTGATCCCCGAGGAGGGCGCCGAGAACCGGGTCACGCCCAACGGTCGGCTCGGCGTCTACCGCACGGCCGACGGCGGGGCGAGCTGGGAGCTCGCCTCGGGCGGTCTTCCGGAGCCGGCGTGGGGCGCCGTCATGCGCGAGGGCCTCTCGTTCGACGCCGACGGCGGGGTCTACTTCGGGACGCAGAGCGGCTCGGTCTTCGCCACGACGGACCGGGGCGAGTCCTGGACGGAGCTCGCGCGCCAGCTGCCGCCGATCCTCTCGGTCGAGGCTGCGTGATCACGGTCGCCCTGCCCTCGCTCCTGGCGACGCAGGCGGGCGGGCAGGGGCGGTTCGAGGTCGAGGCGGCGACCGTCGAGCACGCGCTCAGGCAGCTTCCCGTCGCAGACCTGATCTTCGACGAGGCCGGCGAGCTGCGCCGGCTCGTGAACGTCTACGTGGACGGCAAGGACATCCGCCAGCTCGGCGGCCTGCACACGCCGGTCGATTCGGCGCATGAGATCCGCGTGATCGCGGCAGTCGCGGGAGGAGCCGCCTAGAGCGTCCTCGGGATCCGGATCTCGCCGGCGAGGATCTTGCGCTGCACGTCCTCGAGCTTCCGGCGGGCCGACTCCGGGACCTCGGGGCTGATCGTCCCGAGACCAACTCCGTGCTGGGCGAGGCCGAAGGTCACGTTCGTCCCGCCCCTCCAGGTCCCGTCGGTGACGGAGCGAATGATCCGGAACACGGCCTCGTCCACGCGCTTGATCGAGCTGGTGAGGACGTACTTGCCGAGAAACGACTGATCGGCGTCGACGCCGATCCCCCAGACGCCCTTCTCCCTGGCTGCGTCCAGGGCGCCCAGTCCGCATCCGCCGGCGACCTGGAAGACGACGGTCGCCCCTTGCGCGATCTCGTTGAGCGCGAGCTCCTTGCACTTCGCCTGGTCGTCCCAGTCGGACGAGTAGCCGTTCAGCGTCTGGATGTCCGGCTGCTCGTATTTCGCCCCCGCCTGGTAGCCGGCGATGAACCGGTCGACCGGCGGCTCCTTGAAGCCGCCGACCGAGCCCACGATCGGCGGCGACGACTTCACCGAGAGCGCCGCAAGCACACCGGCGAGGTAGCCCGCCTGCTCTTCGCGGAAGAGCACCCCCAGAAGGTTCGGAGGCTTCCCCTTCAGGGTGGTCTGGTCGACGTCGATAATCGCGAACTTCGTGTCCGGGAATCTCTTCGCCGCGGTCGCGATCGCATCACCCTGCGCGAAGCCGACGCCGATGATCAGGTCGTACCGCTGGCGCGCAAGAGAGGCGTAGTTGGGCACGTAGTCGGATGAGCTCTTGGACTCCGCGACGCGGATCTGCACGCCGAGCTCCTCCTTCGCCCGCTTCAGCCCCTGGAACGCGAGCTGGTTGAAGCCGCGGTCGTTGAGCTGCCCGACGTCCGTGACGAGCGCGATCTTGAACTTCGCCTCGCCACCGGCGCCGGTCGTCGACCGGGTCGAGGCGCTCTCGTTGTCAGAGCCGCCGCAGGCCGCGAGGAGGAGGACGGCACCGGCGGTGAGCAAAGCCGACCGGAGGTTTTCGCCTGATAGTCTCAAACTTGGTGACGGAGTCTATCCGACCGGCACCCCTCCACGTTTCGCTAGCCGTCGTCTTCCAGGTGCGGGACGGTGCGCTCCGCGTGCTCATGTGGCGCCGGGCGCGGGAGCCGTTCTTCGGGCGGTGGGCGCTGCCGGGCGGGTACCTCGAGCCGGGCCAGACACTCGAGGAGTCGATCAGGAGCCAGCTCGCGGCCAAGGTGGACGTCCGGGAGCTCTCGCACCTCGAGCAGCTCGAGACCCGGAGCGACCCGAACCGGCATCCCGGCGAGTGGCAGCTGGCGACCGCGTACCTCGGGCTCGTCCCGAGCGACGTCGACCCCGCGATTCCGGAGGACACCCGCTGGCTCGCAGTCGACCGGCTGCGGGGCACGGCGTTCGACCACGGGGCGATCGTCCGCTCGGGGCTCCAGCGACTGCGCGCGAAGCTCTCGTACACGAACATCGGCTTCGCGCTCGCCCCGAAGGAGTTCACGCTCTCGGAGCTCCGTGAGCTCTATGCGGCGGCGCTCGGCCACGAGGTGTCGGCCACGAACCTCCACCGTGTGCTCGTGCGGCGCGGCGTCCTCGAGCAGACGGGCGGCAGGCGCGAGCCGGGACGGGCGGGCGGGCGACCCGCGTCGCTGTTCCGCTTCCGCTCGCCGACGCTGGAGGTCACCGACCCCTTCGCCGTGCTCAAGCCGCCGAGGGGCTAGGCGGAGGAGATGAGACGGTCGCGTCCGCCTCGCTTGGCGGTGTAGAGCGCGGCGTCGGCTCGACCGACGAGCTCCTCCGCGGTCTCCGTCTCGTCCCAGCACGCGATCCCGGCGGAGACCGTCTCGCCGTCCGGCATCGCGGCGCGGAGTCGCTGGACGAGCAGGTGCGCGTCCTCGAGCGTGCAGCCGGGGAGCAGGACGCTGAACTCCTCGCCCCCGTAGCGCGCCAGCATGTCGCTCACCCGCAGATGCGAAGCCCACGCCGACGCGGCCTGCCTCAGCAACCGGTCCCCGGCCTGGTGGCCGCGGTGGTCGTTGAACCGCTTGAACCGGTCGAGATCGAGCATCGCGACGCAGACGGGACGGCTGTCGCGCGCGGCCCGCGCCAGCTCGCGCGGCAGCTCCTCCTCCCAGGCCCGCCGGTTGGGGAGACCGGTCAGGTCGTCCGTGCGGGCGGTCTCCTGGAGCTGGGCGAGGAGCCGAGCGCGGTCGAGCGCGATCGCGGCCTCCGCGGCGAGCATCCTCATGCCGGACTCGATGCGCGGCGAAAGGGTCTTGACCGGCCGGCTCCAGCCGAGCACGAGGACGGCCATCGCCGTCTCGTCGCGCAACACCGGCTCGAAGTGCATCGAGCGGAGGCCGTGCCGCGTCCCGTGAGTCGCCTGGCGAAGGAAGACCGGCTTGCACGACAGGTGGGCGAGCCCGGCGCCGGCCTCCTCCCCGGCCCGCGGAATCCGCATGCCGTCGGCCGACGTCAGCGTCAGACGCCGCTCGCCGCTCGGCTCGAGGAGCTGGACGACGTCCGCGCCGGCGATCGAGCGGGCGGAGGAGCAAATCGCCCGGCGGACGGCGTCGGGATCGGTGCTCGCCCCGATCCGTCGCATGGAGGCCGTGATCTCCTCGATGTTCGCAAGCCCGAGGCGGGTTTCCTCGGCGCGGGTCCGAAGCTCGGCGACGAGGGCCTGAACGGTGAAGCCCACGATCGGCGCTACCGAGATCCAGAGGATCGCCCGGCGCCACTCGGTGGCCGGATACTCCGGAGCGCCCAGCAGGAGCAGGGGCACGAAGAAGACGGCGGCGAGACCTGCGATCCCGATGCCGAGCTGGTTTCGCGTCCCGTGGAGCGCGAGCCAGAAGACCGGCAGCATGGCGACGGCCGAGTAGCCCGACGTGGCGCCGCCCTGGCTCTCCCGGAGCAGCGCGATGACGATGAAGTAGGCGAGCGGCGGGACGACCTCGGCGAACTGCGGCAGCCGGTCCCAGGGCGCGAGCGCGACTGTGAGGACGATGAGCGCCGTGAGCCCCGAGGCGAGGGCGATCGCGGCCGGCCGGTCGCCGCCAGGCGGCAGGGGGAGCACCGCGATCGCGAGGATCGTCACGCCGAGGAATGGCGCCGTCCGGCGGAAGAGGCCGGGGCGTGCGTACATCCCCTGCCGGACGGGCGGGATCACAGACCTCGAGCGAGCCCACGCGGGCAGGCCGAGACGGAGCCGGAGGGGAAACGCCGCAGTCCTCACGTCCGACATTCGTCGGTTGCGCGGGCCTAGCGGGCGATCCTCCGGATGGGGGGAGTTACTCGAGCCGACAGTCAGGCAAGGAGCCAGATCAGCACGACCAGGAGGATCAGCACGCCCACCACGATCGCGATCGTGACGCCCACGCCGCCGATCAGGAGGAGCGGCGTGCGAGCGCTCTCCCCGCGGGCCGCCTCACGGGCCTCGCGCTCGACGACGCCCTCGTCCTCCCGTCGCGGCTCGGTCACGTCGGAAATCGTAGGAGACGCCGGACGCTAGGCCGGCGCGGCGTCGCTCTCGACGGGCCGCTCGTGCGGCCACCCCGAGATGGCGGCGACCACGAGGTCCGCGAGGTCGGACGCCTGCGGCACGAGGTTCCCGCTCGTCGCCAGCGAGAGCCGGAAGGGCGGAAGGATGTCCCGGAGCGGACGCACCGCCACGCCCGACGGCGGCGCGGACGCGAAGAGCGACGGCAGGACCGCGGCGCCCGCGCCGGCGCCTACGAGGCCCAGCGCCATCTCGGCGTCCGAAGCGACCACGGGAGCCGTGACGTCGTCCGCGAACGCGGTCCTGTCGGCGGTCGCGATGCGCGCCATCCCCGCCAGGTCGGAGAGGGCGACCCGCCGCTGCGTCCGCGCGAGCGGACAGGTCGCCGGGATGGCGACGGCGTAGGAGCACATGGCGGCGGGGCGAAGCTCGGCGGTGCCGGGCACGCTCGGCGAGCGGACGATCGCGAGGTCGACGGCACCCGTCTCGAGCAGGCGCAGGAGGCGGTCGTCGTCGGCCGCGCTCACGACCTCGACGACCACGCGCGGGTGCCGGACCCTCATCGCCACGACTGCCTCGGAGAGGTGGGCGAACGAGAACGGCGTGCCGACGCGGACGACGTGGCCGACGCCGGCGGCGGCTGCGGCGACGTCCGCTCTCGCCGCGGCGATTGCGTTCTCCACCGTGTCGTGCAGGCGGCGCAGCCTCGCCCCCACCTCGGTCAGGGCCAGCGGCCGCCCGCGGGACGGCCGCTCGAGGACGGCGTGTCCGACGGCGCGCTCGAGGGCGGCGATCTGCTGGCTGATCGCCGACTGCGTGTAGCCCAGCTTGCGCGCGGCGCGGCGGAAGCTGCCCTCGTCGGAGACGACCGCCAGCGCCTCGAGGTGGCGGAGCTCGATCCCCGGCCAGCGCTTCAGCTGCTGCATGCGACTCCGGGGCAGCACGAAGGCGTCGACTCGGCGACGCCGAGAAAGGCGCCGACTCGGCGGCGCCGACCGAGGTCGTGCCGGCTCCGCCGGCGCGACCGGTGGCTCCGCGCCGTGCCGGCTCTGCCGGCGCGGTCGGTGGCTTCTTGCTGCGGGCTCGCGGGGGTCGTACGGCCCATCCGCTTACGTTGACGCCGAAAGCCGATATTGGTTTGCAGATCAAGTGATTACCCGCGCTGAACGGGCAATTCCGGTCGCTGAAGTGGCCCTAACCGCGTCGTGCCCGCGGCGTTTGAGCGGTCGAGCGTCATACGGGCGCTCGGAGCCGTGGATCGCCCGGCTCTCAACCCGCGAAAGGAGTCTCAGTGCATAGACGACTCACGCTCTCGGTGGCGATGCTGCTCGTCGGTGCCGGGCTGCTGTCGGCGTCCGCAGTTGCGGGCCCCTCGAGCAGCGCGGCCCCACAGGCATCGGACGCCGGGACAGCACGGGTCGGCGGGACGCTCCACCACAGCCTGACGGTCGACATCGACTATGTCGATCCGGCCCTCTGGTACTACGTGCCGTCCTGGACGATCGCGTTCGCGACGAGCGCGATGCTCATGAACTACCCGCATGCGCCCGCCCCGCGAGGGTCGCGGCTCACGCCCGAGGTGGCTCAGGGCTTCCCTCGCATCTCGAGTAACGGGCGTGTGTACACGTTCAAGCTCAAGAACACGTACCGCTTCTCGAACGGCCAGCGCGTCACGGCCCAGAGCTTCGCCAACGCGCTGAACCGCGCGCTCAACCGCCGGATGAGCTCGCCGGCCCAGCCGTTCATCGAGGACATCTCCGGCGCCGAGGCGGTGATCGCAGGCCGCGCGCAGCGGGCCAGCGGCATCACGGCCAAGGGGAACACGCTGACGCTGCGGCTGACGAAGCGCTCGCCGGACCTGCTCGCCCGGCTGGCGATGCCGTTCTTCGCCGCGCAGACCGCCCTGCCCATCAACCCTGAGGGCGTCGGCGCTCCGGTCGCCAGCGCAGGGCCGTACTACATCAAGGAGTGGACGCAGAACCGGCGCGTCGTCCTCGAGCGGAACCGCTTCTACCGCGGGCCCGTTCGCGGCAACGTCAACAGCGTCGTGATCGACATCGGGCTTCCGCTCGAGACGATCAAGCTGAACATCGACCGCGGCGCCACCGACCTGGGTGATCTCCCGCCCTCGGCGCACGCGGAGCTGGGTCGGCGGTACGGCGTGAAGAAGCAGTCGCCGGGCCGCTACTTTGCGAATCCGTCGCCTGCGATCGACTTCGTGGCGATGAACCACGACCGCCGGCTGTTCGGCGGTGGCGATGTCGGCAACGTGCGGCTGAAGAAGGCCGTCAACTTCGCCATCGACCGGCAGGGGATCATGACGCAGCGTGGTGCCTACGCCGGCGTCACGAACGATCAGATGCTGCCGCCGACGATGCGCGGCTTCAGGAACGTCGCCATCTACCCGCGGCACCCGAACCTGTCGCAGGCCCGGCGGCTGGCCCAGGGCCAGACCCGCGGCGGGAGCGGCGTGTTCTACTGCTCCAACCGGGCTCCGGCCCCGGCGCAGTGCCAGATCGTGCAGGCGAACCTGCGGAACATCGGCTTGAACATGGACATCAAGCTGTTCCCGCGGGCGACCCAGTTCGAGCTGGCCGGGCGCAAGGGCGAGCCCTTCGACCTGACCCTCGAGGGTTGGCACATGGATTACTTCGATCCGTACGACTTCATCTTCCTGGTCGACGGAACGACGATCCGGCCTGCCAACAACGTCAACTTCTCGTACTTCAACTCCGCGGTCTACAACAACAAGATCAAGCGGGCGAAGACGCTGGTTGGCACCGCGCGGTACCGCGCATTCAGCAACCTCGACATCGACATCGCGAAGAACGCTGCGCCTCTTGCAACGTTCGCGAGCCGGAACGACCGGCACTACGTGTCCTCGCGGGTGGGCTGCTACCACTACCACCCGGTCTTCACGTACGACTACTCGGCGATCTGCCTCAACAGGTAGAACGCGTAACAGAAAGGGCGCCGGCTTCGGCCGGCGCCCTTTCGGGTTTGGCAAGACAGATGCGGTAACCAGCGGTAAGCTTTGACCCCTCCTCGAGACTTCGGAGAGCGGCGGACATGTATCAGTACTTGATCAGACGACTGTTGTGGGCGGGAGTGCTCTTCATCGCCGTCACCATCGTCTCGTACATCATCTTCTTCCTCGTTCCCGCCGAGCCTGCACGGCTGATCGCGGGGCCGCAGGCGCCTCCGGATCAAGTCGAGCGCGTCAAGAAGCAGATGGGTCTGGATGACCCGGTAGTCGTCCAGTACGGACGCTTCCTCGGAGGCATGATGCCCGTGAGCTTCGACGGTGGGCCCCATCTCAAGCATCCCTCGCTCGGCCGCTCCTACGCGACACGCCAGCCGGTCACGGACATCATCAAGGACGCCGCTCCGGTCACCGCCTCGCTCGTCTTCGGCGGCGCGATCCTCTGGATGCTGATCGCGGTCCCGGTCGGAATCCTCTCGGCGTTGCGACCACGATCCCTGTTAGACCGATCGGCGATGGTGTTCGTCCTGATCGGGATCTCAGCGCACCCGGTGTGGATCGGCCTGATCCTCATCTACTTCGTCGGCTACAAGGCGGGGCTGACCCCGTTAGGCGGATACTGCGACATGATCGACCCGTCCACCGACTGCGGCGGGCCGATCGACTGGGCGCATTCGCTCATCCTCCCCTGGATCACCTTCGCGATCCTCTTCGCGGCGCTCTATGTCCGGATGATTCGCGCGAACGTCCTCGAGGCGATGAACGAGGACTACGTGCGGACCGCGCGCGCCAAGGGCGCACCGGAGTGGCTGGTGATGCGGTCACACGTCCTCCGGAACGCGATGCTGCCCGTGGTGACCATGCTGGGCATGGACATCGGTATCGCGCTGGGAGGTGCCGTGTTCACCGAGACGGTCTTCGGCCTGCCCGGACTCGGCAAGCGAGCCATCCAGGGTTTGGAGGGCTACGACCTGCCCGCGGTGATGGGGATCGTCGTCTTCGCGACGGTCTGCATCATCGTCTTCAACTTGTTCGTCGACCTCCTCTACGCAGTGATCGATCCGCGCATTAGGCTCTCGTAGCCCGCGAACCGATGCGCCAGGAGACTCGCTAGATGGCCCTGCTCGAGGTCAAGGACCTCAAGACTCACTTCCGGACCGACGACGGCATCGTCAAGGCCGTGGAAGGCGTGAGCTTCGAGGTCGAGAAGGGGAAGACCCTTGGCATCGTGGGCGAGTCGGGCTGCGGGAAGAGCGTCACCTGCCTGACGATCATGGGCCTGAACAACCGCCGGAACACGATCACGAGCGGCCAGGCCCTGTTCAACGGCCAGGACCTCTTGACGATGAAGCCGAGCCGACTCCGGGACATCCGCGGCAACGACATGGCAATGATCTTCCAGGACCCGATGACGTCGCTGAACCCGGTTCACACGATCGGGCGCCAGCTCGTCGAGGCGATCCAGCTCCACCGCGACGTGACGAGAAAGCAGGCGCGCGCGCGGGCGCTCGAGCTCTTGAAGGCAGTGGGCATCCCGCGCGCCGAGCGCCGGATCGGCGACTACCCGCACCAGTTCTCGGGCGGGATGCGCCAGCGGGTGATGATCGCGATGGCGCTCATCAACGATCCCGACCTGCTGATCGCCGACGAGCCGACCACGGCGCTCGACGTGACGACGCAGGCGCAGATCCTGGAGCTGATGAACCGGCTGCAGCGTGAGTTCGGCAGCGCGATCATCATCATCACGCACGACCTCGGCGTCGTCGCGGAGACGGCGGACGACGTCGTCGTCATGTACGCGGCGCGCATCGTGGAGAAGGCCCCCGTGGACAGCCTCTTCAACCGCCCGCACATGCCGTACACGTGGGGCCTGCTCGGGTCGCTGCCGCGGCTGGACGCCGACACCGAGCGCCTGATGCAGATCCCCGGCCAGCCGCCCTCATTGCTGAATCCGCCGCGGGGCTGTCGCTTCAACCCGCGCTGCCCGTACGTCATGAGCATCTGCAGGGAGAAAGAGCCCGAGCTGCAGCCGATCAGCAATGATCCCATGCACCTGCAGGCGTGCCATCTCGACGAGCAGACGAAGGACCGCGAGGCGGCGAAGCTCCGCGCCGGCACCATGGCGGAGGCCTCTTAGGTGTCCACGGCGACGGTGACGACGGACGGCGCGGACGTCAGGGGCGACGAGCTCCTCGTCGTCGAGGACCTGAAGAAGCACTTCCCGGTCACCCGCGGCATCGTCTTCCAGAAGGAGGTCGCGTCGGTCAAGGCGGTCGACGGCGTCACGTTCAGCGTCAAGGCGGGCGAGACGCTCGGCGTCGTGGGCGAGTCGGGCTGCGGGAAGTCGACGATGGCCCGCTGCATCATGCGCCTGCTCGACCCGACGGGCGGGAAAGTGATCTTCGACGGGCGGGACATCACGACGCTGTCCCGCTCGGACATGCGGCCGATCCGCCGCGAGCTGATGATGATCTTCCAGGACCCCTACGCCTCGCTGAACTCGCGCAAGCGGGTCGGCTTCATCGTCGCGGAGGCCCTCGAGATCCACAAGATGGGTACGGCCGCGGAGATCAAGCGTCGCGTGCAGGAGCTGCTGGAGGTCGTCGGGCTCAACCCGGAGCACTACAACCGCTTCCCGCACGAGTTCTCGGGCGGGCAGCGCCAGCGCATCGGCGTCGCTCGCGCGCTCGCCGTCAACCCGAAACTGATCGTGTGCGACGAGCCGGTGTCCGCGCTCGACGTGTCCGTCCAGGCGCAGATCCTCAACCTGCTCAAGGATCTCCAGCGCGACTTCGGCCTGACCTACGTCTTCATCGCGCACGACCTGAACGTCGTCCGCCACATCTCGGACCGGGTGCTCGTGATGTATCTCGGGAAGGTCGCCGAGACCGCCGACCGGGACCAGCTCTACAAGGAGCCCAAGCACCCGTACACGGGAGCGCTGCTCTCGGCGGTTCCGATCCCGAATCCGGAGCTCGGCCGTGCGCGCAAGCCGATCGTGCTCCAGGGCGACGTGCCGAGCCCGCTCAACCCGCCGTCGGCCTGCAACTTCCACCCGCGCTGCCCGCGCTTCCAGGAAGGTCACTGCGACGTGGAGCCGCCCCCGCTGTACCCGTTCGGCGCCGGACATGTCGCTGCCTGCCACTACCCGCTGGAGAGCTGGCCGCTGACCGAGGAGGAGATGCGGCGGCCGAGCTCCCGCCCGGCCTCGGTTCCGCAGGAGCCGTCGCCTGAGGCCACGACCGCCTAGCGCTCGATGTGGGCCCCGGCGCTCCGCCGCCTGACCGGGCTCTTCGTGCTGGCAACCGCGCTGACGCTGATCGGCGCGCTCCTCTTCGGTGTGGCCCTTGGCGCCGACGCCGCCCGGGCGATCTCGCTCGGCTTCTACCTGACCGGATCGTTCCTCCTTGTCGCCGGATTCTTCGTCGGCAACCGCGGCCCGGTCCGCTTCCGGCGCGAAAGCACGGCGCCGCTCTTCTGGGGCTCGCGCTTCATGCGGTGGGCATCCCCGGTGGAGCGCGAGGAGAACATCAACCTCTCGGCGATTTTCGTCCTCCTCGGCTTCGTGCTCATCCTCGTCGGTGTGGCTGCCGACAATCGCTACAACCTTCTGTGAACGTTGCCATCCCGCCTGCTCTCTAACTATGTTGTGAGTGCTCCGTCAGAATGGACGTGCGCCTAGTGAAGCCGATGACGAAACAGTGCGAGCGCGCCCGCGAGTGCGCGTCGCTTCGCCTGGACGGTGAGCTCTCCGAGTTCGAGCAGGCGCTCCTCACCGCCCACCTGGAACGCTGTGAGCCGTGCCGCTCGTTCGCCCACGAGCTCGAGTCGCTGACGGATCACGTGCGCTCGACACCGCTCGCGCGCCTGGAGCGGCCCGTCTCGCTCCCGTCGCGTCGCCGGCTCGCCTGGCGGCGTCCTGTCGAGATTGCGAGCGCAGCAGCGGTCGTGCTCATGTCGATCGGCCTCGTCGGCACGCTTCAGTCGGCTGACAGGAGGAACCCGTCCCTCAGCTTCAGCACCTCCGGCGTTTCGACTGTGCTGGAGAGCCGAGAGTTCACCGACATCCGCCGCGACATGCTTCGGCCGCCCGTCCGCAAAGTCTCGCCGGGCGGACTGAACCTGCCTGCGAACTAGCGGTCGACGGGTACGGTTGAGGCGTGTACGCCTCTCCGGTCAGCTCCCACGTCTGAGCGCTCGACCACGCCGCCAGGTTGGCGGACGCGTCAGAGCGACATCGTCTCCGGGCCTGGGAGGAGGAACGCTCCGATAAACTCCCCGGCGGCAGGCGCCTGCCCATCTGGCGCCGCCCACTTCACCTACGACTAAGGATGCGGGAGGCTCGTGGCGGCTAATTCGGACCAGAAGAACAAGGGCAAGATCGTCGAGATCAAGGGCGTCGTCATCGACGCGGTGTTCCCCGACGAGCTGCCGCAGATCTACTCGGCCCTCCGCATCAGTGTCGACGGCCGCGACTTGATCGCCGAGGTCCAGCAGCACCTGGGCGACGACCGGGTCCGCGCCGTCGCAATGGACTCGACCGACGGGCTCGCCCGCGGGCTCGACGTCGAGAACACGGGTCAGCCGATCAGCGTCCCGGTCGGTGACGTCACGCTCGGCCGCCTCTGGAACGTGATCGGCGAGCCGATCGACAAGGGGGACGAGCCGCCCGCCGACACCGAGCGCTGGCCGATCCACCGCGACCCGCCGAGCTTCCGCGAGCTCTCGCCGGACATCGAGATCTTCGAGACGGGGATCAAGGTCATCGACCTGATCGCCCCCTACGTGCAGGGCGGCAAGGTCGGCCTCTTCGGCGGCGCCGGTGTCGGCAAGACCGTGCTCATCCAGGAGTTGATCCACAACGTCGCGCGGGAGCACGGCGGCGTCTCCGTGTTCGCGGGCGTCGGGGAGCGCACTCGCGAGGGGAACGACCTCTGGCTCGAGATGCAGGAGTCCGGCGTCCTCGACAAGGTCGCGCTCGTCTACGGCCAGATGAACGAGCCGCCCGGCGCGCGCCTCCGAGTCGGCCTCTCGGGTCTGACGATGGCCGAGTACTTCCGCGAGCAGGGCCAGAACACGCTGCTCTTCATCGACAACATCTTCCGCTTCGTCCAGGCAGGCTCCGAGGTCTCGGCGCTCCTCGGCCGGATGCCGAGCGCCGTCGGCTACCAGCCGACGCTCGCGACCGAGATGGGCCAGCTGCAGGAGCGGATCACCTCGACGAGGACCGGCTCGGTCACCTCGGTGCAGGCGATCTACGTACCCGCCGACGACCTCACCGACCCCGCTCCGGCGAACACCTTCGCCCACCTCGACGCGACCACGGTGCTCTCGCGCGCGATCGTCGAGCAGGGGATCTACCCGGCGGTCGACCCGCTCGACTCGTTCTCGCGGGCCCTCCAGCCGGGGATCGTCTCCGACGACCACTACGCGACGGCGACGCGCGTCCAAGAGGTGCTCCAGCGCTACCGCGACCTTCAGGACATCATCGCCATCCTCGGGATGGACGAGCTTTCGGACGAAGACAAGCTCGTCGTCCAGCGCGCCCGGAGGATCCAGCGCTTCCTCTCGCAGCCGAACTTCGTGGCCGAGCAGTTCACCGGCACGCCCGGCGAGTACGTCAAGCTCGAGGACACGATCAAGGGCTTCGCCGAGATCCTCGAAGGCAAGCACGACGACCTGCCCGAGCAGGCCTTCTACATGGTCGGAACGATCGACGAAGCCGTCGAGAAGGCGCGAAAGCTCGCCGCCTGACCATGGCCGACCGCTTCCGACTGCGCGTGTACAGCCCCGAGC
>DASTCG010000090.1:0-4405 GCA_035711385.1 Gaiellaceae bacterium
GGGGCGCAAGTCCTCGAACGCCCGCGCCTTCAGCGTCGACTCGAGGAGCAGCGCGGCGATCTCCTCGACCAGCTCGTACGGCGTGTCCCCGTAGGGCCCGAGCCATGTCTCCGTGTCGAGGACGTACTCGACATGCGTGTCAGCGTGGCGCGTGCCGCTCATGAACGTGACCGCAGAGACGAGCCGCCAGTCGCCGTGGCGGCGGACGATCTCCTCGGCGCCGAGGCCGTTCTGCACGGTCATCACAGCGGCGCCCCGCCAATGGCCGGCGAGACGCGCGACGGCGGTCTCGAGCTCCGTCGTCTTCGTCGCGACGATGGCGAGCTCGGCGTCGGGAAGGGCGGCCGGATCGGCCGCGGCCCGAACCTCGGACGTGAACTCGTGCCGCCCGGAGACGCGCAGCCCGTGCTCGTTGAGGGCCCGGGCGTGCTCCTCGCGGCGGCAGAGCACCGAGACGTCCGCCACGCGCGCGAGGTGGGCGGCATACAGGCTGCCGATGACGCCGCCGCCGACTACGCAAACACGCTCGATAGCGCCTCCACTCCGCGTCGCGCGAGCTCGCGCGGGTCCTCCTTCCACAGGGAGTCGGGAAGCTCGGCGTCGGAGAAGATCTCGAGGTCGTAGAGGCCGTCCCAGCGCAGCGCGTCCAGGATCGGCCGGAAGTCGATCACGCCGTCGCCGGGCAGCACGCGGTCGTTGGTGTTGCGGGTCGGTTCCCGCCAGTCCGCGAGGTGGACGCCGACGATGCGGTCGCGGTGGCGTTCGATCTGCTCGAGCGGCTCCCTCCAGAGGTGCCACGTGTCGTACATCAGGCCGACGTCGTCCCGGCCCGCCTCGCCGAGCAGCGCCGACGCTTCGTCGAGGGAGGAGACGACCGACCAGAAGTGGGCGAACTCGCGCTGAATCGGCTCGAGCGCGACCCGCACGCCGACCTCGCGGCCCACGTCGGCGATCGCGTCGATCCCCTCGACCACGCTCGCGCGGTCCTCGCCCGGGCCGGTCAGGAAGAGGACGGCGTCGGGCTCGAACGGCGCCAGACGCCGAATCCCGCTCGCGATCGCCTCGACCCGCTCGGCCGGATTCTCCGGCCCCGGCATCAGCGGGAGCGGGAGGATCGACGGAACCTCGGTGATGGCGACCGCCGCAGCCAGCCCGCTCGCGCGGAAGCGCTCGAGCGAGTCGTCCTCGAGCTTCATCTCCCAGACCCCGATCCCGTCCGCGCCGGCCGCCGAATACGCGTCGAGGTCGTCGGTGAACGGCTGGCCGACGGTCGTGATCGCCGAGATCGACAAGCGCTGCATCAGCGGCGGACGAGGCTGCGTGCGCGGGAGGCAAGCGACGGACGGAGCAGCTGCTCGGCGACGAGCGCTCCCGAGCCGCCCCCCAGGCCGGGGCCTGGATGGGTGCTGGCCCCGACGTGCCAGACGCCGGGCACGGGCGTCCGGTGGCCCGGCTGCGAGGCGAGCGGCCGCCACAGGAAGTTCTGATCCAGCGCGAGCGAGCCCCCGTAGGGGTCGCCGTGGTGCAGGTTCACGTTCGCCGCCTGGAGATCCGCAGGTGAGAGCGCGGTCCGACCGAGGATCGATGACTCGAGATTCGGGATGTGGCGGGCAATCCGCGCCTGGATCCGGTCGGCGTAGCGCTCCCGGAGCGCCTCGGTCCACTCGCCGCTGCCGACGTCCAGCTCCCCGGCGGCGTCGCCCTTGATGCGCCAAGGGAGCTCCTGGAGCTGGACCCAGAGGAGCCCCTTGCCCTCGGGCGCCCGCGACGGGTCCATAGTCAGCGGCTGCCCGACGACGACCGTCGCCTCGGCCGGGAGCAGCCCGCGGTCCGCTTCGTTGACTGCGCGCGAGACGCCGTCGAGGCCGGGCGTGAGGTGAACGACCGCCGTCCGGCCGAGCCGTTCGTCGCCTGCCCAGCGCGGCGGCTCCGAGAGCGCGAAGTGGATCTGCATCTCCGAGCGCCCGTAGCGAAACCCCTCCGCGCGGCCCTCGAAGCCCTGCAGCAGATCGCCGTACAGCTGGGTCGGCGTGACGTTGCAGACGACCGCCTCCGTCGCAGTGACCGTCTCTCCGCCGGGCGTTCGGACGCCGCCGGTGAACACCCGTTCCACGTGGACGCCGGTCTCGCAGACGCCCCCGTGCTCCCGGATGAATGCGACCAGCGCGTCCGCCAGCCGCTGCCCGCCGCCGCGAGGGATCGGCATCCCACCCTCCTGCACGGCGACCGCGATCACCTGCGCCATGTAGCCGGAGGCTGCCGCGTCGGGCCCGAGCCCGGTATGGAGCACCCAGGGCGCGAGCAGCCCGTGAGCACGCTCCGAACCGAACGTCGTCTCGAGCCAGTCGCGTGCCGAGATGAGCAGCCGTCCCGCGTACTCCGCCGCTCCCCGACGGCCGAGCCGTCGGACGGCCTTCACCCCGAGGCCGGCGCCCTGACGCGACCACAGCTCCGTACCGAGAATCCCGAAGGCGAGGTCGGCGTTCGGGAAGAAATTCGCGAGCATCGCGAGCCAGGCATCGCCGTCGCCGGCCTGGTGGCGATCGAGCTCGGCCGCGTTCTCGTCCGCCGTGCGGAGCAGGAAGGCGCTCTCGCCGTCCGGGAAGAGCGTCGCCGTGGGCAGGTCGGTGTTCAGGTACTCGAGCCCGTGCTTCGCCAGCTCGTCGCCCAGCTGCGGGTGCACCGGCCCCCCGACCCAGAGCGGGTGCCATGCGCTGAAGACGTCGTGCCTGAACCCCGGCACCGTGATCTCGTCCGTTCTGATCGCGCCGCCGAACCAGTCGTTCCGCTCGAGCACACAGACCCGCCGTCCGGCCCGCGCCAACAGCGCGGCGCATGCAAGGCCGTTGACGCCGCTGCCGACGACGACGTCGTCGAACGTCCGGGTCAGGAGACCACCGCCGTGCACTCGATCTCGATCAGACAGCCGGGAACGGCGAGCCCGGTGATCCCGACGATCGTCTGCGCCGGGTGCTCGGCTCCCCCAGTCACCTCGTCGATCGCGCTCGTGATCGTCTCGTACTCGGTCGGTTGCGTCGTGTAGATCGTCCGCCGGACGATGTCGCCCCACCCCACGCCGGCGGCGTCCATCGCGGTCTTGAGGTTGCGCATCGCCGCCGCGGTTTGTCCGTGCAGGTCCTCGGCGGCGAGCGAGAAGTCCATGCCGATGCCGAGCTGACCGGCGAAGTGCACGATCTTCTCGCCGCGGGCGATCGCGACGTGACTGAAACCCGGCGCCGGATGCAGCTCCGGTGGGTTCAGGAGCTCACGGTGGTGGCTCATTTTCATCCTCCTTCCGCGACCAGCCGCCGGAACTCGTCGTCCGTGACGAGGCCGCGCTTTTCGGTGCCCAGCTGCTTCACGGCGGCCAGGATCTCGGCTCGCCGCTCCTCCGCGACGTCGAGGCCGAGCTCCTCCGCCTTGATCCGGATCGAGTCGAGACCGCTCTTCTTCCCGAGCACGATCCCGCGCTCGGCGGCGACGAGCTCGGAGGAGTAGGGCTCGATCGCCTCCGGGTCGTGGAACTGGCTCGCGACGGCGCCGCTTTCGCGCCGGAAGAGGTTCTCGCCCGTCAGCGGCTTCCACGGCTCGAGCTCGTACCCGGAGAGCGCCTGCACCCGCTCGGCGAGTGCACGCGCCTTCGTCAGGTCGAGGCGCGTCTCGACCCCGTAGACGGCACGGAGCGCGAGCGCGACCTCGGCGAGGTTGGCATTGCCCGCGCGCTCGCCCATCCCGTTCACCGTGCCGTGGACCCAGCCCGCGCCGGCCCGGACCGCCGCGACGGCGTTCGCGGTTGCGAGGCCGAAGTCGTTGTGGCCGTGGAAGTGGATCGGGACGTCCGGTCCGAGCAGGTCGCGCGTCCTCCCGACGAGGGCGGCGACGGCCTCGGGCCCGGCGACGCCGATCGTGTCGACGACGACGACCTCGGCGGCGCCGGCGTCGACGGCCGCGGCGTAGGCGGCGTCGTAGAACTCCGGCGCGGCCCGGGTGGAGTCGACGCCGAAGTACGCGACGTGGATCCCGTGCTCGACGGCGTTCGCAATCGCGGCGCGGATCCGCTCCAGCATCGTCTCGCGCGCTACGCCGAGCGCGCGGAGCTTCAGCTCCGAGATCGGCGACTCGATCACGCTCGCCGGAAGGCCGAGCTCGACGAGCGCCTCGATGTCGGCGGGCACTGCGCGGGAGAAGCCCCAGATCTCTGCATCCAGGCCGGCCTCCGAGATCAGCCGCACTGCCTCCCAGTCGTCGGCCGAGACACGAGGGAACCCGGCCTCGATCCGCTCCACCCCGGCCTCGGAGAGCGCGCGGGCGATCTCGAGCTTCTCGTCGGGCATGAGGACGACGCCGACGGTCTGCTCGCCGTCCCGAAGGGTCGTGTCGTAGAACCCGACCTCGGCCTCAAGCG
>DASTCG010000091.1:0-5385 GCA_035711385.1 Gaiellaceae bacterium
GGAAACCACAGGAGCGCCGAGACCAGAAGACCCACCAGGAGGCCGATCGCGGCCACGGTGAGCTCTCCGGCACTCCGGGTCTGCGCAGCGCGCTCAACCCTCTTGAATCCCCGCACCAACCCCTGCCCGACCAGCCCGCCAACCATCCAGCCGACGGCGAAGGCGAGGAAGACGATGCATCCAAAGGCGGGGTAGGCGTATGAGGCCGAATATCGGTCGATGAGGTTGTAGGACAACCCCGCCTGGATGGCGCCGAGAACTCCCAAGAGGGACAAGACGATTCGGGTTGACACCACCATCGTCCGCTCCTTCCTCGGAACGTTCGTCTGTGCCCCGGCGTCCGGATGGGCCTCACGGCCTCCGGCCCCGGGAAGTGAAAGTCGTGGCTATGCGCGGGCCCGGCGCGCCTCGCCGATCTCCTCAAGCACCTCCTCCAGGAACTCGCGCGCCTCGTCCTCGTCCATGCTCTTGGCGTACATGAGCTCGGATGCGAGGATGCGCTTGGCCTTCGAGAACATCTGCTTCTCGCCGGTCGACAGCCCCTTCTCCTGGTCGCGCTGGGCGAGATTCCGCACCACCTCGGCCATCTCGAAGATGTCGCCGGTCTTCATCTTGTCGCGGTTGTGCTTGAACCGGCGGTTCCAGTTCTTCGGCATCGTGGTGCCGGTTCCGGTCAGGGCCTTGACGACCTCCTTGACCGTGTCCTCGTTGATCACCTTGCGCAAGCCGACGGCCTCGGCGTTCTCCGCTGGGACGTTCACTGTCATGTCGTTGTGAAGGATCTGGATGGTCAGGTACTCGCGCTTCTCCCCGAGGACCTCGCGCGTCTCCTTCTTCACGACGGTGCCCGCTCCGTGGTGCGGATACACCACCTTGTCGCCGACCTTGTACAAGCCCGACCTCCCCACTCCTATGGATTACGACAAACAGCCGGCGGGTGACGAATCCGCCGGCAAGCGGGGGCAAGTATAGCTAAGAACGGGTGAAAAAGCCAGCTTTTCCAGGGATTTTCCGGTCGCGCACGGAAAATCCCTGCTAGCGGGCAGGTTCGGATGCGGCTTCCCTCGCCACGAGCGCGCTTCTCATCGCCTCCCGAAGCGACTCTGCGCCCCTCGCGTCGACGCCCTTGAGGCCCTTCGTCCCCGCCGGCACGAGGACCACCCGCAGGCCGAGCTTCGCGCACTCCTCCAGCCGGCGCTCGGCCTGGCTCGCCGGCCTGAGCCTCCCGGTGAGGCCGATCTCGCCGAACGCCGCGACGCCGGCCGGCACCGGCGCGCCCCGCGCCGCGGACGCGATCGCGAGCGCGATGCCGAGATCCGCGCCCGGCTCGTCGATTCGTACGCCGCCCGCCACGTTGACGAACACGTCGGCCTGCCCGAGGGCGACCCCGGCGTGGCGCGAGAGGACGGCGACGATCATGGCGAGCCGCTTCGGGTCGACGCCGGTGCCGACCCGGCGCGGCATCGCGAGGTCGGTGGGACTGACGAGCGCCTGGATCTCGAGCAGCAGCGGGCGCGTCCCCTCGAGAGCGCAGGCGACTGCCGAGCCGACCTCCTCCTCGCGGGCGGCGCCGAACAGCTGCGAGGGGTCGGGAACGCCGACGAGGCCCGCTCCGGTCATCTCGAAGATCCCGAGCTCGTTCGTCGACCCGAACCGGTTCTTCGTCGCGCGCAGCACCCGGTGGGCGTGATACCGGTCGCCCTCGAACTGGAGCACGCAGTCCACGAGGTGCTCGAGTACCCGCGGACCAGCCACTGAGCCGTCCTTCGTCACGTGCCCGACGAGGAAGAGCGCGACGCCGCACTCCTTCCCGACGCGCAGCAGGCGCGCAGAAGCCTCGCGCACCTGGGCGACCGAGCCGGGCGCCGACCCGACGTCGGGCGAGTAGAGCGTCTGCACCGAGTCGATCACGCAGACCGACGGTTTCTCGCGCTCGAGCGTGGCGCAGATCGCGTCGAGATCTGTCTCGGCGAGGATCTCGACCTGCTCGGCGCCCCCGAGCCGCGCCGCCCGCAGCTTCACCTGCGGCGCCGATTCCTCGCCGGTGACGAGGAGCGCACGGCGGTGCTTCGACATCGAAGCCAGTGCCATCAGCAGCAGCGTGGACTTCCCGACGCCGGGCTCACCGCCGACAAGGACGAGCGAGGCGGGGACGAGCCCACCGCCGAGGACCCGATCCAGCTCCGAGACGCCCGTGGGCATCCGTTCCGCCTCCTCCGCCTCGACCTCGACCAGCTTGAGGAGCGGCCGGGCGCGCACGGCTTTCCCGCCGCGAGTCTGAGCGGGCGCTGACTCCTCGACCAGCGTGCCGAAGCTGCCGCAGCCGGGGCAGCGTCCGAGCCAGCGACCAGTCGACTGGCCGCATTCGGAGCAGGCGAACTTGAGAGCGGGCTGGGCCACGCCTCCACCCTAGGTCGAGAGACGGACGTACTTCGCACCGATTCCGTAACAAGGATGAAAGAGAATTCAATTCGTGAGATCTGCGGTTTCAATCGTGCTCCTCGCCGTCGTGGCGGCGCTGCCAGCGGCGGCGGGCGGCGCCGGCAGCGAGGCACGGATCGTCTATCGCACCGTCCACCTGACCACTCCGAAGCGGCCGCCCGAGGTGTGGTCGGTGCTTCCGTCCGGGCGCGGCCGGCGGCTGCTCACCCGTGGGGCGGAGGGCCCGACCTGGTCGCCGAACCGCACGCGAATCGCGTTCTCGGGCACCGGCATCGGCTCCTTCCCGGCGGGGATCTGGGTGATGAGAGCGGACGGCAGTGCGCGGCGCCGGCTCACCAGACTCGGAGGTGACCTCGGCCCGACGTGGTCGCCCGATGGCCGGCGGATTGCGTTCAGTCGCAATTCGCTGACCAGCTTCGATCTGTGGGTCGTCCCGGCGACGGGCGGGACGGCGAGACCGCTCCTGCGCACGCCAGTGGCGAACGAGCTGTCACCGGACTGGTCCCCCGACGGACGGCGCATGGCGTTCCAGAGCTCGCGCGGGGGCGAGCTGCAGATCTGGGTCATGAACCTCGCCTCGAAGACCGCCCGCCGGCTGACCAGCGGCAGGTCGAGCTTCTCGCCGGACTGGGCGCCGGACGGGCGCCGGATCGCGTACATGACCCGTGGGCACGTCGCGGTCGTCGATGCCGACCACCCGCGTCCGCGGCTCCTCCCCAGCGGCACGCCACTGAGCGTCGACAGCCCGGCGTGGTCGCCCGACGGAACGCGCATCACGTTCTCGCGCGGCGGCCAGGTGCTCACGATGCGCGCGAGCGGAGGCGATCTCCGCTACGTCACGCGGGCGTCCTGGGGCACGAACGACTCACCCGACTGGTAGCTCGCCCAGATAGCGGAACCTCTACGCGACGGTCGGTGTAGGGACAGCGATGCGCCTGCTCGCGCTCGGCACTCTCGCCGCCCTCGTCGCCTGCTCGGCCGTGGCCGCCTCTCCCTCGGGGAAGATCGGAGCCCGGCTGGTCGGGAGCCGCGACGCCACCGCCGGCCGACCGTGGAACGCGACGTTCGCGGTCCGGGACGGCAAGCGTCCGTATACGGGCCGCGCCTCGCTCGTCGTGAGCGGCGAGCTCGGACGACGGAGTTTCCCCGCACGGCGCGTCGGTCGTCCCGGGCGGTTCCGGGCCCGTGTGATCTTCCCCGGCGGGGGCCTGTGGAGGGTCGGGGTCGTGGCGCGGCGGTCGGTTCCCGTCGGAACAGTGGACGTCCGGGGTGCCGGGCCCCGGATCTCCCGCCCCCACGGCTTCGAGCTCGCCGAAGAGCACGGAGATCTCATCGTCCCGGACCTGGACGGCTCGAGGTTCTACGAAGTCTCGCTTCGTACCCGCGAGCGCAAGCTCGTCGGAGGCGGGTTCGACCGTCCGGCGTTCCTCAACTTCGGCCCGGGCGGCTTCCTCTACGTCGCCGACGCGGGACGCATCTGGCGGTTCGAGCCCGACGGCTCGAAGACGCCGATCGCCGGCAACGGTACCCGCGGTCTCGCTGGAGACGGCGGGCCGGCGACGGCGGCGCAGCTGGGCGGTCACGGCGACTTCGCCTTCGACGCCGCCGGCAACCTCTACATCTCGGAGTACGACAACGGCGTCCGCATCGTGACGCCGGACGGCCGCATCGACACGCTCGCGGGAATCGGCCGAGAGGGCTACTCGGGCGACGGCGGCCCGGCCCGGTTGGCGGCGTTCGGCGCGCCACATGGCCTCGACGTGCTGGCGGACGGCACCGTCCTCGTCGCCGACAGTCACAACAGCGTCATCCGCCGGATCGACGGCGCGACGCGAATCGTCACCACGATCGCGCGCGACTTCCGGGCACCCGTCGGGATCGACGCGCGGGCCGACGGGTCGTTCTACGTCGCCGACGCGGGCCTCGACCACATCGTCCGGGTCGCACCCGACGGCAGCAGGACGACGCTGGGGAGGGGCCTCGTGGTGCCGAGCTCGGTGGTCGTCGACCGGGCCGGCAGGTACGTCTACGTCAGCGAATACGAGGGCCGCCGCATCACGCGGATCGACGCACGCACGGGCCGGATGACGGCACTCGTCAGGCCTTGACGACGCTGCCCACGACCTTGTCGTGCAGCGCCTGGTTCTTCGCGTCCCAGAGCGGCCAGAGGTAGACGAGGATCACCGGGAGGACGACGCGCCCATGGAAGACGGTGTAGTAGACGAACGGCAGGACGAGCGTGACCAGGTAGACGATCCCGACCGCGGCCCACGCCGAGTCGTCGTCGTCCCCTTCCACCGCCACGAGAAAGCCGATCGCGATCGCGAGTGGCGCGAGGATGATGAGTGTGTCGATGAGATAGGCGCCGACCCGGCGCCCCCACGAAGCGTACGAGCGAGACTCGACCACTGTCTCGCGCCGGGCTGCGTCCTCGGGATAGGAAGGGAGGTCGACCACGGCATCCGTCTACTCCCCGCGCTCCCCGAGGACGAAACGAGGCTCGGCCTGGGCGCCGGCCGCCCGCTCGGCCGCCGGTCTTCTGGCCGAAGCGAGGACGAGCCCCGCGAGGATCGCCGCGACGCCCAGGAGCTGGAGCGTCGTGGGAGCCTCGTCGAGCAGGAGCGCCGCAAAGAAGACCGCGCAGACCGGCTGCACGGTCAGGAGGACGGAGGTCACGGCCGCCGGCATGCGTGGCAGCGAGTTCGTGATCAGCAGCCAGCCGACTACCTGGGAGGAGAGGGCCAGGACGAGGAGCCAGACCTGCGCGGAAGGCGGCGGGAAGAAGTCGAGCTCTCCGAGGGCAAGGCCGGCCGGGACAATGCAGACGGCGCAGGCGAGAGTGGCGTCGGAGAGCGGGCCGGCGAGCCGCCTGAGGTCGCTCGCGCCGTGGCGAAGCGTGAGGAGGAAGGCCGTGTAGGCGACGCCGGTCAGCAGTCCGAATGC
>DASTCG010000092.1:0-11307 GCA_035711385.1 Gaiellaceae bacterium
CTGACGAAGACGGACACGCGGATCGCCGCGCGGAACTGGATGCAGGCGAACCTGACGCCGGGCGTCCTCGTCGCCGCCGATCCGTCCACCGCCACGCCGGGAAGCCTCCGCCTGATCCGCCTCTCGCTGCCGGGCCCCGGACGGCCCTTGGACCCCGAGCGCGACGTTGCAAGCCTGCGCCGGCTCGGCGTCGGGTACGTGGTCGTGAACGGTGAGGTCGCCGACCGCGTCGCGGCCGCAGGCGACAGGTACCGGCAGGCGGCGCGCTTCTACGAGGAGCTCCGGCGCACCGGGAACCGGCGCTTCTACCGCGCCGCGAACGGCAAACTGGCTGGGCCTTGGGTCGCGGTGTACGAGCTCTAGACGGGACGGAGGCCGCTGCCCGGCGGCACGGGCTGGCCGTTGCCGGCGCCGTGTTCGTCTCGGGCGCGGTCGTGCTCGGGATGGAGATCGCGGCGAGTCGCGTCCTCGCGCCGTTCTTCGGCAACTCGCTGTTCGTCTGGGGTGCGCTGATCGGCGTCGTCCTCGCCGGCCTGGCCGTCGGCTACTGGGCGGGCGGCGCGATCGCCGACCGGTGGCCGGAGCCCCGGCTGCTGGCGATCGTGATGGGGCTCGGTGCCCTCGGCGTGCTCGCAGTACCGGTCCTCGACGAGCCGGTGCTGGAGGCGATCGTCGAGTGGGATCCGGGGCCGCGCCTGAACCCGCTGCTCGCGGCCGTCGCGCTCTTCGGATTCCCGAGCGTCGTGCTCGCCGGCGTCGCCCCGATCGCGGTTCGGCTCGGTGCCCGGTCGCTTGCGACGCTCGGCCAGACCGCCGGCCGTCTCTTCGCGATCTCCACCGCGGGCTCGATCGCCGGCACCTTCGCGACCGCTTTCTGGCTGATCCCGGAGTTCGGCACCGACCAGCTGCTCGGCATCGCGGCCGCGGCGCTCTTCGCCGCCGCCGCGCTCTACTCGCTCGTCGAGCGGCTGCTGCCAACGGCCGCGGTTGCGCTTGCCGGCGTGGTGCTGGCGACTGGTGCGGCGGTTGCGCTCGCGCCCGAGACCGGAGGGACGATCACGGAGGCGCAGGCGCGGAACTGGTCGCCGCTCTACCGGCGGGCCGGATCGGTCTCCGGCCAGGAGCCGCAGGACGTCGCCGGCCTCCAGCTCAGGTACGCCAAGGACACCCGCTACCACCGGCTGACGGTCGCCGACGACGCGACGAACCGCTATCTCCGGTTCGACAACTCGTACCAGAGCGGCATGCCGCTCGCGCGCCCGTTCGGGACGACCTTCGAGTACGTGGACTACTTCCAGCTGGCGCTCGCCTACAACCCGGGCGCCCGCAACATCCTCATGATCGGGCTCGGCGGCGGCTCCATTCCGAAACGGCTGTGGCGCGACTTCCCCGACCTGCGGCTGCAGGTCGTGGAGCTCGACCCGGTCGTCGTCGACGTCGCCTACCGCTTCTTCGAATTGCCGCGCGACGGGCGCCTCCAGGTGTCGGTGGACGACGGGCGGCGCTGGCTGGACAAGCACGACGAGAAGTGGGACGCGATCATGATCGACGCGTTCTATGCGGACGCGATTCCCTTCCACCTCTTCACGAGCGAGTTCATGGAGCTCGTCCGCTCACGGCTGAGCCCGGGCGGTGTCGTCGTGACCAACACGATCGGGGCGATCGAGGGCGAGCAGTCGCGGCTCTTCCGGTCGGTCTACCGCACCTACCGAACGGCGTTCCCGACCGTCCTCGTGCACCCGGTGATCCTCGCGGGCGACGCCGGCGACCGGGACGTCCGCAACCTGATCCTCGTCGCGACCGAGCAGGCGGCGCCGACGAAGCCGTTCCTTGCCGAGCGCTGGCGCGAGATCCGCTCCCGCTCGCGCGGCGCGCCCGACCTGACGAAGGCGATCCGCGACCGGCACGACGCCGACGTCTCGATCGCCGGGGTCCCGACCCTCACCGACGACTACGCACCGACCGACGCGCTGCTGCTGATCGAGTGAGCGGGGAGGGCTACCCTTTCCCCGGGGTGTGGAGGGCTCTCTTGATCGCTGTCCTGGCGCTGGCCGCCGCTGGCTGCTCCTTCGGAGACGACGGCGTCCAGGAGACCGCGTCCGCGCGGCAAGGCCCTGCCGGCTGTCCGGCCGCGTGGAAGCCGGGCTGGCAGCGGCTCGCGAACGAGATCGGAACGCGCGTCTACTGCCCGAGCTGGATGCCGAGCCCGCTCGATGCGGAGATCGGCGGCCAATGGAACAGCGACGGCGTGATCGTCGGGAGCGACCGCAGCTTCCTCGCAGGCTTCCTCTGGCACGAGACGGCGAGCGGCGACGTCCACGTGAACTTCCGGGGGTATCCGGGGCAGACGGCGATCCCGCGCTGCCGCGAGAGCGGGCGGTCCGTGCCCTGCTTCAGCGACGCCCGCGGCGAGCGGAAGACCGGTCGCAGGACGGTGACCGTCTACACGGTGTCGAGGGACGCGGACCAGTGGCACGTCACCTACCTCTGGCGCGAGAACGGGACGCTGTACACGGTGAGCGAGCACGTCGCGCCGCCGCTCACCTTCCGTCAGGTGCTCAAGAACCTCGACCGCATCGTCGGCGGCCTCGAGACGATCGACCCGAAGGCCAAGACCTAGCGTGCGCCTGACGCGGAAGGAGCTGCTCGGCGGCACGGCCGCCGCGGCGCTCGGCGCCGCCGGGATCTACAAGCTCGTCGACGACCTGGTGGAGACGCCCGAGCGCGCCGAGGCGGGGGACCGCCGTGAGGAGCAGTACCTCCTCCAGGGCATGAAGCACGTGACGCACGAGGGCGTAGAGGTCGTCGAGCCGCCGCTCCACCACCAGGTCGTGACCGCGCGGGTGGGTGTGGGCCGGCGCGAGCTTCGTGATGCCCGCCGGGAGCTCGAGCAGGCGCTCGCCGCCGTCGAGCGCTCCTACGACCCGAGCCCTGCGGGCCTCGCCGTGTCCGTCGCCTGGGGCCTGCCGTATTTCCGCAGCTTCGTCCCGACCCTCGCGCAGCGGCATCTCCCGATCGACCGCCGGGCCTCGACGAGCGCCGAGCACCCCGTCCGGGCGCTGCTGGACGCGCAGCGCTTCCCGAGCGACCCCGACACGACCATCCTCGAGCGGAACGACCTCGCGATCCTGCTCAGGAGCGACCACCGGGAACACGTCGCCGAGGCGGCCAGCACCCTCTTCACCGAGACCGACGGGCTCTTCGAGCTCACGAGCATCCGCAAGGGCTTCCAGGGCGGCGGTTTCGCAGGCGGGCGAGGCCTCCCGAAGGAGATGGCGACGGCGGCGGGGATTCAAGGGGCCGACCTGATCCCGGACGGCGCCCAGCTGTTCCTCGGCTTCACGTCCACCCAGCGGGCGACGCAGGGACAGTCGCGGATCCCCAGCTTCGAGACGCTCGGGCTCGTCGACGTGCGTGACGGCTATTTCCGCGGCGGGACGCACATGCACCTCTCGCACCTGTACGAGAACGTCGAGGCGTGGTACCTCGACTTCGACTTCCGGGACCGTGTCGACACGACATTCCGCCCCGGCTTTCAGGCGCGCGAGGGCGCGCAGACGATCAGACAGGACCCCGAGCAGGCAGCCTCGGACCGCGACGTCAAGCGCGACTTCGCCCGCTACGGCGCGATCGGCCACAGCGGCTCGATCCAGCCGACCTCCCGGCTGCACATGGACATCCGTGGAGCCGACGGGGAGCTCTACCGCGCCGGAAGCGCCATCCCGCTGCGTGCCGACTTCAACACGCTCGACAACCCGTTCTTCTGGACGGCGACGCCGGAGCGAGACGGCCACTCCGAGGAGGCGGCGGCCGGAGTCCACTTCGTCACGTTCAACCCCTCGAGCGACGACTTCCGCCGGAACCGGCTGGCCATGGACGGCGTCTTGCCGGACGGCACGCGGCTCCCGCTCCAGGCGCGCTCACGGGCGCAGGGCCTGAACTCGGTGCTCCTGACGACGCATCGCCAGAACTTCCTCGTCCCGCCGCGGAGCCGTCGGAGCTTCCCGCTCTCCGAGCTCCTGACCTGAGTCGCCGCTGAACGGGCCTAGCCCGTTCAGCCGCTGTGGCCCCATAGAGAAGGAACCTTCGGAACGCTGGTTGGCCGCGCGGCGTGAAGCGCCGCCCGGCTCGATATGGTCGCTGAAAGTCGTGAGACTTTCAGCGAGGGCGTCAGCCGAAGAAGGCTTCGGCGACGTCGTAGACCTCGCGCGGGACGGTCTTGAGCTCCCGCGTCGCCTCCTCGAGGGCGACGTCGACGACGGCGTCGCCGTGAAGCGCCGCCATCCGGCCGAACCGTCCCTCCGCCACGAGGTCGGCCGCCTTCAGCCCGAACCGCGTCGCGAGGATCCGGTCGCGCGGCGTGGGGGAGCCGCCGCGCTGGACGTGCCCCAGGACGGTGACGCGCGTCTCGTACCCCGTCCGCTCCTCGATGTCGCGGGCGAGCGCCTCACCGACGCCGCCCAGGCGGACATGTCCGAACTGGTCGGTGTCCACCTCCCGGGCCACGGCGCGCTGCTCCCCGGACTCGTAGGTCAGCTCGTACCCCTCGCTGACCACGACGATCGAGAAGTCCTTCCCGCGCTCGTGGCGCCGACGGAGCTCGTCGCACGCCGCCTCGACGGTGACGGGCTGCTCCGGGATCAGGATCGCGTCGGCGCCGCCGGCGATCCCGCTCATCACGGCGATCCAGCCGGTGTGCCGTCCCATCACCTCGACGACCATCACGCGGTTGTGCGACTCGGCGGTCGTGTGCAGCCTGTCGATCGCCTCGGTCGCGACGAAGACTGCGGTGTCGAAGCCGAACGTGTAGTCGGTACCGGAGAGGTCGTTGTCGATCGTCTTCGGGACGCCGACGACCGGGAACCCGTGCTCGGCATACAGCCGGGAGGCGACGCCCAGGGTGTCCTCGCCGCCGACGGCGACGAGGGCGTCGAACCGCTCGGACTCCAGGGCTTCGAGCACCCGCTGGACGCCGTCCTCGCGCTTGTACGGATTCGTCCGCGAGGTCCCGAGGATCGTGCCGCCTCGGGGGAGGAGCCCCGAGATCGCGCGGTAGTCCAGCGGCTGGAAGAGCCGATCCGTCATCCCGCGCCACCCCTCGCGCACGCCCACGACCTCGGAGCCGCGGTCGAGCGAGCGGCGCGTCACGGCACGAATCACCGCGTTCAGGCCCGGGCAGTCGCCGCCGCCGGTGAGGATCCCGATCCGGCCAGCCACGGGGCTACCCTATTCGGACCGGCCGAAGTGGCGGAACTGGTAGACGCGCCGGACTCAAAATCCGGTGGCCTTCGGGCCGTGTGGGTTCGATTCCCACCTTCGGCACCTCTCTCGGCCCTCCGGAGGGTTCGGGCTTGCAAGGCCGAACCCGAGCCCGGATACTTGCGCGAAGCAACGAGGCGACGGAGGAGGAGGCGCAGTAGTGATTTTGAGAAGGCGAGGAGTTCTCGGGTTCCTGATCCTGCTCATTGCCGTCCTGGCGCTTGCGGCAGCCAGCTGCGGCGGTGATGACAACAACGGCGGCGGCGGTGGTGGTGGCGGCGGCGCGGTCGAGGCTCTCCCGTCCGCCTCGTGCGGCCCGATCCGCAAAGGAAGCGAGGATCCGGAGATGCTCATTGCATCCGATCTCCCGCTCCAGGGCGCGAACCGGGCCCTGACGACCCAGATGGCCGACGCGATCGAGTACATGCTCGAGCAGCAGGACTGGAAGGCGGGCGACGTCGTGCTCGGCTATCAGTCCTGTGACGACTCCACGGCCCAGGCCGGAAGCTGGGACTCGGCCAAGTGCTCGTCGAACGCGCGCTCCTACGCGGCCAACAAGGCCGTCATCGGAGTGATCGGCACGTTCAACTCGGGTTGCGCAAAGCTCGAGATTCCAATCGCGAACCGCGCAACCGGCGGCCAGCTCGCGATGGTCAGTCCGGCGAACACGTATCCGGGCTTGACCGAAGGCGGTCCCGGCACGGAGGCGGGTGAGCCGGACGTGTACTACCCGACCGGCAAGCGCAACTACGCCCGCGTCGTGTGGAACGACCAGTTCCAGGGCGCCGCGAACGCCCAGCTCGCGCAGCAGCTCGGGCTGAAGAAGTTCTTCGTCCTGAACGACGGGGAGACCTACGGACAGGGCATCGCCACGCTGTTCATCCAGTACGCGAAGAAGCTCGGCATCCAGATCCTGTCCAACCAGAAGTGGGACAAGAAGGCCTCGAGCTACGAGTCCCTCGCCAGCCGCATCCAGGCGTCGGGCGCAGACGCCGTCTTCCTCGGCGGCATCGTCTGCAACAACGGCGGCAAGCTGATCAAGGACATCAAGGCCGGGGCTCCGAACGCGCAGCTCGTTGGCCCCGACGGCTGGACACCGATCTCGGCGACCGTCGAGGGTGCCGGCGGCGCGGCGAACAACATGTACATCACGCAGCCGGGCGTCCCTGTCGACCAGCTGACAGGAGCCGGGAAGGACTTCGTCAACGGCTTCAAGGAGCAATTCGGGAAGGAGCCCGATCCGTACACGGCCTATGCCGCGCAGGCGGTGCAGGTGCTCATGGACGCGATCGAGAAGGGCGGCACCGACCGGGCAGCTGTCTCGTCGGCGCTGTTCGACACCGACATCACGGACGGCATCGTCGGCAGCTTCAAGATCGACGAGAACGGGGACACGACGCTCGGCAAGGTCTCCGTCTACCAGGTCAAGAACGGGGATGGTGCATTCGTCAAGACCGTCACGCCGGAGCTGAGCTTCGTCGAGGCCGGCTAACTAGGACAAGGCATCGAACTCGTCGGGGGAGGATGCGAGTCCTCCCCCGATGCGTCGAAGGGAGTCAGTGGCCACCCAGGCGCGTCGTCTTCCGTTTCCCACCCTCTCCGGCCGGCTGCCGGACTACATCGTGCCGGCGTTGGGAGTGCTCTTCGTCGGCTTCCTGCTTCTCTGGCTCGGCGTCAACCTCATCAAGGAGCCGAGTGAGTTCTACCGCCTGTTCCTGATCGGGCTGACGAACGGCGCGATCTACGGCCTCGTCGCGCTCGGCTACTCGCTCGTCTACGGCATTCTCGAGCTGATCAACTTCGCCCACGGCGACGTGTTCATGCTCGGGGGCATGCTCGTCGCGACGATGGTCGCGAGCTTCGGCCTCGTCGACGAGTCCGGTCTCTTCCTGTGGTCGATGATCCTCTTGATGCTCGTGATCGTGATGGCCTTCTGCGCCATCCTGAACACGACCATCGAGCTCGTCGCCTACCGGCGGCTCCGCCACGCGCCGCGGCTCGCCCCGCTGATCACGGCGATCGGCATGTCCTTCATCCTCCAGAACATCGGCCTGCGGTGGAAGGGAGCCCGGCCGACGTCGGTCGACTCGATCCTTCCGAGGGGCGATGTCTTCACGATCGGCGGGGTCGCCTACACATGGGACAAGTTGATCGTCCTCCTCTTCACGGTCCCCGTGCTGCTTCTGCTGCTGTGGCTCGTGCAGAAGACCCGCCAGGGGAAGGCGATGCGCGCCACCGCACAGGATCGCGACGCAGCGGCCATGATGGGCATCAACGTGAACCGCACGATCTCGTTCACGTTCTTCATCGCCGGCGCCCTCGCGGGCTCGGCGGGCCTGCTGTACGCGCTCTACATCACGAACATCCGCTACGACGAGGGCTTCCGCCTCGGCCTGATCGCGTTCACCGCCGCCGTCATCGGTGGGATTGGAAACCTTCCGGGAGCCGTGCTCGGCGGCCTCCTGATCGGATTCATCGAATCGTTCAACAACGGGCTCGGCTGGGCGACGCCCGGCAGCGACTGGACGCAGTCGATCATCTTCGCGCTGCTGATCATCATCCTCGTCTTCCGGCCCGAGGGCCTCCTCGGCGAGCGGACGCCCGAAGGACTGTAGGTGCAGATCCCCGGCCTCCCCGAGTCGCGGCGTGCCGAGTTCGAGTCGGAGCTCCGCCGCCGCGGGATCCGGGCCGGGATCGCGGGCGTCGCGTGGATCGTGCTCGTCACGGTCACGACCGGCTACACGAACTCGCTCGTCGTCTCGACGGCCATCCTGGCCGCCCTCTACGTGGTCCCCTGGGACATGCTCCGCCACGGGAAGTGGGTCGTCCCGACGGCGGCAATCCTGCTGGCCGTCCTCTACCCGTACTACCGGGAGAACCTGTACGAGGTGCCGATCTTCGGCCCGTTCCCGTCCGTCGACACGGCGGTGACGATGACGATCTACATCATGATGGCGATCGGACTGAACATCGTCGTCGGGTACGCGGGACTCCTCGATCTCGGCTACGTGGCCTTCTACGCGATGGGCGCGTACACCGCCGCCTGGTTCGCGTCGCCCCATTTCGCCGAGAGCGTCGGCGCCGTCCACGTCGGCTCGGTCGGCGTCAGCCCCGAGGCCCAGGGCTTCCACATCTCGATCTGGCTCGTGCTGATCGTCGCCGGGCTGCTCACGGGACTGGTCGGGATCCTGATCGGCTTACCGACCCTGCGCCTGCGCGGGGACTACCTGGCGATCGTCACGCTCGGCTTCGGCGAGATCATGCCCCAGATCGCCCGCAACGGAGACAACATCTTCGGAACCGGGTTCAACCTCACGAACGGAGCGCAGGGAATCAACCCCATCGACCCACCGGGCTTCGGCAACACGATCTCGAACTGGACAGGCCTGCCCGCCGACTACCTGACCTTCAACGCCTCCTTCCTCGGCAAGGAGATCGGCGGTGTGGAGGTCTTCTACTGGACGGCGCTCGCCCTGCTGCTGTTCACGGTCTTCTGCTCGGTGCGGCTGCGCGACTCCCGCCTCGGCCGCGCCTGGATCGCGATCCGCGAGGACGAGACGGCCGCCGCCGCGATGGGCGTCCCACTGATGCGCACGAAGACCTGGGCGTACGCCGCCGGCGCGTTCTTCGGCGGGATCGCCGGCGCCTACTATGCGAGCTTCAAGAGCGGCACCTTCCCGGACGACTTCTTCTTCAACATCTCGGTCTTCATCCTCTGCATGGTCATCCTCGGGGGGATGGGCAATATCTGGGGCGTCATCCTCGGCGGCGGCTTCCTCGCCTACCTCAACCAGGAGGGGCTGGGGAACATCGGCGCCCAGCTGAACGACAACTTCGGGCCCGGCGGCTCGATCGTGAACATCTGGGACACGCCGATCGACGTACCCCTCTACCAGTTCGGGATCTTCGGCCTCATTCTCGTGCTCACGATGCTCTTCCGGCCCGAGGGTCTGATCCCGAGCGCGCGCCGGAAGGCCGAGTTTCACGAGGGCGTCCAGGAGGACTACCTGTACGACCAGCGGGGCGCACCCGAATGAGCGCGCTCCTCCTCTTGCGGACGGAGAAGCTGAGGAAGGAGTTTGGCGGCCTCGTCGCCGTCAACGATGTCGACTTCACGATCCCGGAGGGATCGATCGCGAGCCTGATCGGTCCGAACGGCGCCGGCAAGACGACGTTCTTCAACATGCTCACGGGCGTCTACACACCGACGTCCGGTCAGGTCGTCTTCGACGAGCACGACGTCACCGGCAAGGCGCCGCACACGATCACCGAGTTCGGGATCGGCCGGACCTTCCAGAACATTCGGCTCTTCCAGAACATGACGGCGCGCGAGAACGTCATGGTCGGGATGCACGCACGCCTCCGTGGCGGCATCGTCCGCAGCGTCCTGAGAACGCCCGGAGTCAAGCGCGAGGAGCGCCTGGCGGCCGAGCGGGCGCGGGAGCTGCTCGCCTTCTGCGGGCTGGAGCGGAGCCAGTGGGAGCAGTATGCGCGGAACCTGTCCTACGGCGACCAGCGGCGCCTCGAGGTCGCGCGGGCGCTCGCCACGCAGCCGAAGCTGCTTCTGCTCGACGAGCCGACGGCGGGGATGAACCCGCAGGAAACCGCCGACTTCACCGCGTTCGTGTCCCGCCTGCGCGAAGAGGAGGGGCTGACGATCCTGCTGATCGAGCACGACATGCGGGTCGTGATGGGCGTGTCCGACCGGGTGACGGTGCTCGACTACGGCGAGAAGATCGCCGAGGGCGCGCCGCTCGACGTGCAGCGCGACCCGCGGGTGATCGAGGCGTATCTCGGCTCGGCGGCGGTGGCGCAATGACGGAGACCGTGACGGAGCAGGAGCGGCCCTCCTCGGGCGAGCGCCAGAAGATCCTCGAGCTCGAGGACATCCACACCTTCTACGGCTCCATCGAGGCGCTGAAAGGCGTCTCGCTGGAGGTGTACGAGGGCGAGGTCGTGACCCTGATCGGTGCCAACGGCGCCGGCAAGTCGACGACCCTCCGCTCGATCAACGGTCTCAACCACCCGCGGCGGGGGAAGATCAGATTCCAGGGGCGCGACATCACCCAGCAGTCGCCGCACGACGTCGTGAAGATGGGGATCAGCCAGTCGCCCGAGGGCCGGCGGCTCTTCTCGCGGATGAGCGTCATGGAGAACCTCGAGATGGGCGCGTTCCAGCGAGAGGACCGGTCGGGGATCAAGGCGTCGCTCGACCGCGTGTTCGAGCTTTTCCCGCGCTTGGAGGAGCGGCGCAACCAGCGGGCGGGCACGCTCTCCGGTGGCGAGCAGCAGATGTGCGCGATCGGCAGGGCGCTGATGGCGCAGCCGAAGCTGCTGCTCCTCGACGAGCCGTCGATGGGGCTCGCGCCGATCTTCGTCGAGCGGATCTTCGAGATCGTCCAGGAGATCAACAGGCAGGGGACGCCGATCTTGCTCGTCGAGCAGAACGCGCTCATGGCACTAGACGTCGCCGACCGCGGCTACGTGATGGAGACGGGCTCGATCGCGCTCGCCGACGAGGCGAAGGCCCTCGCCCAGAACGAACAGGTCCGCAAGACCTACCTGGGTGAGTCCTAGGGCCGGCTCGAAGCCAAGCAACACAGTGTTACCTGGTCACGAGGCGCCGACGCGGATCGGGAAATAGGGCGGGGCGACGAGGAACCCGACGCGCGGAGCGTCGCCCGCGCGCGCCCGCGCCATCGCGAGCGCGGTCGAGAGGTTCCGGACCGGCACGAACCCGAACTGGCGGGCGGCCATCGCGTCCCGGCTCCCCGCCACGAGCACCGCGCCCAGGCGCTCGACCGCCGGCAGGCAGCCGTCCCACTCGGCGAACGGGAGCAGCGGGTGGCACGCCCGGCCGTCCCGGTACTCCTGGAGGGCGCGGGGATCGGCCGCCGCTGCGCGCTCGGTCGGGGCGAGCTCGCGTGCCTCGGTCGCCGCCCGGGTCCCGAGCGCCCGCAGCGCGTTGAAGAACGTCCGGTACGGCGACTGGCTCGGATGAGGGAACTTCCGGTCGAACGGGCTGAGGAGGATCGCGGTGCCGCCGTC
>DASTCG010000093.1:0-6698 GCA_035711385.1 Gaiellaceae bacterium
ACGACGATCGGCCGCGAGCGGGAGGAGAACCCGTTCGTGCGCGTCTGGCGCAGCCTCGAGCCCGAGGGGACCGAGCGCTGCCGCGTCGGCGGCCGCGAGGGAACGATCGCGGTCTGGTCGCCCGACTACGACGGCAACGGCAAGGCCTGGGTGCGCTTCGACGACGGCGGCGGCCAGATCCTGGGCGGTTCCCGCGTCGAGCGAGTTTCAGGCACATGGGGACAGGATTAATCCTGTCCCCATCAACTCAGAAAATTGGCCTCCTCTTTCCGGGGGAGATGGGTGCGGCGGTCGGCAACGCCGTCTCCGGCGAGGTGCTCTGGGCGAGCGAGGGTCGGAGCGAGGCGACGGCCGCACGGGCGGCGGGCTTCACCGACCTCGGCTCCGTCGAGGAGCTGGTGCGTGCGAGCGACGTCGTGCTCTCGATCTGCCCGCCGGCCATCGCCGAGGACGTGGCCCGCGAGGTGTTCGGCCACGCCTTCGGAGGAATCTACGTCGAGGCGAACGCGATCTCGCCGGAGCGCATGCGGCGGATCGCCGACCTCGGCTCGCGCATCGTCGACGGCTCGATCATCGCCGCGCATGGCATCAACCTGTATCTCGCCGGCGCCGAGGCGCCGGCCGTCGCCGGTCTGTTCGGCGCCGGTGTGCGGGCCATTCCGCTCGAGGGGCCGGTCGGTGCCGCGTCGGCGCTGAAGATGGCCTTCGGCGGCTGGAACAAGATCGGCATCGCCCTCACCGGACAGGCGCACGCGATCGCCCGCGCGTACGACGTGACGGCGGAGCTCGAGGCCGAGGGCGTCCCTGCCGACCGCCTCGAGCGCGTGGCAGATCGCGCCTGGCGCTGGGCACCCGAGATGGAGGAGATCGCGGACCTGTGCCGCGAGCTCGGCGTGTCGGATGCGATTCCGCGCGGCGCCGCCGACTTCTACGCCGAGCTGACCGAGCGCTAGAACTCGCCCGCGGTCCAGACGGGCTGTCCCGTCTGTCTCGCGAGCGGGTTGAAGGTCTCGACGAACGCGCGTTTCGCGAGCGTGGCCCGGCGGTCGGCGGCGAGCGCCGCCCGCACCTCGGGGCTCTCGTCCGGTGGGCCGCACCGCTTGCGTTGCACGAGCCAGTCCCGGTAGTGCCAGTCGGCCGCGATCGACGCCTGCTCGGCCCGCTGGAAGAGGTCGGACGCACGCTGCGCGTCGGCGTCGTCCGGGACGGAGAGCGCGGCGATCTGCTGGAGCAGGCTCTGCCGGTTGCGCTGTACGCGGTTCAGCCGCTCGGCCGCGGCGCGCGGAGCGAGCTTGCAGTGGAAGGAGGCGGACATCGAGGCGGTGACCTCCTGCCTCCCGTCCTGCGACTGCGTGAGCAGGTTCTCCACCCTCGACACGAAGGTCTTCAGGTCGGCCTCGGAAGCCCTCGGAGAGCCGCCGTCGCCGGCGCGAAGCGCGACCGCCGAGACGGCCACGGCGAGTGCGCCGGCGACGGCCGCCGCGCCGAGGAGGGCCCGTCGTCGTCGCGGCGGCGGAGCCGTGACGACGTCCGGCGGCGACGGGCGGGCCTGCAGGAGGGTCTCGTCCTGGCGGAGGATCGCGCGCTCGAGCTCCTGGAGCTCCGGCCCGGGCTCGATACCGAGCTCGTCCACGAACGTGTCCCGCGTCCGCCGGTAGAGCGCGAGCGCGTCCGCCTGCCGGCCCGATCGGTAGAGCGCCAGCATCAGCTGGCCTCGCAGGCGTTCCCGGTACGGCGCGCTCGCGACGAGCTCGTCGAGCTCGGGGACGAGCTGCGCGTGCCGTCCGAGCGCGAGGTCGGATTCGACGCGGAGCTCGACGGCGTCGAGGCGGGCCTCCTCCAGCCAGTCGGCGGCTCGGCGCGCGAACGGCTCGGCGTCGAACTCGGTGAACGCGGGACCGCGCCACAGGCGGAGAGCTTGCTCGAGCCGCTCGGCTGCCGCCTGCGGATTTCCTCGGTCGAGCTCCTCGCGGCCCTCGCGGACGAGCTGCTCGAACCGGTCGAGGTCGAGCTCGCCCTCCTCGACCCGCACGAGGTAGCCCGGCGGCTTCGTCAGCACACGGTCGTGTCCGATCGCCTTGCGCAGCTGGGAGACGTACACCTGGAGCGCCGAGGTCGCGGTCTCCGGCGGATCGGTCTCCCACAGGTCGTCGATCAGCTCGCCGACCGACACCACGCGGTTGCGGCTCAGCAACAGCCGTGCGAGCAGCGCGCGCGGCTTCTGCGCCCGCAACCGGACGGAGCCCCCCGCCACGACCGCCTCCAGCGGCCCGAGGACGAAAAACTCCGCCACAGCAGGATGATCGCAGGTGCCGCGGCCGCTTCAGCCGCCGTTCAGCGCTGCTTCAGCGCCTCCGTCGACCCTTGGGGCAGTCAACCAAGGGAGGCGTCATGAAGCCACTGCTCCTCATCCTCTCCGTCGCGGTGATCGGACTCGCGGTCGGATCGGTCGTCTCACGGCCCAACGCGGCGCCCGCGTCCACCGCGGTCGCGGCCCAACGGCCCCCGAGCGTGTTCTACGGCCACATCAAGTCGATGATCCGCACGGGTCGCCGGTATGAGATCCGGTTCGATCCGGCCTGGTGGCTCACGGGCGTGGCGGCTCAGCGCGCCGCGCTGGAGGACACCGGCTCGGGCGACGTCCCGAACGACTACTACATCGTCGAGGAGGGACACCGACTGCTGACGTTCGTGGTCCTGCCGAACGCACGCGTCGACGTTCTGACCGGGGCTGCGCAGCACACGCGGATCTCGGCCGCCGAGCTGGCGCAGATCGTCAAGGGCGGAAACCCGAACCACCGGCGGCTCTTCGAGCGCAAGGCCGGCTGGTGGATCCGGATCGGCGAGAAGTACCCGAACCCGGCGGTGTCGCTCTTCCAGCAGTATCAGCCGTGAGCCCGGTCAGTCCCCCAGGACGCCGCGGAGCTGCTGGAGGCTGATGTTCCCGCCGCTGCACACGAGCGCCGCGCTCCGACCTCGCAGGCTGCTGCGAAGCCGGAGCGCGGCGGCGAGCGGCGCGGCGCCTGCCGGCTCGACCAGGTTTCGCGTGCCCTCGATCATGAGGCGGGTCGCGGTCAGGAGCTCCTCCTCGCTCACGAGGACGAAATCGTCCAGCAACTCCCAGAGGATCCGCTGCGGCAGCTCGAAAGCCGTGCGCGTCGCGAGACCCTCTGCCGCCGTGCCCATGACGTCCTCGACGAGCTCGCGGCCTTTCCAGGAGCGGTACGCCGCAGGCGCCGCCTCGGACTGCACGCCGACGATCTGGACCCGCCGCCCTTTCGCCGCAATGCACGCACCGGCGGCCCCGCTGCCCCCTCCGATCGGGACGATGACCGTGTCGATGCCCGGTTGCTGCTCGAGCAGCTCGAGCGTCTCGGTCGCGACTCCGGCGATCAGGTGCGGCTCGTTGCCGGAGTGGACGTAGCGGTAGCCGTGCTCCGCGGCGAGCGCCTCGCAGTGCTCACGTGCCTCGTCGTAGTCCTTCCCCCTCGTCACGATCTCGGCGCCGAGCGCTCCGATCGCGGCGACCTTCACCGGATTCGCCTGCTCGGGCACGCAGATGGTCGCCCGGACGCCGAAGAGCCGAGCGGCGAACGCGATCGACTGGCCATGGTTCCCGGTCGAGGCCGCGATCAGGCCCCGCTCACGGTCCTCGTCGCTCAGTTGGGCCACGAGGTTGACGCCTCCGCGGACTTTGAAAGCACCGACCGGTTGGTGGTTCTCGTGCTTCACCCAGACCTCGGTGCCCACGAGCTCCTCGAGGGCGGGCCACCGGTAGAGCGGTGTCGGTCGCAGGTGCGGAGCGATCCGCTCGCGCGCCTCGAGGACGTCCTCGAACGTGACTGTCGAAGCCTGGGTCATGCGAGAAAGGCTGCCAGAGCCGCCTCGTCCTCGACCTCGCGCAAGACCGCTCTCAGTCCACCTGGAGTTTGAGGGCTAACGGCTGACCTCCGCGAGCACGCCGTCCAACCAAGGCTGGACGGGCCGGCGACTTATTCGGGGGCGCAGACGAGGCGTTGATCGGTACCCGTGTACTCGGTCTCCTCGAGCAGCCTGACGCGCAACGTGCGCCCCTCGTATTCGAACGTATCGCCGACGTCGTACCGGGCGCGTTCGCTCGAGGCGTGCTCGCCGCGCGTCACTCCGCCCCTCGGCTCGAGGATCTCCAGCTCGTAGACCGGCATTTCGCACCTCCGCGTGCGTCGACGATGGGGCCGAGTCCTGCTTCACGGCCTCCAATCGTGCAACGGGGCTTGGCGTGCGGCAGGTATGGGCCCGAACTCTGGTCGCCCGCGAGAGCGGCACCGCCAAACGGCTCCCGGCGTGGATGTCTGGAAATCAACATGGTGAGGAGACGAGAAGCTCACCTGGTAAGGGATACAACTCCACGGCGCGCCGGGGAGCTGCGGCAGCGTCAGGGGGACGCGGCGGGGCGCTCGCGGAACTGAGACCCCGCGGGCCGCCCGACGCGCCTCCCCGGCGCCTTTGGAATTCCGTCTCCGGCTGGGAACGAACAGCTGCCGCGAGCGAATCTTCTTCGTTTCGGTGATCAACCTAGGAGTGGAACGCGGCGAGGCGCTCCGCCTCCTCGTCGAGCTCCTTGCGCGCCGCCCGCGGAATGCTGGCGAACGGCTCGATCTCGACGCGGCCGTTCTCGTGCCGCCAGGTGCCCGCGACCTGGCCGTCGAGGAGAAACGTGTTGACCGAGTTCGGCGTCTTCGTGTTGAAGACCTTCGATCGGTGCTCCTCCGGGAGGATCCGCGTGCGCCGAGCGTGGACGAGGAGCGTGGCGTCCCAGACCGGGAGGAAGCGCGGCGGCACGGGCGTCTCGGCGGGAGGAAGCGGGGCGCGCGGAAGGTCGACGAGCTCTCTGCCGTCCTCGTCGCGGTAGCGGCGGAGCTGCATCCGCCCGAGGACGGCTCGCACGCGCCCGATCGAGACCATGCCGAAGTCGGCCGCGTCGGCGGCGGTCGCGGGGCCGAAGGCTGCGAGATACCGCCGCAGCAGAAGCTCCAGCCCCAGATCCGGGTCCGCCTCGTCCGGCCCGACCCACTCCTCGGCGAGCCCGTAGAGGTCGGCGCGCCGCTGCTCCCAGGTTCCCGACGGAGGGACGCGGACGAGGTCGACGTACTGGGCCGCGGCGAGCGCTTCCGTCCGGCCGAACCGCTCCTGGATCTCCTTCCACCTCCGCGGCCGCCCGGCGAGCATGGCCCGAAGCTTCTTCGCGGTCGCGCGAGCCCGCTTCGGGTCGGCCTGCTTGTGCACCCGCTCCCACCACGCTCGCCGCTCGTCGCGGATCCCGGCCGTGAGCGGCCAGTAGTCGGCACGAGAGACGAGATGGATGGTCGCCCGCATCATCGTCGCCTGCACGACGGCGCGCCGCTCGAGCGCGCGGGTGAGCGCGTTGCGCTCCAGGCCGTCGAGACGGGACCAGAGCCCGATGTACATGGACGGCGCGTACTGCGCCTGGATCCCGCCGATCCGCTCCAGCGCCTTCGGGATCGAGAGAGCTCCGCGCTCGAGGAGGAGCTGGCGCGCGAGGAGCGCGCGGTTCAGCTCGCGCCAGGTGAGGAGGCGCTCGCTCACAGGCGGGCGAGGAATGCGAGCACCGTCTCGCCCGTGGCGTCGAGGCTGTCCTTGGAGACGGCGGTCAGGTTGTCGCAGCGTTCATGCCAGCAGTCGAAGTCGAAGTCGATCAGGTCGATCGCCCGCACGCCGCGCCGGATGAAAGGGACGTGGTCGTCGAGGACGGCGCCCTGCTCGCGGGCCGGGAAGGCTTGCGCAAAGCCTGTCCGCTCGGCGGCCGCGCGGAGCTTCGCCCACAGCCGCCGGTCGGAGAACTGCTCGCGCGGGACCGCGAGCTCGCGGTCGCCGACGAAGTCGAGCACGACCGCCGCCTGCGCGGTCCGGAAGGCCCGCGCGGCGACCTTGCTGCCGCGCAGCCCGTAGCGCTCGAACTGGGAGTCCGGGCGGCCCCTCGGCACCTCCTCGCCGTCGAAGAAGACGACGATCAGTGTCGGGCCGAGCTGCCGCGGCTTGATCGTCCGAGCGAGCTGGCGGACGACCGCAGTCCCCGAGGCGCCGTCGTTCGCTCCGACGAAGCCCGCGAGATCCTTCGTGTCGTAATGGGCGCCGAGGACGACCTTGCGGCGCGGATTACGCCCCGGGATCGTGCCGACGACGTTCCGGAGCCCTCCCGGCACCGGCTGGAAGCGCCCGTTGGGGATCGAGCTCCGGAGCAGCTCGGCCAAGCGGCGTGACTGTCGCGAGCCGGCTGGCCGCGGGCCGAGCGCGACCTGGCCCTTGAGGAACGCCCACGCGGCCTGCTCGTCGAAGCGGTCCGCCCGGACCGCGCCCTCGGATCGGGAGAGCTGCCAGCCTGCGATTCCGCCCGCGAGCACCACGAGGACGGATGCTGCTGCGACGCGTCGCACGGGCTGCATCGTGCCAGCGCGGTCACCTGCGGGTACCCGTCGGCGGCCAGCGGCCGGCCGTTGCGGGTAATGAGGGGTCGTGTGTCTGCTCGTGGGCGCCCGACGGGTCGAAGGGATCGCAGGCGGCGGCGCGAGCGCTCCGCGGGTCTAGCCGAGCGTCTGAGCGAGCGCTCGCCGGAGCACGATCGCAAACGGACGATCGAAGTCGAGACGTTCGCTCGCCGGCAGATGGTGGCGCTGCCGTGCCCAGGCGATCGCATGCGC
>DASTCG010000094.1:0-29926 GCA_035711385.1 Gaiellaceae bacterium
GGCGGTCGTCAGCTCCTCTCCCGCTGCCGCGATCGACCCGTTCTTCCTCAGCGCGAAGGACGAGAACTCGGTCGTGGGCTACGTCGGGACGCCGACGAACATCAACGGCTTCACGCCGGGCTACCGCCTCCCGATCGGCGCGGCGGGCGCGAACTTCGCCCAGCCCGGGCGCTACTACGTCGCCGTCGACTCGGGCCGCGACGAGTTCACGAATCAGCGGCGAGCCGGGTCGTACCGCCTGCGCTCCTGGGTGAACGACATGCGGCCGCCGACCGTCCGCCTGCTCACGACGCGTGTGAGCGCGGGCCGCCCGACGATCGCGATCCAGACGCTCGACACGGGCGCCGGCGTGGATCCGTTCTCGCTCGTCTTCAACTACGGCCGCGTGCTGATCGGCGCCGCCGCCTACGACCCGTTCTCCGGCGTCGCGCTCTTCCCGCTCCCCGACGCCGCGCCGAGGATCGGAGCGGGCCGGCGGCGCGTGGCCTTCCAGACGGCCGACTACCAGGAGGCGAAGAACGCCGACGTCTACGGCCGCGATCTGATGCCGAACACGCGGGTCAAAGCGTCCCGCCTTCGCGTCGTCTCCGGGCCTACCCTCACGTGGCTGATGCCGCGGAGCCGGACGTGCGTCGCGCGCAGTGCTCCGCTCCTCGTGGTCGCCGGCCCGGCAGGGAAGGCGCGCACCGCTCGCTTCTTCGACGGCAGGCGCCACATCCGTTCGCTGCGGCGCAACGTCGCGGGCCTGTACTCCTCCACGTGGCGAACCGGGAAGACCAAGCGCGGGCTGCACACGCTTCGCGCGGTGGTGCGCATCGGCGGGAAGCGCGTCGAGGCGACGCGGGTCGTGCGCGTGTGCCGGTAGCAGTCGTCACCGGCGGCAGCTCCGGCATCGGGGCCGCCGTCGCCCGCCGGCTCGCGGAGAGGGGCTGGCACTGCGTGCTCGTCGCGCGGAACGAGGACCGCCTGCGCGCTGTCGCCGGGGAGATCGGCGGCGAGCACGAGGTCTGCGACATCGGCGACCGCGCGGCGGTCGACCGGATGGCGGTCGGCGTGACCGAGCGTCATCCGCGGATCGGGCTGCTCGTGAACAACGCCGGGCTCTCGGGCCGGACGCCGGGTGATCCCCGCCGGCGCGGCTTCGTCGACACCGATCCCGAGTGGATCGAGGCGCTCGTCCGGATCAACTTCCTCGGCGCGGTGTGGTGCCTGCGCGCGTTCCTGTCGGCGCTCGAGGCGTCGCGCCCGGCGCACGTCGTCAACGTCGCCTCCGTCGCCGGGACGGTCGCCGTGCCCCCGGGGCTGTACGCGGCGACCAAGCACGCACTCGTCGGCTTCTCCCGATCGCAGGCTGCGACGCTCCGGCGGCGCGGGATCCACGTCCACACCGCGAACCCCGGCTTCGTCGAGACGCCCGGCTTCCCGCAGCGCGGCGTCCTCGGGAACCGGCTGCTCGAGCGGGCGGTGGTCACTCCCGAGTACACGGCCCGGCGGATCGTCTCCGCCGTCGAGCGCGACCGGCCCGAAATCTTCGTACCCGGCTGGTACCGCGTGCCGGCAGTCGCCCAGGCGCTCGCTCCGGGGCTCGTCAGCCGTCTGCTGGCCCGCCGGCGGTAACGTCCCTTGGGTGACCGTCGAGCTCCTCTACTGGGAGGGTTGCCCCTCGTACCCCGAGGCGCGTGAGCTCCTCGAGGACGTCCTCCGGCAGCGGGGGCTCGAAGTCGAGATGCGTGTTACGCACGTCGCGACGAGAGAGGAGGCCGAGGAGCTGCGCTTTCCCGGCTCGCCCACGATCCGCGTCGACGGCCGCGACGTCGATCCGGCCGGCGGCGACGGGCCTCCATCGCTCAGCTGCCGGATCTACCGGCGGCCCGACGGCCGCGTCTCGCCGATTCCGTCCCGCGAACAGCTCGAGGAGGCCCTCGCATGAGCCTGATGCTCGCCACGGAGGCGCCGCCGTTCGACCTTCCCGGCGTCGACGGCCGCAACCACTCGCTCGACGACTACTCCGGCGTACCGGTGCTCGCCGTCGTCTGGTCCTGCAACCACTGCCCGTACGTGATCGCGTGGGAGGGGCGCATGAACGCGCTCCAAGAGGAGTACGGCGATCGCGGCTTCCGCCTCGTGGCGATCAACTCGAATGATGCGGAGAACTATCCCGCGGACTCGTTCGAGGCCATGGAGGCGCGGGCGCGGGAGCAGGGGTTCAACTTCGACTACCTGTACGACGAAGACCAGTCCGTCGCCCGGCAGTATGGGCCTGAGCGGACGCCCGAGGTCTTCCTCTTCGACCGGGACCGTCGCCTCGTCTACCACGGCGCGATCGACGACAGCCGCGAGGAGAGCGAGGTCGGCGAGCGCTACCTGCGCGACGCGATCGAGGCGCTGCTCGCCGACCGCGACCCGCCTGTGACCGAGACGCGCGCAGTCGGCTGCACCGTCAAGTGGAAGGGCTAGGCGCCTCCAGGCGAACCGTGGTCTAGGTCAGGCGCGCCCAGCCTCCTCCCCGCTGCGAGCGTAGCGCCGGCGGGCGCGCGCATGGGTGACGCCTTCGCGCCGGATCAGCGCCGGCGTTCGCTCGCGTCCGCGCCGTGCCGGACGAGCTCGAGCGCCTCCTCGCGGGTGGAGATCGTGCCTGCCGCCCGCTCCTCCGCGATCCGCTCCAGCCAGGCGCCAACCTCAGGCCCGGGCGGGAGGCCGAGCTGGTCGCCTCGGACGAGCGGCGCCTCGGGATCATTCGCGCGCGCAACCTCGATCGCGCGCTCGAGCTTCTCGTCGCCGCCCGCGAACCGCGCGGCGTCCACCGCCCACGGCTCCGTCGCCCTCCGGAAGCGGTGGATCGCCCGCGGCGAGCGGTCCTCGGGCAGCCGAGCCCGCAGCAGCGCCGCTGCGTAGCGCCGCAGGTCGTTCGAGATCGGGAAGCGGCGGACCCCGTCGCCGAAGACGGCGACGAGACGCAGCTCGGGCGTCGCTTCCCCGAGGCGCGACAGTCGCTCCAGCGAGCCGCCGAGCAGCCCGAGCAAGCCCAGCTCGTCCAGCCGCTCGTAGCCGGCCGGGCTCAGCCGCTCGAGCTCGGCCAGGATCCGCTCGCCCGCCGGGCGGTCGACGAGACCCGCATCGGCCCGCACCAACCTCTCCGTCTCGGGATCCAGCGCGAAGCCGAGCTCGTCCTCGAGCCGCACGGCGCGCAAGAGACGGAGCGGATCGTCCCGGAAAACATCCGGCCCGACGGCCCGCAACACGCGACGCTCCAGGTCGGGGAGACCGCCGAAGGGATCGATCGGGTTGCCGCCTGCAAGCGGCCGCGCGATCGCGTTGATCGTGAAGTCCCTCGTCGCGAGATCGTCGTCGATCCCTCCGGGGAGCGGCGTGAAGTCGACCGTCCGCCCAGCCGACAGGGCGACGCGCCAGGCGCCGTGCCGCTCGGAGAGCGGAAACGGAGCGCCCTCCGCGCGGCGCGCGTAGCGCCGGGCGGTCCGCTCCGGATCCCGGCAAGCGATGTCGAGGTCGACCACCTCGCGAGCGAGCAGCTCGTCCCGGATCGCGCCGCCGACGACCCACGCCTCGTCGCTGCCGAGAACCTCGCGGGCGAGCTCAAGAGGCTTCAACATCATCATGTTGAAGCCTCTCAGCCATCGACGACGGTTCTCCGCGCCCGCAGAGAGCCCGATTCGATCCGGGAGACGATCTCGTAGTTGATCGTGCCTGCGACCCGAGCGTGCTCCTCGGCGAGCACGCCGTCGCCGATCAGCGTCACCGGCGTGTCCACCGCCAGCTCCTCGTCGAGGCGGACTGCGATTGCGTCCATCGAGACCGTGCCGACGACCCGGCAGCGCCTGCTCCCGATCGCCACGTCCGTGCCGGTCATGTCCCGGCGGAACCCGTCGGCGTACCCGACCGGAACGATGCCGATCCAGGTGTCGGACTCGGCGACGAAGCGGCGTCCGTAGCCAGTGCTCTCGCCGGCCCGCAACCGCTTGACCTGCGCAAGGCGGCTCTCCCAGCGGAGCGCCGGCTCGAGACCGTCGTCGGCCGGATCGCCGCCGAAGGGCGAGAGGCCGTAGAGCGCGATCCCGCACCGGGCGGCGTCGAACCTCGCCTCCGGGAGCCGGAGGACGGCGGCACTGTTGGCGGCGTGGCGGACGAGGTGTGCGTACGGCGCCGTCGCCTCGGCGAACCGGGCGGCCTGCACCCGGGTGAACTCCGGGTCGCTGTCCGCCGTCGCAAGGTGGGTCATGAGCCCGACGACTTCCGCGCTCGGCTCCGGCAGCTCTGAAAGACCCCAACGGCCCATCCCTGTGTCCAGCTTCAGGTGGACGCGGACGCCTTCGGGAACCGGCAGCTCCCAGAGCGCAAGCTCGAGCTCGGCCTCGCGGGCGAGCGCGATCTCCCGCCCCGCAGACGGGCCCATGACCACGATGCGCACGCCGGCGAACTCCTCGCGCAGCTCGAGCCCCTCGGCGACGGTGGCGACGCAGAGCGCCGACGCGCCCTCGCCGAGCGCCGCACCCGCGACGTCGACCGCGCCGTGGCCGTAGCCGTTCGCCTTGACGACCGCCCACAGCGCCGCTCCCTCGAGCGCCTCGAGGAGCCGGCGGGTGTTGCGGCGCACCGCGCCGAGGTCGATCGTGACCTCAGACCTGTGCATCGAGGACTCGCGGAATGCCTTCGAGCAGGTCGCCGGCGACCAGGCCCGACCGGCGGCCCGACGCGGCCACCGCGTCCGTATGGACGCGGACGGCAGCCGCGGCGGCCGTCCTCGGCTCCATGCCCTTGGCCAGAAACGCGGCGACGACGCCGGTGAGGACGTCGCCGGTGCCCGCCGTGGCGAGAGGCGCGGCTCCGCCGGCAACGAGCGGCCCCTCCCCGGGCGCGCCCACGAGCGTGCCTTCGCCCTTGAGGATCACGACGCACCGGAAGGCTTCCACGGCACGGCGCAGCGCCTGCAGGCGGTGCGCATCGACCCACGACGACTCCTCGCCGAGCAACCGACCCAGCTCGCCCGAGTGTGGGGTGAGCACGGTCGGCCCGTCTCGCTCGAACGGCCGGAGCTCGCGGAGGCCGTCGGCGTCGATCACGGCCGGCAGGTCGGTCTCCTTCAGGAGCCGATGGACGAGATCGTGCCGCTCGGGGCCGAGCCCGGGGCCGATTGCCAGAGCGGTGGCGCGCTCGACTCCCTTCCAGACCTCGTCGAGCGGGCGCTTGACCGCCTCCCGCAACCGCGTCTCGATCACGGGCAGCGACTCCGGCGGCGCGGCGACCGCCACGTAGCCGGCGTCTGACCGGAACGCGGCCTCGGCGGTCAGCGTGACCGCGCCCGTCATCCCCGGCGACCCACCCACGACGAGCACCGAGCCCGCTGTGTACTTCGTGTCGCCCGGCCGGCGCCGCGGGACGAGCCGAGCGATCTCGGGCAGCACGCGCGCATGCTCGGTCGGCCGGTGCTCGAGGCCGATGTCCGCGACGACGACCTCGCCGGCCCGGAACCGGCCCGGGGCCACCGCGTGTCCGACCTTGCGGCCGTGGAACGTGACGGTCACCACCGCCTCGACGGCGTCGCCCGGAACCTCTCCGGTGGACCCGTCCACGCCGGAGGGGATGTCGACGGCGACCACCGGCGTCCCCGACTCGTTGATCGCCCGGATCTGGGCGGCGGCCTCGTCCCGGGGCGGCGGCCGGAACCCGGTGCCGAAGAGCGCGTCGAGGACGACGTCCGCCTCGCCGAGCGACCGTTCCTCCCACCCGGCCGCGCGGAGGAGCTCGGCCGCGATCCGCCCGTCGCCGCCGTTGGCGCCCCCGCCGCACACCGCGGCGAACGAGCGCGCCTCTGGATACCGGCGCAGCACCTCGTCCGCGACCGCGGCGCCCGCGCGCCGCATCAGCTCCTCGACGTCGTGGCCCTCCTCCGCCGTCCGCATCTCCGCGGCGGTGTACAGCGGCTCAAACGGTTCCGACATCCCGTTCGGCCACCACGCAGACGGCGCTCGCGAGCTCGCGCGAGTGCGACATCGAGAGGTCGATCGGCCCGGCATCGACGCGTTCGGCCCAGCGGGCCGCCCGGCCGGAAAGCCTCACGGTCGGCTTCGGCCGGCCGGCGATCTCGATGTCGCGCCAGGCGAAGAGCCGCGCGACACCCAGCCCGAGCGCCTTGCCGACCGCCTCCTTGCCGGCGAAGCGTGCGGCGTAGTGCTGCGCGGGATTCGGCCGCGCGTCGCAGTAGGCCTGCTCCGCAGCGGTGAAGCAGCGGTCGCGAAAGCCCGAGTACCGGTCGAGTGCCTCTCGGATCCGGCCGATCTCGATCATGTCGACGCCGACCCGGGTCACGCCTCTTCGAGCCAGCGGGGGAAGTCGGCAATCGAGGACAGGATCGCGTCCGGCCGCGTCATCCCCCGCTCCACGGCGTCGGGCCGGAACTTGCCGGTGCGGACGAGAACCGTCTTCAGACCGTGCTGCTGCGCGCCTGCGACGTCGGCCTCGATGTCGTCGCCGACCATCCACGTCATCTCGGGGTCGGCGTCGAGAGCCTCCAGCGCGGCCGTGAAGTAGGGCCCGCTGGGCTTCCCGACCACCGTCGCTTCCACGTCGGCGGCGTACTCGAGCCCGGCGACGAAGCAGCCCGAGTCGAGGAGCGGCCCTCGGGCGGTCTGCCACCAGCGGTTCTTGTGCAGGCAGTAGAGCTCGGCGCCCAGCTCGAGCTCCGCGAAGGCGCGTGCGAGGTTCATGTACGAGAACACCCGGCTCGTCTCGTCGGTCTCGTCCGCGCCGCCGAGAAGCACGGCCTCGGCGTCCTCGCCGACGAGCTCGACGTCGCCGAGGTCCTCCAGCACCGCCGCCATCGTCAGCGCGAGGACGCGTTTGCCGGCGAGGGCGCGTGCCGCCGCCACCGCGGTCGTCTGGAGCTCCTCCTCCTCGAGCTCGAAGCCGATGGAGCGAAGCGCTGCGACCAGCGTCCGCCTCGACTGCGTGGTGTTGTTCGTGACGAACCGGAGGCGGTGCCCGTTCTCGCGCAGTCGCGCGACCGCCTCCGGGGCGCCGCGAATCGGCACGCCCGAGACGTGGAGGACGCCGTCGACGTCCAGCAGAATTGCGGCCATGGACGGCGAGTCTATTCAGGTGACGAGGACGGTCGCGATCCCCGTGTCGGAGATCGAGCTGCGCTTCTCCCGGCCGAGCGGACCGGGCGGCCAGCACGCCCAGAAGACCGAGACGCGAGTCGAGGCGGTCTTCGACGTCGAGCGCTCGACCGGCCTCACCGAGACGCAGAAGGAGCGCGTCGTGCGCAAGGCGGGGCCGGTGCTCCGCTCGGTGGCGCAGGACGAGCGCAGCCAGGCGCGCAACCGCGAGCTCGCCGTCGAGCGCCTCGTCGAGTCGCTTCGTGACGCCCTGCGCGTCGAGCGCCCCCGTCGGGCCACCAGGCCCACAGCAGCCGCGACCGAGCGCCGGCTCGACCAGAAGCGCCGCCGCAGCGAGACGAAGCAGTTACGGCGGCGGCCGGAGAGCTAAGAGACGGCCCGCGGCCGCTGCGCCTGGCCGCGCACGTACCCGCGCATGACCTTGCGTGCATACAGGCGCTCGCTGGCCGCGCGGTAGACGGCGAGCGCGTTGTCGCCCTCCTGCGGGTGGACGGCCCAGCCGAAGGTCGCCTTCGTCCCCTGCGAGGAGAGGACCCACTCGAGGCGCGTGCTGAGATCGGCGGCGTCGTCGAGCGTCTGGCACGAGGCGAGCACCGCGAACTCGTCGCTGCCGACCCGGGCGACCTGGTCCTCCGGCGAGAGCGAGCGCGAGAGACGGTCGGCGACCTGGCGGAGCGCCTCGTTGCCCGCCGACGGCCCGGACTCGTGGTTGAGCTCCTTGAGCGCGTCCATGTCGGCGAGCAGCAGCGCGAACGGCCTTCCCTCCTCGAGCCGCTTCGTGATCGCCGCCTCGAAAGCACGGGTGTTCGGCAGCCCGGTGAGGAGGTCTCGCTCGGCCAGGATGCGGAGCTCCTCGAGCATCGCCCGGTTACGGCCGGCGAAGGAGCCGATCACCCAGCCGATCGAGACGAAGGTGACGCAACGGATCGCCGTGCTGGCGGTGAGGACCTCGGCGGACGGGATCGTCGGGTTGAGGACGATCGCGAGCGCGTACAGCCCCGTCGCACCGAGTCCCGCCAGCGCGCCGATCCTCGGCCCGGTCGCGATCGCGGTCGTCGCGATGGAGAGGTAGAAGAAATGCGCGAGTCCGAGCCCGGGCCGCTCGTAGAGGAGGAACGCGGCGAAGACGACTGCATACGACACGCCGGAGGCGGCGAGCAGGAGCTGTCGCCCGGTGACTGCCGCAGCCACGCTCGCATCCTCCGCGACGGCACCGCGGAAGGCGTCCCTCGAAGGGGTTATTCGACCGTGACGGTCTTCGCCAGGTTCCGCGGCTGGTCGACGTTCAGCCCGCGGAGGCGGGCGATGCGATAGGCGAGGAGCTGGAGCGGCACCACGGCGAGCGCCGCCTGCAGGAATGCCGGCGTCCGCGGGACGTAGATCACGTCGTCGGCGTGGTGCTGGATGTCCTCGTTCCCGTCCGTGGCGATCGCGATCACATGCGCGCCGCGCGCCCGAGTCTCCTGAATGTTGGAGACGATCTTGTCGTAGACGTGGATCTTCGTCGCGACGACGACGACCGGCGTCCCCTCCTCGAGCAGCGCGATCGGGCCATGCTTCATCTCGCCGGCGGAGTAGGCGTCGGTGGGGATGTAGGAGATCTCCTTGAGCTTCAGCGCTCCTTCGAGGGCGACGGGAAGCCCGATGTGGCGGCCGAGGTACAGGAAGAAGTCGCGCTCGTAGAAGCGCTGCGCAATCTCGTCGACGGGATGGTCGCCGTCCAGAAACGCGGCGATCTTGTCCGGAAGCGCGTACACCTGGTCGACGATGAACTCGATCTCGTCGGGCGGAAGCGTCTCCCGCATCTGGGCAAGCTTCAGGCCGAGGAGGTAGATCAGCGCCACCTGGGCCGTGAACGTCTTCGAGGCGGCGACGCCGACCTCGAGCCCGCACCGCGTGAAGAGCGTCGAGTCGACCTCGCGCGTGATGTGCGAGCCCATCATGTTCGTGATCGCCACCGTATGGGCGCCGTGCTCGCGGGCGAGCTGCATCGCCTGGACCGTGTCCCGGGTCTCGCCGGACTGCGAGATCCCGATCACGAGCGTGTTCTCGTCGATGACCGGGTTCCGGTAGATCCACTCGGAGGCGATGTCCGGCTCGACGGGGATCCGGGCCCACTCCTCGAGCACGTAGCGGCCGACGACGCCGGCGTGGTATGCCGTCCCGCACGCGAGGATCACGATGCGGCGTAGGTCGTCGAGCCGGCGCTGGTCCATCCCGAGCCCTTCGAGGACGAGCTTCCCGTGGCGCGTGCGGTCGCCGATCGTCTCCGCGATCGACTCCGGCTGCTCGTAGATCTCCTTGAGCATGAAGGTCTCGTAGCCGCCCTTCTCGGCGCTCTCGTCGTCCCAGTCGAGCTCGAGCGGCTCGTGCTCGACGGGCTTGCCGTCGGCGCGCGCGAACGTCACCGAGTCGGGGGTGATGGCCACGACGTCGCCGTCGTCGGGGAAGACGACGCAGCGCGTCTCACCCAGGAACGCGGCAGCGTTCGAGGCGAGGAAGTTCTCGCCCTTCCCGAGCCCGACGACGAGCGGCGTCTGATGACGGGCGCCGACGAGGAGGTCCGGGTGGTCGTGGTGGATGACGACGAAGGTGAAGTGCCCTTCGAGCTCGGCGAAGGTCTTGACGACGGCGTCCGTGAGGTCACCGTCGTAGTGCGACTCGATCAGGTGGGCGACGGTCTCGGCGTCCGTCTCGGAGCTGAAGACGTGACCGTCCTCGGCAAGCCTCGCCTTCAGCTCGCGGTAGTTCTCCACGATGCCGTTGAGGACGATCGCGAGCCGGCCGTCGTCGCAGGCGGTGAGCGGATGGGCGTTGCCCTCCGTCACCGCGCCGTGCGTGGCCCAGCGCGTGTGCCCGAGCCCCGTGCTGGAGTCCGAGCCGTTGCTTGAGACGGCCCGCTTCAGGAACTGGAGGTTGCCGACTGCGCGGACGTACTCGAGGCCGTCGTCCTCGAGGAGCGCGATCCCGGCGGAGTCGTAGCCGCGGTACTCCAGGCGCTCGAGTCCCTGGAGGAGGAGCTCCTTCGCTGGTCTCGGCCCGACGTATCCGATGATGCCGCACACCCGGGACCTCCCTTGTCTGGCCGTTACCCCCGAAAACGCACAAGAGCCCGGCTGCGGACGACCCCTTCTTCGCGGTCGACTAGCCGAGCTCCCGACGAACGAGAGCCGTGACTCTAGCACAGAGGGAGCTCGCTTCTCGCTCGTTTTCGGCCTCGGCGAGAACCCTGACCAGAGGTTCGGTCCCCGATGGGCGAACGAGGACGCGGGCCCCTCCGTCGAGCTCGCGGTTGAGCCGGACGATCCGCTGGTGGAGCTCGTCCGGAAGCGATGTGACCCGCGTGGCGATGTTCTCCTTCGCCTGCGCGAAACGAGGCATGACCGCGGCCGCTTCGGCCAGCGTCCTGCCTTCGATCGCGCGACAGAGGAGCAGAGCAGCCGCGAGCCCGTCGCCTGTGACGTGCCCGTCGAGGCAGATGAGGTGGCCAGATTGCTCCCCGCCGAGAACCGCGTGCTCGCGGCGAAGCGCCTCCAGGACGTAGCGGTCGCCCACGTCCGTCGTCACCACGCGGATGCCGTGCTCACCCATCAGGCGGTGGAGCCCCATGTTCGTCATCACGGTCACGACGACGGTGTCGACGTCCAGGTGGAGGGCGAGGATTGCGAGGATCTCGTCGCCGTCGACGGCCCGGCCGTCGCCGTCCACGGCGAGCATGCGGTCGCCGTCGCCGTCGAACGCGACCCCGAGATCCGCGCCGCTCTCGACGACCGTGCGTTGAAGGAGGGCGAGGTTGGTGGCGCCGCAGCCGACGTTGATGTTCGTGCCGTCCGGCTTGTCGGCGAGCGGGACGACCTCGGCGCCCAGGCGCCGGAACGCCGCCGGCGCGATCCCGGAGTACGCGCCGTTCGCGCAGTCGACCGCGATCGTCAGCCCGCCCAGGTGGGAGCCGAAGCGCTCGAGGACGTGCTCGATGTAGCTGTCGGCGGCGATCTCGACGTGGTCGATCGGCCCCGGCTTCCCCCGCGGCGGCTCGTCGAGCAGCGCCTCCATCGACTCCTCTGCCGCGTCGGTGAGCTTTCGCCCCTCGGCGTCGAAGAACTTGATGCCGTTGTACTCGGGCGGGTTGTGCGACGCCGAGACGACGACGCCGAGGTCGAGCGCGAGCAGGGCGACGGCCGGCGTCGGGAGGACGCCGCCGAGCACGGCGTGGCCCCCGGCCGAGGCCACGCCCTCGGCGAACGCCTGCTCGAGCATGGGGCCGGACTCGCGCGTGTCGCGGCCGATGAAGACGCGGCCGACCCCGGACCAGAGCGCGGCGGCCCGCCCGAGCCGCTCGACCAGGTCGCGTGTCAGCGTCTCGCCGACGATCCCGCGGACGCCATCGGTGCCGAAATAGCGGCGCGCCAAGTGGCGAACTCTAAGCGGGGTCGGTCAGCGCTTGGAGAACTGCGGGGCCTTGCGCGCCTTGTGCAGGCCGGCCTTCTTGCGCTCGACGATCCTCGCGTCGCGCGTCAGGAAGCCCTCGCGCTTGAGCGGCACCCGGAGCTCCGGGTCGGCCTCGACAAGGGCTCGGGCGAGGCCGTGGCGGATCGCCTCCGCCTGGCCCGTCGGCCCGCCGCCTTCGACCCGGACACGGAGGTCGTACGTGCCCTCGGCGCCGGCGACCTTCAGCGGCGCGAGCAGTGTCACACGGTGCGTCGCCCGCGGAAAGTACTCCTCGAGCGTCCGGCCGTTGATCCACGACGTTCCGTCGCCGGGGCGAAGGATCACGCGGGCGATCGAGGTCTTCCGCTTCCCGGTCCCCTGGTACTGCGCCCTCTCGCTCATTTGACCTCCTCCGGCAGCGGCTGCGGATTCTGCGCCTCGTGCGGATGCTCGGGCCCAGCGTAGATCTTGAGCTTCGTCAGCTGCCCGCGGCTGAGGCGGTTGCGCGGGAGCATCCCCTTGACCGCCTTGCGCAGCACCTCCGTCGGGCGCCGGTCGAGCTGCTCGCGCAGCGTGCGCGTCCGGAGACCACCGGGGTAGCCCGAGTGCCGGTGGTAGAGCTTCTCGTCCAGCTTCTTCCCGGTGACCGCGATCTTCTCGGCGTTCACGACGATCACGAAGTCACCGGTGTCCACGTGCGGCGTGTATTGGGCCTTGTGCTTGCCGCGGAGCGTGTCGGCGATGCGCGTCGCCAGGCGCCCGAGGGTCTGGCCCTCGGCGTCCACAACGTACCAGCGGCGATCGACCTCGCCCGGCTTTGCGTTCCACGTTTTGCCCATACGGAAGAACGCGGACCAGCAGTCCGCGCGCCGCCGGAGGATAGCAGCGGCCCGCCGGCAACGCCGCCGGGCCTCTTCTGGTCGGTGCCGCCGAGTCGGCGCCTTGTAGCAATCAGCGCTCTTCGCCGTCCTTCCGGCCCCCGACCCAGACGGCCAGCGCGATCACGACGATCGTCAGCGCCGCCAGGCTCTCGACGACGGCGCCGGCGACACCGCCGTGGGCGAAGAGCGGTACTAGCCCGAGGAGAGCAGCCACAGGCCGGTGCAGGTGTAGAGGACCATGAGCGCGAGCATCGCGTACTGCGTCCTGATCGCGGTGCGGGCGGAGGAGAACAGCGAGATCGCGCGGTCGTGCGCGACGACGAGCCCAAGGACGTGGCCGGCAACGAGCACGCCGACCTGGACGTACCAGACGGTGTTCGCCGAGACAACGTTCCTGCTCGGCTGGAAGTCGGCGGTCCCGAAGAGGTTCCAGCCCTTCCCGAAGGGGTCCGAGACGAGGTAGACGATGTCCTGACCGGTCTCGACGAGGAGCGTGAAGTAGTGCGCGACCACGTAGGCGAGCGCGATCGGCACGAGGCTCCCGATGAAGGCGCCCGCAAGCGGCACGTCCGTGTGGCCGATCGCCTTCGCGGCGAGGATCGCCAGCGAGTAGAAGAGGCCGATGAGGCAGACGGCGACGATGAGGCCGAGGAGATTGAAGCCGAGGGAGGCGAAGTCGGCCTTCGTCGGCGACTCGACGATGTACCGCGCCTCCACGTTGTAGAGCCGGTCCTGCCACCAGGTCGCCCGGCTGAGGCCGTCGAAGGCGACCGATCCGAGCATGACCGACACGAAGGCGACGGTGCCGTGGCGCGAGTCTCCGAGCGCGAGACCCGACAGCGGCGGTCGCACGACCACCCGCCGACGGCCGTCCACCTCGTGTACGGCGAACGCCGAGATCCGCGAGAGGAGGCCGAAGTAGACGTTGAAGGCCTCCCCGTTCTCGAGCCAGGCCCGACGGCCGAAGATCAACATCCCGGCCCAGGTGATCCAGCTGTAGACGACGATCGCGAGCGCGAGCGTCCGGGGCTCGGCGGAGCGGGGCCAGGCGAGCTCCAGCGTCGCGAAGGCGAGGAGGAGCGCGGCGGCCGGCCAGCGGCCGACACGCTCCGGGTATGTGGCTGCCGGCTCCCACGACTTGCCGAGCCGCGCCCAGGCCCAGGCCACCGCGTCGGCGACGGCCCGCCACGGGTTGAGCACGCTCCAGAGGTTCCCGAAGACGACGATGAGCGGGACGAGGCCCAGCCAGAAGATGACCCAGATGAAGACGGGCGCGATGTTGTCGGCGGCGTCGGGCCGGCCGACGAGCGCCGCGAGCCAGACGACGACGAGGAGCCCGGCGGAGAACCCACCGAGCAGGATCCGCCAGCCGGGCCAGAGGATCACGCGCTGCCATCTCTCGGCAAGCGGCCGGCCCCGCTCCCCGGTCGTGAGCCGCGGCTCCTTCCAGAGGACGCCGAGGGCGACGAACGAGAGGACGAGGGTCAGGGAGGCCGCGTAGTAGAACATCCACCGCGGGATCGGCAGATCCTGGATCTGGCCGATGCCGTGCGCGAGCGGCAGAGGGCCGATCACGGCTTGGTGGTGATCTGCGCGATCTGCACGCCGCGATCCTCGAGCTCGGCCTCGACGGTGCCGACGATCGTCGCGCGGAAGGCGATCCGTGCGGGCTGTCCCGGCCCGACGTCGCGCATGAGGTTGTAGCCGTGGAGGTGAACCTCGTCGGTCACGTCGGAGGTGACGAGGAGGATCACGCGCCGGTCCTTCGCGACCGTGACGCGGCGGACGCCTCCCGCGGGAAGGCCGTCCCGAACCGTGATCTGCACGCGCGCCGGGACGGTCGACGTCGTCTCGACGGTGGTCCTCGCCGTGGTCGTCGTGGTCGCTGGGCTCGCCTCGGGCTCGTTCGAGTCGTCGGGCCTCAGGACGAGGAAGAGCGCCACGGCGACGACCACCGCGGCTCCCGCGATCAGGAGACTCCGCATCCGCCTATGGATAGCAGCAGACCGCGATGGAAGGCCGCGGCTCCGCCGTGGGAGGGGTGCCGGACGTACAGACCGCCCAAGATCGCGTGGGCAAGCCGGCCGACCGGGATCGGGACCCGTCTCGCCAACAGCTCGGCCAAGAACGGCATCGACGCACGTACTTCGGCTGCCGTCGGCCGGCGGTTCGTCCGTGCCGTGCCCGGGTGCGTCGGAACCACGTTCCACAAAAGGACGTCGTCCTCGACGCCGAGCTGGGCCAGCGACCGGTGCACAATCGTCGCCGTCGCCTCCGCGGGCCCCGTGCCGCTCACCTGCCGCTCGGAAGTGAACGGGAGGCCGCTGACGCGTGCCCCGCGGTAGCCGGCGGCCTCGCCGACGAGGAGGAAGCGCGCGGCGCTGCGACTCTCCAGGTAGTCGACAAGCCTGCGGCGCCGGACCTCGGACGCCGCGTACTGGTTGAAGGTCCGCCCGATTCGCGCGCCCGCGAGCCGGTCGACGAGCGAAGCCGCGTTTAGGCGGAGGTGGGAGTCGGAAGAGAGAGTGAACGACACACTCCGAGGAGGTAAGCATGAAGCGATTCATCCCCACGAAGGCGCACGGCGTCTTCGACCTGGTCACCGGCCCCGCCCTCGTCGCGGCGCCGGACTTGCTGCGGTTGAACGGCACGCTCGGCTCGTCGCTCGCGCCGCGCGTGACCGGCGCGCTCGGAACCGGGCTCAGCGCCGTGACCGACTACGAGACGGGCGCCGTCCGCGTCGTGCCGGTGAAGGCGCACCTCGTCGTCGACGCGGTCAGCGGCGCGGCACTCGCGGCGACCCCCTGGCTCACGGGCGCTCGGCGCCAGGGCATTCGCCACTGGCTGCCGCACGCGGCGATCGGCGCGACGGAGATGGCGCTCGCGCTGACGACGCGCACCGAGCCGGGAGACGGCCGCAACCGCAAAGGCTGGCTCGTCGCGGGCGGAGCCGCCGGCGCGGCGCTGGCCGCGGCGCTCCTGGTCAGACGGCGCGGCGCAGTCAAGCGCCTTCCGAAGGCCGTGGGCAAGCCCGTTGGTCGTGTCCGCGAGAAGGTCGCCTCCTAGCCGTACGAGATCAGCTCGAGGAGTGACCCGTCGGGGTCGCGGAAGTACACGCTCGTTCCCTGCCCGCGCGCCCCGGGGCGGGGGACGGGCCCTTCCTCGATCTCGACGTCGAGGCGGCGAAGATGCGCGATCGCGCCCTCGATCGGGCCCTCCCACACGAAGCAGAGGTCACTGTTCCCCGGCTCGACCGGCCGGCGTGCGACCGGGTTGGGATCGCCGTCCGGGCCGTGAACGTTGAGCTGCTGGGCTCCGAACCGGTAGGCGAAGCCGGACCCGCGCTCGAGGATTTCCGCGCCGAGCACGTCGCGATAGAAGGCGTTCGAGCGTTCCCAGTCGGAGACGGCGATGACGCAGTGGTCGAGCGTCACGTCCACGCGAGAATAGTGCCGTGCTCGAGGTGAGGACGCTCACGGACGGAGGGCAGACGGCCGAGGAGGTCGCGCGGGAGGTCGCCACGTACATCGAGGGCGCAGAGCGCTCCTTGGACTTCGCGCACTACGACTTCCACCTCGAGACCGAGACCGCGGTGATCGTCGGCGGCGCGGTCAAGGACGCGGCCCGCCGCGGCGTCCGCGTCCGGTTCCTCTACAACCTCGACCACCGAAATCCGATCCCGGTCCCCCCGCCGCCGGAGCCGGACGGCGAGCTGATCGACTCCCTCGGCGTGCCCGTCCGGCCGATAGCCGGTGTCCCCGATCTCATGCACCACAAGTACGTCGTCCGGGACGGCGAGTCGGTCTGGACCGGGTCGACGAACTGGACGGACGAGTCGTGGCACCGGCAGGAGAACATCGTGGTCGTCGCCCGCTCCGGCGATCTCGCCGCGCGGTTCACCGCAAACTTCGACGAGCTCTGGGAGACCGGCTCCGTCGCGGAGAGCGGGTTCGTCGAGCCGGACCCGGTGCGGGTCGGCGACACCGAGGTGCGCGCCTGGTTCACGCCCGGGCGGGGCGAGGACCTCTCGCACCGGATCGGCAAGGCCCTCGGCCGGGCGAGGCGGCGGATCCGGATCGCGTCGCCAGTGATCACCGCTGCGCCGGTGCTCTCGACCCTCGCCGAGATCGTCTCCGAGCGCCGGGTGGACGTCGCAGGCTGCGTCGACCAGCCGCAGGTGCGTGGAGTCATCTACCAGTGGCGGCAGAACGGCAACGTCGCCTGGAAGCTCCCGCTGCTCGAACGGGTGATGCAGGCGCCGTTCTCGGGCAAGCGCTCGACGCCGTGGGAGGCCGGCAGCGTCCACGACTTCATGCACGCGAAGATCACGGTCGCCGACGACACCATCTTCACCGGGAGCTTCAACCTCTCGCGCTCCGGCGAGCTGAACGCGGAGAACGTGCTCGAGATCGAGGATTCCGCGCTGGCGGATCGCCTCGCCGTCTTCGTCGACGAGGTGCGGCGGCGCTACCCGCCGTTCTCGGTCGAGTAGCCGGCTCTACCAGCGCTCCCAACGGACGACCTCAGCCCGCGGCTTCCTGCGCCGGCTGAAGACGCTGGACGAGGCGCTGGCCACGTCGCGTGCCTCCGTGGGATAGCCCATCGTCACCACGGCGACGAAGCGGAGGTCGTCCGGCAGGCCGAGGATCTCCCGGAGCGCCGCGGCATCCGTCGTCCCGAAGATCGCGGTGTCGAGGCCCTCGTCGATCGCGGCCAGCATGAGCGCCATGACGGCGGCGCCCGCGTCGACGTACCAGTAGGGCGCCGGCCACTCGATCTCCGTGCCGCCCGTGATCTTCAGCTTGTCCGGGGACCGGTACCGGTCGTGGTAGTCGTCCTCGCGGGTCAGGACGACCATGTGGACGGGGGCGGCCGCCTTCCAGGGCCGCCGGCCCTGCGCGGCGAGCTCCTCCTCGTGGGCGGCGACTGCGATCTGCCGCCGGGTGTCCGGGTCCATGACGACCACGATGCGCAGGCCCTGCGAGAACCCGGCGCTCGGGGCCCAGACAACGGCGGCGTTCGCGATCCGCTCGAGCACCTCGTGCGGCACGGGCCGGTCGGCGTAGGAGCGGACGCTCCGCCGACGGGTGAGGACGTCGCGGAACTCCACGCCGGAGTCAGATGCCGATCAGGACGGCGCCCGGCGGCTCGGCCTCGAGCCGCCCGTTCTCGATCTCCGTGGCGATCCGGTCCTCGATCTTGCCGAGGCCGATGCGGTGCGTCGTCTGCCAGGTGCGCGTCTCGGCGGGCGGGCCCTCCGTGGTCGCCCGAAGGTTGGGCCGGGCGAAGTTCAGGCCCCGCTCGAAGAGCCAGATCAGGAAGAGCGGAATCGCGACGATCAGGGTCAGCCAGCCCCGGTCGAGCGTGATGATCCGGACGATGAAGACGATCATGATCACGGTCGCGATCACGCTCGGCCAGAACGACGGCTCGTCCATGTTCTCGGCGAGGGACGAGCCGCGCTTCACGCGCTCGAGGGTCCAGGTCCTGCCGTCGGGGGAGCGCACGGTGCGGGCCACGGGCGCCGATCTTACGTCGGCCGCCCGGCCGCGTTCAATCAGGTGACGAGGGCGATGAGGACGGCGATCAGGGCGATCGCGGCGATGACGAGCAGACCGGCCGTGATCGCGGCGCCGACGACGATCTGCTTCGCCTGTCCCGTGAGCCGCTCACGCAGCGGCCTCGGGTCGTCGGCCGTGAGGATGCGGATGCCCCGGCGGAGCACCCAGAAGCCGATCAGCCTGTAGACCATCGTGCCGTCGGTCTTCCCGCCGGCCGCCCGCGGGAAACGACCACGGCCGCGGCAGCCCTGTCCCCGGGGACGGAACGTCTGTGCCACGCGACGGGGTCTGACCCCAAGCGGGCCGGCGGGCCGCTCCTGGAGGAAAGAGGCGTCCACAGCCGGCCGGGCGGGAGCCGGCCGGAGCGGCCTACTCCCACTCGATCGTGCTGGGAGGCTTCGAGGAGATGTCGAGCGCCACGCGGTTCACGCCCGGGATCTCGTTGATGATCCGGCCGGAGATCGTCTCCAGGAGGTCGTAGGGCATGCGCGCCCAGTCCGCGGTCATGGCGTCCTCCGAGGTGACGGCGCGAATCACGATCGGGTATGCGTAGGTCCGCTCGTCGCCTTGCACGCCCACCGACCGGATCGCAGGCAGCACCGCGAAGGACTGCCAGAGCCCGCGGTAGAGCCCGGCGCGCCGCACCTCCTCCTGGAGGATCGCGTCGGCCTCGCGCAGGATCTCCAGCCGCTCCCGCGTGACCTCGCCGATGATCCGGATGGCGAGACCTGGCCCTGGGAACGGCTGCCGCCAGACCATCCGCTCGGGCAGGCCGAGCTCCTCGCCGACCCGCCTGACCTCGTCCTTGAAGAGCAGGCGCAGCGGCTCGACGAGCTCGAAGTCCACGTCCTCCGGGAGGCCGCCGACGTTGTGGTGCGACTTGATGAGCGCCGCGACGCCCTCCGTCCCACCCGACTCGATCACGTCCGAGTAGAGCGTGCCCTGAACGAGAAACGGCACCCGACCCAGGCGGCGGGCCTCTTCCTCGAAGACGCGGATGAACCCTTCGCCGACGCGCTTGCGCTTCTCCTCGGGGTCGTCGATCCCCTCGAGGCGGGCGAGGAACCGGTCGGCGGCGTCGACGTGTACGAGCGGTACATGGAAGTGCCCGCGGAAGGTCTCGACGACCTGGGCGGCCTCGTCCTTCCGCAGCAGGCCGTGGTCGACGAAGACGCACGTGAGCTGGTCGCCGACTGCCTTGTGGACGAGGAGCGCCGCCACCGCCGAGTCCACGCCGCCCGACAGCGCGCAGAGAACCCGCTGGGACCCGACCTGGGCGCGGATCCGCTCAACCTGCTCCTCGATGACGGCTGCAGCCGTCCAGGTCGGGGGCGCTTCGGCGACACCGTAGAGGAAGTTCTTCAGCACCTCCTGCCCGTGCGCCGTGTGCACGACCTCCGGGTGGAACTGGACGCCGTAGAGGCTGCGATCGGGCGCCTCGAAGGCGGCGATCGGCGTCGAGGGAGACCTGGCGGTAATCTCCGCACCCTCCGGGGGCGCCGTCACGGAGTCGCGGTGGCTCATCCATACCACCTGCTCATCGGGCGTGTCCTCGAGCAGCGCCCCGCCCGCCGACCGGAGCTCGGCGCGCCCGAACTCCGAGCCGCCGGTCCGCTCCACGCGGCCGCCGAGGTCGAGCGCCATGAGCTGCATCCCGTAGCAGATGCCGAGCGTCGGGATCCCGAGCTCCCAGACGGCAGGGTCGAGCTTCGGCGCCTCGTCGGCGTAGACCGACGCCGGCCCGCCGCTCAGGATCAGCGCCCTGGGGTTTCGAGCGCGGATCGCCTGCGCCGGCGTTCGGTGCGACACGAGCTCCGAGTAGACCCGGCATTCGCGGACCCGCCGTGCGATCAGCTGCGAGTACTGGCCGCCGAAGTCCACGACGAGGACCGGGCGGTCCTCCGGCCCCGCCTCCGTTCGCTCGAAGGGCAGGACCTCGGCCACTAGCCCATCCCGATCCGCTGGGACTGCTGGAGGCCCTTGCCCTCGGTCTTGATCGCGGGCGCGAGCATGATCTCGGCCTTCTGGAAGTCGTGGATCGACTCGTACCCGCAGGTCGCCATCGCGGTGCGGAGGGCTCCCATCAGGTTGAGCGTCCCGTCGTTCTCGGTGGCCGGGCCGATGACGATCTCCTCGAGGGTCGCCACCTGGTTGACCTGGACACGCGCGCCGCGCGGCAGGGTCGGGTGGAACGTGGCCATCCCCCAGTGGTAGCCGAGCCCGGGCGCCTCCTTCGCGCGTGCAAGCGGCGAGCCGATCATCACCGCATCTGCGCCGCAGGCGATCGCCTTCGCGATGTCGCCGCCCGTCCGCATGCCACCGTCGGCGATCACGTTCACGTACGTGCCGGTCTCGAGCAGGTGCTGGACGCGGGCGGCGCTCGCGTCGGAGATCGCGGTCGCCTGGGGGACGCCGACCCCGAGCACACCGCGCGTCGTGCACGCGGCGCCCGGCCCCACGCCGACGAGCACGGCAGCGGCTCCCGTCCGCATCAGGTGAAGCGCGGTCTGGTAGGAGGCGCAGCCGCCGACGATCACCGGGATCGGGATCTCGGAGATGAACTCCTTGAGGTTGAGCGCAGCGCCGTTCGAGGAGACGTGCTCGGCCGAGACGACGGTTCCCTGGATGACGAGGATGTCCAGGCCCGCCGCGAGGGCGATCTCGTAGTGCTCGCGCACCCGCTGGGGCGTCAGGGACCCGGCGGCGAGCACGCCTCTTGACTTGATCTCCTCGATGCGGCGCGCGATCAGGCGCGGCTCGACCGGCTGCGCGTAGATCTTCTGCATCATCGCGGTCGCCTTCTCCTTCGGCGCCTTCGCGATCTTCGCCAGCTGGATGTCCGCGTCCTCGTAGCGGGTGAAGATGCCCTCGAGGTTGAGGACGCCGAGGCCACCGAGCTCGCCGAGCTTGAGGGCGGTCTCGGGCGAGACGACCCCGTCCATCGCCGAGCCGAGCAGCGGCAGCTCGAGCAGATGCGGACCAAGCTTCCAGCCGATGTCGACGTCCTGCGGGTCCCGCGTGCGCCGGCTCGGGACGATCGCGATGTCGTCGAAGCCGTAGGCCTGCCGCGCCTTCTTCCCTCTCCCAATCTCTACTTCCACGACCTCACCCCTCTGATGCACGAAGGCCCAGGCTCCTCGCGGTTGGCCTGGGCCGGAGACGTCCGTCTTTGTCAGTCCCTCTCAAATCGAGCGTCGATCGTAACAACGACTCCTGACGGCCTCAGACCTCGTCTCAGGATGCGGCACAGCGCTCGTGCTGGAACGAGCTCTCAGAGCTCGGACGGGACGGGCTCGAGCGTCTCGACCTTGACGTTCCCGGCGAGCCGTGTCAGCTCCCGCGGCTCGAAGCGGCCGGCTCCGACCTCCTGCACCGCGGCGGCCCCAGCGGCGACCGCGCGCCTGAGCGCCTCCTGGGGCGTCAGCTCGTCGAGCAGCGCCGCGATGTAGCCGGCGAGGAGCACGTCACCCGACCCCGCCGGCGAGACGGTCGCCACCTGCGGAACGGCCGCGTGGAGGCGGGCGACGTCCCGATCCCCTCGCAACAGCGCGTAGCAGCCCGAGGTGAGCGTGATCAGCACGTTCTTCGCCCCGAGAACCGAGATGTGCTCGAGCGCCTGCACGAAGTCCTGCGGATCGTGGAACTCCTGCCCGACGAGCCCCTCGGCCTCGCGCTCGTTCGGCGTCACGAGATACGGCTCGGACTCCGTCCCCAGGCGGAGCGGCTGGCCCTCGGCGTCGAGCACGGCCCTGATCCCGCGCCGGTCGAGCTCGCGGATCGCCTCGGCGTAGAACTCCTCGCCGACACCGCGCGGGAGTGTGCCGGCGAAGACGACCATGTCGGCGCCGCGGGAGAGGTAGCGCAACTTCTCGAGCAACAGCTCGAGCTCCTCCGGCTTGACGTCCGGCCCCCACTCGTTGATCTCGGTGTACGTCCCTCCGGTCGGATCGACGACCGCGGTGGAGGTCCGCGACTCGTCCGCGATCTGCACAAAGTCGTTGAGGATCGCCTCCCGCGTCAGCTCGCTCACGATCCTCGAGCCTGTCCGTCCTCCGGCGAGGCCGGTGGCGACGACGGGAACGTCCATCCGCTTGAGGGCCCGGGCGATGTTGACGCCCTTGCCGCCGGCGAGTGTCAGGCCCGCGCTCGCGCGGTGGCGCTGCCCGGGCTGGAAGTTCGGCACGGTGAGCGTTCTGTCGAGCGCCGCGTTCATCGTCACCGTGACGATCACGAGAGCCACCCTCCGATGTGGTCGACGGCGCGGCCGGCGTACCAGCCGGCCCGGTCGAGGACACCGGGCTCGTCTCGCGTCTCCGCGGCCACGAGCGGGGTTCGGCCGAGCAGCCGCTTCCGGTCGTAGACGCGGACCTCGCCGACGACCTGCCCGCGGCGAACGGGAAGCTCGAGCCGTGCCGGGACGACGACCCGCTGCACGAGCGGCCGGCCGATCCGGACGGCGCGCCGAAGCGGGCGTGCTGCGACCACGGGCACCGCCTTGCGGCCCCAGTCGACCGGAACCCGCGTGTAGGCGCGGTCGGTCGACGCGACTGGCACGTAGGCGTAGCGTGACATCCCCCAGGCGAGCAGCTCCTCGAGGTCGGCGTTGCGGACGGCACGCGACGGGCTTCCCAGGATCGTCGCGTAGATCGTGACGTGGTTGCCGCGGGCGGCGGCGACCTCGTTCCAGTCGGCGTCGGACGTATGGCCGGTCTTCACGCCGAAGATGCCGGGGAACTCCCCGAGGAGGTCGTTCCAGGTGTGAAGCGTCCGCCCGCCCGAGATCGAGGCGGCCTGACGGCGCACGAGCCGCCGTACGGTCGGGTTCTTCATCGCCTCCCGCGCCAGGCGCGTCACGTCCGCGGCGGACGAGTAGTGGCCGGGTGCATCGAGGCCGTCGGGGCGCGCGAAGTGGGTGTCCCGAAGCCCCAGCGCCTTCGCGCGCTTGTTCATGAGCGCGACGAACGGGGCGCTCGCACCACCGCCGACGTATTCGGCGATCGCGACCGCGCTGTCGTTTGCGCTCTGGATCAGCGCCGCGGCGATCAGGTCGCGGAGCGGGATGCGCTCCCCCGCGCGGAGCTGGATGGTCGAGCCGGTCACTCCGACCGCGTCGCGGTCCACGGAGACGACTGCGCCGGGCTTGGCACGCTCGAGCGCGACGAGCACGGTCATCAGCTTGGTGATGCTCGCAATCGGAAGCCGGTCGTGCGCGCCGCGGGCGAGGAGGACCTCACCGGTGCCCGCGTCCTCGACCAGGAAGGCCCGGGCGTCCACCTGGGGTGTTGCGGCGGACGCGGCCGAAGTCGAGCACGCGAGAAGAGCGACGAGGACGACCAGTCGCTTCATCGGCGCCCTACGTTAGTTGACGCGGAGAGGCTGGCCGACCCGGAGCGCCGTCGGGTCGACCCCCGGATTCAACTCGGCAAGGCGGTCGACGGTCGTGCCGAACTTCCCCGCGATCGACGCCAGCGTGTCGCCGCTTCGGACCGAGTAGACGGTTGCCTTCGCGCTCCTCGTCCGAGCCTTCGGCTGCTGCTTCGAGGCGGCCGGGGCGGGCCGAGTCACATCGCCGCCGCCCTGGAGGGCCGGACGTGCGAGCACGACGACCGCCGTCGCGACGGCGAGCGCGAGGGCCGGGAACCCGTAGCGGACGAACCACCAGGGGATCGTCACCATCCGGCCACCGCCCAGACCTCGCTGCGTAGCCGCGCCGCGGCGGCCGCCGCCGCCGACCGCCAGTCGTCCTCGACGTGGCGGAAGGCGTAGATCACCGACCGCGCGGCGGCGACGAGTGCGCTCGCGGGCCCGCTCGTGAACGCGCGCGCGACGTCCGCCGGCGTCGCTCCCTGGGCCCCGAGCCCGGGGAGCAGCAGCACCGCCCGCGGGAGGAGCCGGCGCGCCTCGCCGACGGCGCGTGGGTGGGTGGCCCCGACGACCGCGCCGACGCTCGAGAGCCCACGCTCGCCCACGAGGTCTTCCCCCCACTCGTTCACGAGGGAGGCGACGTGCTGCCAGAGCGGCCTGCCGTCCGAGAGCACGAGGTCCTGGATCTCCGAGCCGCCGGCGTCGGAGGTCCGGACGACGCAGAAGATCCCGCCTCCGTGCCTCCTGCAGGCCGCGAGGTAGGGATCGACCGAGTCGCGGCCGAGGTAGGGATTGACGGTCAATGCGTCCGCGACGGGCTCCTCTCCCTCGCCGCGAGGCTCGAGGTAGGCGGCGGCGTACGCGCGGGCGGTGGAGCCGATGTCGCCGCGCTTGCCGTCGGCCAGCACCAGGAGGCCGGCCGCCCGCGCATATTCACAGACCTCCTCGAACGCCTGGATCCCGGGCGCGCCGAGACCCTCGAAGAACGCCAGCTGCGGCTTCACCCCGACGACGTACGGCGCCACGGCGTCCACGATCCCGCAGCAGAAGCGCGCAGAGGCATCGGCCGGAGGCTCGCCCCGCAGCTCGACCGGAAAGAGCTCCGGCCGCGGGTCGAGCCCGACCAGCACCTGCGACCGCTTCCGTTCGACCGCCTCGGCGATCCTGTCGCCGAACGCGGCCACTCGCACGGTCGTCTCCACGTCGGACATCGGCCTGAGCGTACTGGGGCCCTCAGACGCAGAGCGGGGGCCCCGTCGGCCCCCGCCTTCGAACTTCGCCTCTGGAGCGGCGCTACATCGAGCTCTTGACGGCGCTCTTGAGCTGACTCCCCGCCGAGAACTTCGGCACTTTCGACGCGGGGATGTGCACGCGCTCACTGGGGTTCCGCGGATTCACGCCCTGCCGGGCGGCGCGGTTCTGCACTGAGAACTTGCCGAATCCCGTGAAGCTGACCTCCTCGCCGCCTCGGAGTGCATCGGTGATCGACTCCAGAAATGCGTCCACTGCCTCACCGGCTTCGCGCTTGCCGATGTTGGCCTTCTGCGCGACCCGATCCACGAATTCCTGCTTGGTCACGAAATACTCTCCTCCTTCGACGTCAGGTTCAGTCCTTTCGAAGACCCTAACAGCGATCCTATTTCCGCTCAACCATGCGCTTTGCGGCGACGTTCTCTGTCGGCAGCAGGTCTCCTGCCCGGAACAGCGGCCGCAAGCGCACGCCGTGGCGGGCGAGCTCGTCGGTCCCGCCCTCCTCGCGGTCGACGACGCAGACGGCGGTCCGGCACTCGAGACCTGCGTCCCGGAGCGCCTGGACGGCGGCGAGAGCGGCTCCTCCCGAGGTGACGACGTCCTCGACGAGGCACACCCGCTCGCCCGCTTCGAACGCGCCTTCGATCCGGTTCGCGGTGCCGTAGCCCTTCGTCTCCTTGCGGACGATCACAAACGGGAGCCGCGAGGCGAGCGACGAGGCGGCCGCGAGCGCAACGGCGCCGAGCTCGGGGCCGGCGAGCCGGGCGGCGTCGGGCTCGTGCTCACCGACCACGGCGGCGACCCTCACGCCGATCGCCTCCAGCAGCTCGGGCCGGGTCTCGAAGCGGTACTTGTCGAAGTAGTGCGAGGAGCGCCGGCCCGAGCGGAGCAGGAAGTCGCCCTCGAGCAGGGCGTGCTCCCGCAGCGCGAACCGCAGCTCGTCGTCGGTCATGCGAGGGTCTCGAGCAACACGCGTGCGTCGTCCAGGAGTGCGTCGGTCTCGACGCCGCGCTCGAGGCGGATCAGCGACCCGTCGTCGTAGATCACGTCCACGCGCTCCTTCGGTCGTGCGGCGCGGCGCCAGAGGAGGATCCCGAGCAGGATCGCAACCGGGATCGTGAGCCTACGCGGAAGCACGCGCCCTCCCCCGCGAACGGGATCGCAGCTTGCGGAGCGTCGCTCGCAGATCGTGGTAGACGAGCCCGGCGACCGGGTCGCGTCCGGTCGTGGCCACGACGGTCCCGGTCTCCTCGCGGACCAGGAAGACGTGGCCCTCTGACGTCACCGCCTCGAGCCGGGCGGCCGAGGCGCCCGTGCGGAGCGCATCGGCGTACGCGAGTATGACGGACGCGAGCTCGGCGGCTCTCCCGGCCGCCTCGTCGCCGACGGAGGCGGCCAGCGGCCGGCCGTGGGGGTCGAGGATCGCGGCCGCGAGGACGTCCTCGGAGACGTCGAACAGCTCCGCCAGCGCCTGATCGCCGGTCATCGCGAGAACATACTGCTGCGATGCGCGAGCCGCTCCAGAAGTTCTTCGCCGACCGCGGGCCCCACCTCGCCGCGATGATCGCCTACTTCGCGCTGCTCTCACTGGTGCCGCTCGTCTTCCTCGCATTCGCCATGCTGGGGCTCTTCGGGCGGGCGGACGAGTCCACCTACCTCGTCCGCGAGCTCAAGACCGTGCTCCCTTCGGCCTCGATCTCCCAGATCGTGCAAGTGGTCAACCAGATCCGGGACAACGCCGCGACGCTGGGCCTCATCGGCGGCGTCTTCCTCGTCTGGTCGTCGCTCTCGCTCTTCAGCGTCCTCGAGTCGGCGTTCAACATCGTCTACGGCCTGCCGAACCGGCCCTTCGTGTCCGGGAAAGGCGTCGCCTTCATCGTCATGCTCGGCTCGCTGATCACGCTGTTCGTCGGGCTCGTGATCGGGACCGTGGGTTTTCGGCTGCTCGAGGACGCGGCCCCCGGCGTGGCGGGCAACCACGTGGCGGGATACGTCCTCTCGCTCGTGTTCTCGACCGCGGCCGTGTTCGTGTTCCTGCTGTCGATCTACTACCTGCTCACGAACGCGAAGCTGAGGGTCAGGGACGTCCTGCCGGGAGCGATCCTCGTCGCCGTCCTGCTCCAGGTCAGCTTCCAGGTGCTCCCGCTCTACGTCGCGTTCTCGCAGCGGGAGGAGGTGCTGACGCTCCGAGCTCTCGGCGCGCCGGTGATCCTGTTGATCTGGCTCTACGTGATGGCGAACGCGATCGTCTTCGGCGCCGAGGTCAACTGGTGGCTGGCGAACCGGCGCCGCGTCGCCGAGGAGGAGGCGGTCCCCGGCCTCGCCTGACCCGCGCTCAGGGGTCGCGCGGGAGCACCTCCAGCAGCGCCCGCGCCGCCCGCGCCCGGTGCGAGTTCGCCCCCTTCCACTCGTCGCCGAGCTCCGCGACCGTCCGGGTGTGCCCGTCGGGCAGGAAGACCGGGTCGAAGCCGAAGCCCCCGCTGCCGCGGGCCTCGACGCCGATCACACCCTCGAGGATCCCCGTGCCGCGGCGCTCGACGCCGTCGGGCGACAGCGCGACGAGCTCGCAGACGTAGCGGGCGCGCCGGCGCTCGCCGTCCATCCCCTCGAGCGCGGCGAGCAGGCGCTGCACGTGCTCACCGCCCGCGAACCGAGCCGACGTCACCCCCGGCGCACCGTCCAGGCCGACCACCTCGAGGCCCGAGTCCTCGCCGAGGATCCACGCCTCGCTGTCGTCGGCCGACCTCCCGAAGACCGCCTTCGCCCGGGCGTTCTCGTAGTAGGTCTCACCAACTTCGGGCGGGTAGTCGTCCACGCCGAGCGCGTCGATCTCCCAGCCCGAGAGCGACCGGCGAAGCTCGCGCAGCTTCCCCTCGTTCCGCGAGGCCAGGCGGGCTCTCATGCGCCTAGTGCCCCTTCAGGTAATGCTGCCCCGCTCCTGGGTCGCGAGCACCAAGCCAGAGCGCGCACTCCGACGAGTCAAGGCTGGAAAGCCTTGGCGAGGAGGAGGGTCGGCTCTGGCGCTGCGTGATCGCGGGCCAGAAGCCGGCGTGTATTGCGTGAAGGGGCACTAGGCGAGGACGGTCTCGACGGCGTGACGCTGGGCAGAGGAGATCTCCTCGATGCCGGCAGCGGCGAGGTCGAGCAGCTCGTCCAGCTGCTCCCGCGTGTACCGCTCGCCCTCGGCGGTCGCCTGCACCTCGATCAGGCGCCCGTCGCCGCTCATGACGACGTTCAGGTCGACCTCGGCGCGCGAGTCCTCGGCGTAGTCGAGATCGAGCAGTGGCTCGCCGTCGACGATCCCGAGCGAGACCCCGGCGACGGAGTCGGTCAGCGCCCGGCCCAGACCGAACCTCTCGAGCGCACGCCGGGCGGCGACATACGCGCCCGAGATCGCGGCGCAGCGCGTCCCCCCGTCGGCCTGCAGGACGTCGCAGTCGATCCAGAGCGTCCGCTCGCCGAGTGCGTCCAGGTCGGTCACCGCGCGGAGCGAGCGCCCGATCAGCCGTTGGATCTCGACCGTGCGGCCCTTCTGCTTCCCGGCGCTCGCCTCGCGCGGCGTCCGCTCGCCCGTGGATGCAGGTAGCAGCCCGTACTCGGCCGTCATCCAACCCTTGCCCTTGCCCATCAGCCAGCGGGGGACGCCCTCCGTGATCGACGCCGTGCAGAGCACACGCGTCTTGCCCGCGGAGATGAGCGCCGAGCCGGCCGGCTGCTCGAGGTAGTCGACCTCGATCTCGAGCGGCCTGAGCTCGTCCGCGCGACGCCCGTCGGCCCTCACGCGGCCGCCCCCTCGAGCTCCGAGATCTCGACGTGCTCGACGCCCTCGAGCGGAAGCTGCAGGAAGCGCTGCCCGAGCTCGCCGAAGCGCTCGATGTCGCCAGTGGTCAGGAACCGGTAGCCGCCCTCGCGCCGCGCGTCGTTCTCGATCCCTTTCCGGTTCAGCGTCTCGGCCACCTCGCGAGCGGTCTCCTCGGCGGAGAAGACGAGCGCGACGTCGCGCCCGAAGACCCGCTGGAAGATCGGGCGGATGAGCGGGTAGTGCGTGCAGCCGAGGATCACGGTGTCGACGCCTGCCTCCTTCAACGGATGGGCGTATCCACGAACGGCCGCCGTCGTCCCGGCGCCGAACGGCTCGTCCCCCTCGATGAGCGGGACGAGCTCCGGGCAGGCGACCGGGAAGAGCCGCGTGCCGGCGTCGAGCGTGTGGACGAGCTCCGCGTACCGGCCGGCGGCGACGGTCGCCTCGGTCGCCATCAGCCCGATCCGGCGGTTGCGCGTGACCTGCACCGCGGCGTGCGCCTCGGGCGTGATCACGCCGACGACAGGGACGGCAATCCGTTCCTGGAGCTCCGGCAGCGCCGCCGAGGTCGCGGAGTTGCAGGCGACGAGGATCAGCTTCACCCCTTGCGCCTCCAGGTACCCGGCGATCTCGAGGGCGTAGCGGCGGACCTCGTCCAGCGGCCGCGGGCCGTAGGGGAGCCGCGCGGCGTCGCCAAGGTAGACGAAGTCCTCGTGCGGCATCGTCACGAGGCACTCGTGCAGGACGGTCAGGCCGCCCATGCCCGAGTCGAAGACGCCGATCGGCTGTGAATTCACCTGGCGATTGTAGGGAGGAGTGGAGTTGCTCTACCCTCTTTCGCCGTGGGTCGCCGTTTTCTCCTGCTCGCAGTCCTGTTCTTCTCAGCCCAGGCGGGGGTTGCGCACGCATACGTCAAGACGGAGCACGTGCTGCCGATGAGCGACGGCGTCTCGCTCGCGGCCACGTTGTACACGCCGGACGGCGCCCCGCCGCAGGGCGGCTGGCCCGCCGTGCTGATGCTCCACGGGCTCGGCGGCAACCGGAGCTCGATGAACGCGATCGCCGAGGCGTACCTCGCGCCGTACGGCTACGCCGTCCTCACGGTGGACGCGCGCGGCCACGGCGCGTCGGGCGGCCAGTCGTCGCTCGTCGGCCCGCGCGAGATCTCCGACTACGCGGCCGCGCTCCAGTGGCTGCGCCTCCGGCCGGGCGTGAGTGACGTGAACGTCGGTGCCTTCGGCGTCTCGCTCGGCGGCGGCTCGGTGTGGAAGCTCCTGATCGCGCCGGGGACGCGGCTGCGGGCGGCCGTGCCGATGACGACGTGGACCAGCCTTTACGACTCGCTGCTGCCCCAGGGCCTGGTCAAGTCGGGCCTCGTCGCCTACTTCAGCAGTCTGCTGCCGCCGGATCGCTGGGATCCCGCCGTCACGGCGATGCGCGATTCGGCGCTCCAGGGGCGGGACGACGCAGCGATCCGCGCGTTCGCCGCCCAACGCTCGATCCGCG
>DASTCG010000095.1:0-2154 GCA_035711385.1 Gaiellaceae bacterium
TCATCCCGGCCGGCGACGGCGGCACAACGAGGACGCGTACGTCGTCGAGCCGCCGGTGTTCGCGGTCGCGGACGGCATGGGCGGCGCGAAGGCGGGCGAGGTCGCGTCCGGGCTCGCCGCGGCTGCTCTGCGCGAGGGCGCGACGAACGGCGAGACGGGGGAGGAACGCGTCACTGAGATGATCCAGGAGGCCAACCGCCGCGTCTTCCGGCGGGCCACCGAGGACCGGGAGGCCTCGGGGATGGGGACAACGGTGACGGTTGCTCTGGTCGAGGGGAGCCGCGTCGTCTTCGGCCATGTCGGCGACTCCCGGGCCTACCTGATCCGCAACGGCGTCCTCGAGCAGCTGACCGACGACCACTCCCTCGTGGCCGAGCTCGTCCGCAGCGGCAGGCTGACCCCCGAGGAGGCCGAGGCGCATCCGCAGCGCTCGGTGATCACGCGGGCCGTGGGGACCGAGCCCGACGTGGACGTCGACACGTTCGCCCTCGAGCCGGCCGACGGCGACCTGTTCCTCATCTGCTCCGACGGGCTTACGGACATGGTGGACGACCGCACGATCATCGAAGCGGTCGAGCGGCACCGCGATGACCTCGAGCAGGCGGCGAGGGCCCTTGTCACGGCGGCGAACCGCGGCGGCGGCGAGGACAACATCACCGTCGTCTGCTTCGAGCCCGGCGAGGAGCCCGGCGACACCGCGGTCACCGCCGAGGCGCCCGCGATCGGCGACGAGGACACGCTGTCCGGCGCCGAGGCGGTACCGGCCGTCGACACCGCGGTCGTGCCGCCCGAGGAGGCCGAGGCGATCGCGGCGCCCGACCGCCGCGGGCGGACGCTTCCCATCGTCGCGGCGCTCGCGTTCCTGCTCATGCTCGCTGCGGTCGTGCTCTGGGTCGTCGACAACCTATGAGCGCGAGAACGAGAGAGCTGACCGGCCTGACGGTGGTCGGCGTGCTCGTCGGCACGGCGTTCGCGAGCGTCTACATCGCGCGGCAGGAGGTCGTCAGTACCGGCTCGCTCTCCTACGCGCTCTTCTTCCTCGGCCTCTACGTCGCGGCCCACGTGGTCACGAGGATCGCGGTGCCGCACGCCGATCCGTACCTGCTGCCGATGGCGGGGCTCCTCACCGGAATCGGCCTCACGGAGATCTACCGGCTCGACGAGGAGGAGGCCTTCCGGCAGGGGCTCTGGATCATCGTCGGGCTCGTCGCCTTCGCCGGGACCTTGCTCGCCCTCAGGAAGGACTATCGGCGGCTCGAGAGCTACAAGTACCTGTTCGGGATCGGCGCGCTCGTGCTGCTCGCGCTGCCGGCGGTGCCCGTGATCGGGACGACCGTCAACGGGGCGCGTCTCTGGGTCGAGCTCGGGCCGGTGCGGTTCCAGCCCGGCGAGCTCGCGAAGATCTTCCTGATCGTCTTCCTCGCCGGCTACCTGCGGGAGAAGCGCGAGGTCCTCGCACAGGCACGTCTGAAGGACCTCGGGCCGCTGCTCCTGATCTGGGGCGGCGCGATGGCGGTGCTCGTCCTCACGAACGACCTCGGCGGCGGCCTCCTCTACTTCGGCGTCTTCCTCGCGATGCTCTACGTGGCCACCGCGCAGCTGTGGTTCGTGGTCGCCGGCGCCGTGTTGTTCGTCGGCGGCGCCGGGCTCGTCTACACGCAGATCGGCCGGGTGGCCGACCGGGTGCAGATGTGGCTCGACCCGTGGAGCGACGCGGACGGCGGCGGCTACCAGACGATCCAGTCCATCTACGCGATCGCGAACGGCCACTTCGGCGGAACCGGCTTCGGACAGGGCACGTTCACAGACGCCGACGGCCACCAGCTGATCCCGTACGTGAGCACGGACTTCATCTACTCGGCGCTCGCGCAAGAGCTCGGATTGGTCGGGATCTCGGCGTTCCTGCTCGTCTACATGCTCTTCGCGGCCCGCGGGTTCCGGATCGCGATGCTCGCCCAGGACGGCTTCTCGAAGCTGCTCGCCGTCGGGCTGACGTTCTGCTTCACGCTGCAGACGTTCATCATCGTCGGCGGGATCGTCCGGATCATCCCGCTGACCGGCATCACGCTGCCGTTCGTCAGCTACGGCGGGTCGAGCATCGTCGCCAACTTCGTCCTCCTGGCCGGTCTGCTCCTGGTCTCGAACCGCGCGAAC
>DASTCG010000096.1:0-40628 GCA_035711385.1 Gaiellaceae bacterium
GACCAGCGGCCCTGAGTCGCGGTGATCACCGTCGCCCGGCGGCGCGAGAAGCGGCGCGGCCTGCGCTCCGGCTTGGGGACGCCGTACCTGCGGCCGGCGCGCAGCGGCGTCCAGGCGTCGTTCGTGACCTCTCCGGCCCACACGAGCTCCCACAGGGCCGGAAGCGCCTCCTCCGACGCGAGACCCGTGGCCGCGAGCAGGTCGAACCAGAACTCCGCGCTTCGCGAGAGCGACTCCCGGATCAGGTCGTGATGCTCGGCCTCGGGCCGCTCGGTGCCCTCGAGCTTGCCGAGCACGGCCGCGTCCTCGCGGAAGTAGACGGCGACCCGGTCGAGACCGGCGCCGACCCAGACGACCTCGCCGGTCGCGCACAGTTGGTCGAGTGCCGCCGGCGTGTAGTCGGGGACACGGCGCGGGAGCACCTCCGACTCCCAGAGCGACACCGGCAGGGCCAGGCCCTGAAGCGGCACGAGCGCCTCACGGAGGGTGGCGCGGCGGTCGATCCCTTGCCAGCCGGGAAGGAAGCGGGCGAACGCGACCTGCTCGACCGGCTCCACCTCCTTGCGGAGGGCGGCAAGCGACGCGCGCCGGATCCGCCGGAGGACATCCGGGTCGCACCACTCTCGCTCCGTCCCACCCGGGCGGAGCTCCCCGCGCACGAGCTGCTCGCCACGCTCGAGCTCCAGGAGCTCTGCCTCCGCGCGCTCCACGCTGACTCCGAAGCGCTCCGCCGCCTCCCGCGTCGTGAACGGCCCGCGGCCCCGGGCATACCGGGCGAGGAGCGACCGCAACGGCTGGTCGACGCGCTCGAGAAACGCATCCGGCAGGCCGCTCGGCGGCATCGCGCCGAGCGCGTCACGGTAGCGCCCCGCATCCTCGGCGGCGATCAGCCGCTCCTCGCCGACGATCCGCACGCGAATCGCCCGGCGTTCGGCTTCGAGCACCGCGGCGAACGCCTCGTCGAACTCTCCCGGCCGGAGATCGCCGCGGCGGAGGAGGAGGTCGTGCAGGCCGTCCGCGTCCTTCGGCGCCGGCATGAGGCTCTCCTCGACCTCTCCGAGGGCGCCCGGGTCGAGCAGGTCCCTGAGCTCCTCCTGGCCGAGCAGCTCGCGCAGGAGGTCGCGGTCGAGTGACAGCGCCTGCGCCCGCCGCTCGGCGGGAGGCGTGTCGTCCTCGTACATGTACGTCGCGATGTAGTCGAAGAGAAGCGAGGCCGAATAGGGCGAGGCCGACGCCGACTCGACGTCGACGACGTCGATCTGCCGCGTCTTGACGCCGCTCAGGAGCCGCTTCAGCGCCGGGAGGTCGAAGACGTCCTGCAGGCACTCCCGGAACGTCTCGAGCACGACCGGGAACGACCCGTACTTCTTCGCCACCTGGAGGAGGCTTTGAGCCTTCAGCCGCTGCTGCCAGAGCGGTGTCCGCTCGCCGGGCCTCCGCCTCGGGATCAGCAGCGCTCTGGCGGCGTTCTCGCGGAAGTGGCTGCCGAAGAGCGCGGAGCCGTGCAGCTCGGCCATGACGAGGTCGTCGATCTCGTCGGGGTCGAGGACGAGCTGCTCCGTCGGCGGCGGCGCGTCGGAGTCGGGAAAGTGGAAGGCGATCCCGTCGTCCGACCAGAGGACGTGCGCGTCGACTCCGAGCGACTCCTGGAGCCGGGCCGACGCTGCCAGGCCCCACGGGGCGTGGACGCGGGCGCCGAACGGCGTCAGCACGCACACGCGCCAGTCGCCGATCTCGTCGCGGAAGCGCTCGACGACGATCGTCCGGTCGGAAGGCACGGCGCCGGTCGCCTGCTCCTGCTCGCGGAGGAACGTCATGAGGTTCTTCGCGGCGAGCGGGTCGAGGGAGTAGTCGCTCCGGAGCCGCTCGTCCGCCTGGTCGTCCGGGAGCGACGCGAGCTCGCGTGAGGCCTTGCCGATCGCCTCGCCGAGCTCGTAGGGCCGCCCCGGCCCCTCGCCCTTCCAGAACGGGATCGCGCCCGGGACGCCGGGCGCCGGCGAGACGAGGACCCTGTCCCGCGTGATCTCCTCGATCCGCCAGGTCGAGGCGCCGAGCATGAACGTCTGGCCGGCACGAGCCTCGTAGACCATCTCCTCGTCGAGCTCCCCGACCCGGCCGCCGCCGTCGACGAGGTGGACGCCGAAGAGCCCGCGGTCCGGAATGGTTCCCGCATTGGTGACCGCGAGCCTGGCCGCGCCGCCGCGGCCGCGGATCAGGCCGGCCGTGCGGTCCCAGACGATCCGTGGGCGCAGCTCGGCGAACTCGTCCGACGGGTAACGGCCGGCGAGCATGTCCAGGACGTTCTCGAGCTGGACCCGCGAGAGGTCGGCGAACGGATACGCCCGCCTGACGAGGCCGAGGAGCTCCTCGATCGCGATCTCCTCCTGCGAGGAGATCGCAACGACCTGCTGGGCGAGGACGTCGAGGGGGTTCCTCGGGATCTGCGTCTCCTCGATCGCGCCTTCGTGCATGCGCTTCACGACCACCGCCGCCTCCAGGAGGTCGGCACGAAACTTCGGGAACACCCGTCCCTTCGAGACCGAGTCGAGGTCGTGGCCTGCGCGGCCGATGCGCTGGAGGCCGCGGGCGACGGACTTCGGCGACTCGACCTGGACGACGAGGTCGACGGCACCCATGTCGATGCCGAGCTCGAGCGACGAGGTGGCGACGAGGCAGGGGATCTCGCCGCGCTTGAGGAGCTCCTCGACCTCGAGGCGCTGCTCGCGCGCCAGCGACCCATGATGGGCGCGCGCAATTTCCCCTTCGGCCAGCTCGTTCAGGCGGAGGGCAAGCCGTTCGGCCAGGCGGCGGTTGTTGACGAAGACGATCGTGGAGCGGTGGCCCTGGACGAGCTCAAGGAGCCGCGGGTAGATCGACGGCCAGATCGACTGGCCGCGCGTCTCCCCGCCGGTGCCGAGAAGGTCGGTGATCTCGGCGTTCACGCCCGGTTCCCGCATGTCCTCGAGCGGCACGACGACCTCGACGTCGAGCTCCTTGGAGCGGCCGGCGTCGACGAGCTCGATGGCTCGGCCGCCGGAGACAAAGCGACCGATCTCCTCCATCGGCCGCTGCGTGGCGGAGAGGCCGATGCGCTGGAACGGCTCGCCGGTCAGGCGCTCGAGGCGCTCGACGGTGAGCGCGAGGTGGGCGCCGCGTTTCGTCCCGGCGACGGCGTGCACCTCGTCGAGGATCAGTGTGCGGACCCCGGTCAGCGTTTCCCGGGCCCGGGAGGTCAGGAGGAGGAAGAGCGACTCCGGGGTCGTGATCAGGAGGTCGGGCGGCTCCTTGAGCATCGCCGCCCGCTCCTTCTGCGGCGTGTCGCCGGTCCGCACCGCAACCTTGATGTCCGCCTCCAGCCCGGCGAGCGGCCCGCGGAGGTTGCGCTCGATGTCGTAGTTGAGCGCCTTCAGCGGCGAGACGTAGACGAGGCGCGTCCCTTCGCCGGTCTCGACGAGCAGGCGGTCGAGGCCGTAGAGGAAGGCGGCGAGCGTCTTCCCCGACCCGGTCGGCGCCTGGATCAGCGTGTGCGCGCCCGATGCAATCCTCGGCCAGCCAAGCTCTTGCGCCGGCGTCGGACCGTCGAAGGTGTGCTCGAACCAGCGACGCGTCTCGTTGCTGAAGACGGAGAGCGCGTCCATCCGTCCAGCGTACCCTTGGCAGCTTGACCGGCCACGGCGCCATGTTCGGCGGCCCCGCCGACGTCTACGACCGCTTCGTCGGCCGGTACAGCCCTGGGCTCGCCCGGGGGATGTGCGAGGCGGCGGGGGTGCGGCCGGGACAGCGTGCGCTCGACGTGGGCTGCGGCAGCGGCGCGCTGCTCGCGGCCCTCGCCGAGGTCCTCGGCGTCGGGAACGTCGCCGGCATCGAGCCCTCGGAGACGTTCGCGGAGGCCGCCCGCAGGAAGGTCCCGGGGGCACGCGTCGTCGTCGCGTCGGCCGAGTCGCTTCCCTTCGGCGACGGCGAGTTCGACGCGGTCTGCTCGCAGCTCGTCGTCAACTTCCTCGAGCACCCCGAGCAGGGCCTCCGTGAGATGGTGCGGGCGACCCGGCCGGGCGGGGTCGTCGCCGGCTGCGTCTGGGACTACGGCGGCGGCATGACGATGCTGCGGACCTTCTGGGAGACTGCGGCAGCGCTCGACCCCGAGGGCGCGACACCGAAGATGGAGTCCCACACGATGCGCTTCTCCCGCCCGGACGAGCTCGCCGAGCTCTGGCGGAGCGCCGGGCTTGAGGACATCGAGGTCGCTCCGATCGACGTCGACGTGTCGTACGACGACTTCGACGACCTCTGGTCGCCGTTCCCGACCGGCGTCGGGCCGGCGGGCGCGTACACGGCCTCGCTCGACGAGGAAGCGCGGAACCGGCTTCGCGACGGGCTCGCCCGCCGCCTCGGCTCGCCCTCCGGTCCGTTCACGCTCTCCGCCCGCGCGTGGTGCGCCGTAGCTTCGACGTCCTGATCCTCGGCGGCGGCACGGCGGGATGCGTGCTGGCGGCCCGCCTGAGCGAGGATCCGGGCCGGACGGTGTGCCTCGTCGAGGCCGGCCCCGACTACGGGCCGTTCGCCCACGGAGGCTGGCCCGAGGACATCCTCGACGCGCGCTGGCTCGCCTTCTCGCACTCGTGGGAGACAGAGGTCGAAGACCGCTCGCAACTGCGCGCGCGGATCCTGGGCGGCTGCTCGTCGCACAACGCCTGCGTCGTCCTTCGCGGCGACCGCCGCGATTACGACGAGTGGGGGAAGGGATGGACGTCGGCCGAGCTCGAGCCGTACCTCGATCGGGCCGAGAGCGAGCTCCAGGTGCGGCGCTTCGAGCGGGAGGAGCTCTCGCCCTGGCACGCGGCCTTCGCGGAGGCAGCCGGTGGGGCAGCGATCGTCCATCCGGTGAACGCGGTCGGGACCGTCCGCTGGAACACGGCGTTCGCCTACCTCGATCGCGCTCGCTCACGCGGGAACCTGACAATCGCCGCCGACACGCTCGTCGACCGCGTGCTGTTCGACAGCGACCGGGCGATCGGAGCCGTGACGTCGGCCGGCCCGTTCCACGCGGAGACCGTCGTCGTCTCGTCCGGCGCCTACGGGTCGGCCGGGATCCTGCTCCGCAGCGGCCTCGACGACCTGCCCGTCGGAGAGAACCTGATCGACCATGTCGGCGCCGGCGTCGCCTGGGAGCCCACGGAGCGGCTCCTGCGGGAGCTGGACGCGTTCGCCGCCACGCAGCCGGTCTACATGGGTCAGGTGACGATCCGGAACGACGATCGCTTCCTCTTCCCGGCCCTCGACGCCGGCTGGGAGGTCAGCGGTGCCGCCTTTGCGATGAAGCCGCGGTCCCGGGGCCGGGTCTCCCTCGTGTCGCCGGATCCCCGTGTGCCTCTCCGGGTCGAGCACGGCTTCCTCACGGACCCGGCCGACGCGGAGACCGTCGTGACGGCGGTCGACGAGCTGCGTGCCTTTGCCGAGGCGGATGCTGTCAGGCCCCTCGTCGCGGGTGAGCTCCGGCCGGGACCCGGGGTGGACTCCGCCTCGTACGTGCGCGAGAACGTGCGCGGCTTCTTCCACCCCGTCGGCACCTGCGCCATCGGGTCGGTGGTCGACGCGCGCTGTTGCGTCTTTGGCCGCGAGAACCTGCACGTCGCGGACGCCTCGGTCATGCCGACGATCCCGAACGCGAACACGAACCTCTCCGTCGTCGCGATCGCCGAGCGGGTCGGCGAACTGCTGGCCGACTAGCATCGCACCCGTTGCCCGAGACACCGGAAGAGCTCTACGAGCGGGTGAAGGACTCGCTCCGCACGCCGCCGGTCGGGGAGTGGGAGTCTTGGCCGTTCGAGGGAACGCTGCGCCCCAAGCCGCTGCTCCCGCCGATCGCCGCCGAGCCGGCTCGGCACGGTGCGGGCGGCGTCGGGTGCTGGGCGTGCGACACGCCCGACGAGGCGTTCGTCTGGACGAGCGAGCGCTGGCGCATCTCGTCGACGCCCGAGCCGCACGGTCTGCCGGTGATCGTCATCCTCTTCCCGCGGGCGCACTACGCCGACCCGGGCGATCTCACTGAGGACCTGGCCGCCGAGCTCGGCGTCCTCATTGCCCGCATCGAGCGGGCCGTTCGCTCCGTCGGGGAGGTCGGCCGCGTCCACGTCTGCCGCTGGGGCGACGCCAGCGAGCACCTGCACTGGTGGTTCCTCGCGAGGCCCGCGCGCCTCCCGCAGCTGACGACGAACCTCGTCGCGATCTGGGACGACGTGCTCCCGCCGCTCCCCCAGCAGCTCTGGCAGGAGAATCTCGAAGCCGTGAAGGCGGCGCTCGGATGACGTACGACCCGACCGTGCTTCCCGCCGGGCTTCCCGTGCCGGAGGACGACGGCGCCGCAGACGACCTCGAGGGCCGGCTCGTGCCTCCGCTCTATCTCGAGACGACCCGGGGCGAGCTGAATCTCGCGGCGGCTGCCGCCGGTCTGCTCGTCCTCTACGCCTACCCGCGCACCGGGCGACCCGGCGTCGAGCCACCTCCCGGGTGGGACGAGACGCCGGGCGCACGCGGCTGCACGCCGCAGTCCTGCGGCTACCGGGACTGGAGCCCCGAGTTCCGCGAGCTGGACGCCACCGTCGTCGGCGTCTCGGCCCAGTCGCTCGACGAGCAGCAGGAGGCCGTCGAGCGGCTCGGCCTCCCCCACGCCGTCGCCGCCGATCCCGAGCTGCGGCTCGCGGATGCCCTGCGCCTGCCGACCTTCGAGTTCGACGGCCGCCGGCTCTACAAGCGACTCGCGCTCGTCGCCGAGGAGGGGCGGATCGTCAAGGTGTTCTACCCCGTCTTCCCACCGGACGAGAACGCGGCCGAGGTGCTCGCCTGGCTGCGCGGCCGGCTGCGATGACGTATTCGATCGTCGCGCGGGACGCCGAGAGCGGCGAGCTCGGCGTCGGCGTCCAGTCGCGGGCGTTCCGCGCCGGCGCCGTCGTCCCCTGGGCGATGCCCGGCGTCGGCGCGGTCGCGTCGCAGGCGTTCGGCGAGAAGAGCTACGGAACGCTCGGCCTGGAGCTGATGCGGGCAGGGAAGACGGCGGAGCAGGCCCTCGCCGCGCTCGTCGCCGCCGACCCGGTGTCGAGCCATAGGCAGGTGTCGATGCTCACGGCCGACGGCGCCGCCGCCGTTCACACCGGCGCCGGCTGCATTCCGGCCGCCGGACACCGGATCGGCGACGGCGTCACCGGCCAGGCCAACTGCGTCGAGGGCCCTGCCGTCTGGGAGTCGATGGTCGACGCCTTTGTCGGCGCGCAGGGCCCGCTTCAGCGACGGCTCCTCGCCGCTCTCGTCGCAGCGGAGGCGGCCGGCGGGGATTGGCGAGGCCGGCAGGCCGCCGGCATCCTCGTAGTTCCGGCCGAGGGACAACCGTGGGAGACCGTCTGCGACGTTCGCGTCGACGACCACGACGATCCCCTCGCAGAGCTCGGCCGCCTGCTCGACCTCCACGAGGGCTACACGGCACTCGGCGAGGTCGAGGACAGCGCCGCAATCGCCCGCCGGGTCGGGCTCCCGGCGCTCGACGTCCAGTTCGCGGAGCTCTTCGACGCGGTTCTCGAGGGTGAGATGGACGAGGCCCGCGAGCTGCTCGGCCGGCTCCTTGCGCAGGACGAGCGGTGGCGAAGCTACCTCCAGGCGCTCGCCGACCTCGGGTACCTCCCCCACGCCGAGGAGCTCCTCGGCACCGGCTCTTACGAGGGCGGCACTGAGTAGGATCGTGGGGATGGCCGTCTCGGTCCAGCGGCTCCACTTCACGCCGAGCGACGAGGCGAACGAGCTCATCGCCCGCGACCCGCTCGCCCTTCTGATCGGGTTCGCGCTCGACCAGCAGGTGACCGTCATGACCGCGTTCCTGGGACCGTGGAAGGTGAAAGAGCGGCTCGGCACCCTCGACGCGGGCGAGATCGCGCACATGGACCCCGAGCGGCTGGAGTCGGCGTTCCGCCAGAAGCCCGCCGTCCACCGGTTCCCCGGCGCCATGGCGGCGCGGGTGCGCGAGCTCTGTGCCGTCGTGGAGGAGGAGTACGGCGGGGACGCCTCCCGTCTCTGGGCCGAGGCGGCGGACTCGGCGGAGCTGCGCCGCCGCATTGCCGCCCTTCCGGGCTTCGGCGAGATGAAGATCAAGGCGCTCTCCGCGGTGCTCTGGAAGCGCTTCGGCGTCGAGGTCGCGAGAGACCTGACGCCGAACCACCCGACACTCGGCGACGTCGACTCCCCCGAGGCCCTCGAGCATTACCAGGCGCTGAAGCGCGAGCACAAGGCGAAGATGCGCGCGCAGCGCGCGTGAGCCGCGCCGTCGTCTACGTCGTCCGAGAGCATCCGCAGACCGCGCTCGATGAGCTGATCGTCCTCGACGGCGAAGAGCTCCCGCCGGACATCGGCATCGTCCGAGAGCTCGGCGAGGCCGGTGGACGGCGCTACGTGCACGCGTTCGTTGCCGGCGACGGACCGGTCGCCTGGGGGACGCGGTGGGAGACACTGACCCCGGGCATGGGCAGGGGTCCGTTCGTTGACGACCTCGTCCGGCGCCGCGCGGTCGTCTACGCGACCCGCGAGGACCGCGGGCGAACTGAGCTCCTGACGATCGAGGCGCTCGAGTACCCGGAGGAAGGGATCCAGGTGCCGGCCGGCCGGATCGACCACGACGAGGCGCTCGAGGAAGGCCTCCTGCGCGAGCTGGCGGAGGAGACCGGCCTCACGCGGGCACGAATCGTCCGGGAGCTCCCGTCATTCGAATGCAACTACCGCACTTACTCGCACAACCACGCCTTCCACGCCGTCATCGAGGAGGAGACACCGGACGAGTGGGAGCACCGCGTCGATGGCGAGGGCGCCGACGCCGGCCTGATCCACCACTGCCGCTGGGTGCCGCTCAGCGCCGACCTCCCGCTCTGGAACGCGCATGACCCGATGCTCGCGATGCTCGAGGTCTAGGAAAGCCTGGACTTGACCGGGTTGCAAACGCGGCAGACAATCGCGTCGCCCAGGCAAGGGACATCCGACAAAGGAGAAGCCAATGCGAAGGCTGCTCGTCGTCCTTGCCGCTGCGACACTGATCGGAGCGCTGCTCGCTCCGTCTGCGGCATCAGCTCAGAAACCGCACGTCTTCTCGCCCGACGCTCAAGCCTTCGGCGCGAGCCTCGGGGAATGGCAGGCGAGGTGGTTCACCTGGTTCATGGAGATTCCGGCCCCGACGAATCCGCTCTTCGACGAGACCGGAGCGCTCTGCGGGGTCGACCAGAGCGGTCCTGTCTGGTTCACCGCACCCGTAGCCCATCCGGGCACCACGACCCGAGCGTGCACGATTCCCGCCGGCAAGGCGATCTTCGTCCTCGGAATCGGGAACGAGTGCTCGAACATCGAGCCTCCACCGTTCTTCGGCGCGACGGAGGCCGAGCTGCGCACCTGCGCCGCGTCCGGGTTCGAGGAGTTCTTCGGGGACGCCACCGTCTCGATCGCCGTCGACGGCATCGACGTTCCGGACATCGACGCCTACCGGACGCAAACGCCGCTCTTCAGCTACACGCTGCCGGAGGACAACCTCTTCGGACTACCGGCGGGAACCACGGCGACCATGGCGATCTCGGATGGCAACGCGGTGATCGTCAAGCCGCTGCCGCCGGGCTCGCACCAGATCGCCGTCCATATCGAGGCACCCATCCTCGGCGGGACCATCGACATCATCTACAACCTGACCATCGTCGCCGGGGCACACGGCGACTGACGCCTAGCGAGAACGAGGGAGGGCGGCGCTCCGCCAGTGGCCGATAAGCCACGTGTGAGGGTCGCCCTCCTGGCCGTCATCGGCATCGCGCTGGTCGTCGGCGGCAAGCCGGCCGATGCGCTTCGCCATCCCGCCGCTCCGCGCTGCCCGGTGTTCCCGAAGATGAACCCGTGGAACCAGCGGGTCGACCGGCTGCCGGTCGCGGCGAACTCGGACGCGATCATCCGCTCGATCGGCCCGGACGACCACGTGCACGCCGACTTCGGCTCGGGCCTCTGGGAAGGCGCGCCGATCGGGATCCCGATCACCGTCGTCCGCGGTCGGCAGAAGAAGGTGCGCGTCCGCTTCGAGTACGCCGACGAGAGCGACCGCGGGCCCTATCCGATCCCGCGCAACGTCAAGATCGAGGGCGGCCGCCGTTCCCAGGGCGACCGCCACGCGCTCATCCTCGACCGGGACAACTGCCGCCTGTACGAGCTCTTCGCCCTCTACCCCGAGAGCAACGGCTGGCGGGCCGGCTCCGGCGCGATCTGGAACCTGCGCACGAACCGCCTCCGGCCGGCCGGCTGGACCTCCGCCGACGCCGCCGGACTCTCCATCCTCCCCGGCCTCGCCCGCTACGACGAGGTCGCCCGCGGCCGGATCGACCACGCACTCCGCTTCACGGTCAGCCGCACCCGCCGCGCGTACGTCTACCCCGCCCGCCACTACGCGAGCAGCGCCACGGATCCCAACCTCCCGCCGATGGGCCTGCGAGTCCGCCTGAAGGCGAGCTTCTCGACCGCCGGCTATCCCCGGCAGGCCCGGATCGTCCTCGAGGGACTCAAGCGGTACGGGATGATGGTCTCGGACAACGGCTCGGACTGGTACATCACCGGCGCGCCCGACGCGAGGTGGTCGAACGACCAACTGCATACGCTCCACCGCGTGCCGGGGTCGGCCTTCGAAGTCGTCGACACGAGCAGGCTCCGCCCGCGCTAGTGCCCTTCAGGTCATGCTGCCCCGCTTCTGGGCCGCGAGCACCAAGCCAGAGCGCACTCCGACGAGACAAGGCTCGAAAGCCTTGGCGAGGAGGAGGGTCGGCTCTGGCGCCGCGTGATCGCGGGCCAGAAGCCGGCGTGTATTGCCTGAAGGGGCACTAGCCCCTTGTCGCCGAGGGGAACCGTCGGCGACAATTGAGCGGCTCTGGCGGGGTCGTTGTTCAGGATGCGAGGGCTCGCAGCCCTCGCGGTCGTCGCGCTTCTGGCGAGCGCGCCGGCCGCGCTCGGGTCCTCGGGCGGTGACTCCATCGTCGGCGGATCCCCGGCAACCCCCGGCGACTACCCGGCTCAGGGCTTCCTGACGATCGACCTGGACTCGAATCCGAACACCTTCGAGGCGTTCTGTGGAGGAACGCTGCTCGGAAGCACCTGGTTCCTCACCGCCGCGCACTGCGCCTACGACGGCACCCCGCTGGCGTCGTCGCGGCTCCGAGTCCGTCTCGGAAGCGTGAACTGGCCCTCGGCGACGGATATCTATGCGGTGACGGCGGTGGACGTCGACCAGGCGTACTCGGAAGCCACGCATGCGAACGACCTGGCCATGTTGCGCCTCCAGCGCCCTGCTCCCTACCCGCCCGCGCGCGTCGTCCGCCTGGACGAGGGCGCCCGCTGGGCTTCGGGGACGACCGCCAGGATCGTCGGCTGGGGAGCGACCTCTTCCAACGGGCAGAACCCGAGCACGTCGCTGCTCCAGGCGGACGTGCCGATCCGGCCCGATGCCGTCTGCTCCGATCCGTCCTCGTACGGCGGCGATTTCGACCCGAGCACGATGGTCTGCGCCGGCAACGGCACCGCCGACACCTGCGCAGGAGACAGCGGCGGGCCGCTCATGGTCCGCGACGGAGCCGACTGGGTCCTTGTCGGCGTGACCTCCTGGGGCCTCGGCTGCAACGACCTGCAGTTCCCCGGCGTCTATGCCCGCCTCGGCGCCCCCGCGCTGAACCGGTGGGTGATGGATCGCCACCCGCGGGCCTCGTTCACAGCCGGGCCGGCGAACACGAACCAGCCCACGACGTTCACGTCGACGTCGTTCTATCCCCCGGGCGCCGGGTCGTTCACCCGGTTCAACTGGGACCTCGACGGCGACGGCCAGTTCGACGACGGAAGCGGCGCCGGCGCCAAGTGGACGTTCCCGACCCGCGGCGCCCACGACGTCGGTCTGGAGGCACTCGCGCCGAACGGCGACCGGGCCGTCACGAGGCAGGTGCTGGGCGTCAACGGCTCGCCGGCGGCGGTCGCCGGCCGCTACACCGTCGGTGAGGGCCGCACCGTTGCGATGACCGGGTCCGGCTCCGACCCCGAGGGAAACACGTTGACGTACGCCTGGGACCTCGACCGCAACGGCAGCTTCGAGTCGGCCGGACGCTCGGCGACGTTCTCGACGCTCGGGATCGACGGGCCGGCAACGCGAGCTCCGCTGCTGCGCGTCTGCGACTCCGCTGGCGCCTGCAGCGACGACCCTGCGACCGTCCGGATCGTGAACGTCGCTCCTCGGGCGAACGCCGGCCCAGACCGGCGTGTCCGGCGCAACCGCAGGGTCCGCTTCTTCGTCCGCGCGACCGATCCGGGGGGTGACGCGCTCACGGCCACGTGGCGGATCGGCCGGCGCACCGTCAAGGGGTCACGCGTGACACACGTCTTCCGGCGCGCCGGCCGCTACACGGTCCGGGTGACCGTGACGGACGGCGACGGCGGCTCGACGACCGATGTCGTGCGCGTGCGCGTTCGGCGGTAAGCGCAGGGCTAGACGGCGCGCAGCCCCCGCAGTCGCGGGCCGAGCGACTGCCCGCCCCGAAGCGTCGGCGCGAACAGGTCGCCGTGTCGGTCGAGGCGCTCCAGCGCCTCGCGCATCCCGAAGTCGCGCGGCCGGACCTTCTCGCCAAGCTCCTCCCAGCGGAGCGGCGTCGAGACGGGGGCGCCGGGCTTCGGCCGCACCGAGTAGACGGACGCGATCGTCTTCCCGTGGCCGTTCTGACGGTGGTCGACGAGGACGCCGCGCCGCTTCTTCCTCAGCCACTCCGTCGTGACCAGGCCCGGGTGCTCGTGCTCGAGCCCGCGGGAGACGCGCTCGGCGAACTCATACGTCTCGGGGAACGAGGAGCGGCGAGCGATCGGGACGAGCACGTGGATGCCGTCGGCGCCGCTCGTCTTCACGTAGGAGCGGAGCTCGAGGCGCTCGAGCGCCTCGCGGACGAGGTGCGCGACGCGCACGGCCTGTGCGAACCCGTTCCGCGACGCGGGCGGATCGAGGTCGAACACCACATAGTCCGGCCGTTCGTGCCGGTCGACACGCGAGTACCACGCATTCATGTCGATGCAGTTCATCTGCACCATCCACGCGAGCGCCGCCGGCTCATTCACGAGCACGAAGTCGACGAGCCGGGACTCGCCCTCGCGCGGCCATGTCTGGAACTGTCGCGTCGGGACCCACGACGGCAACCCCTTCGGTGCCTGCTTCTGGAAGTACGGCCGCTCGTGGATGCCGTGCGGATAGCGCTTGAGCGTGAACGGCCTGTTGTGCAGGTGCGGGATCAGCGCGGCAGCGACGTCGACGTAGTACGTCACGAGGTCGCGCTTCGTGACGCGGTCGCCGGGGAAAAGGACGCGCTCCGCGCTCGTCAGCCGGATCTGGCGGCGGCCGACACGCAGCTCCTCGTGCCTAGCCAACCCCGGCCAGCAGGAACGCGCGGCTCTCGCGCAGCATCTCGCGCGCGATCACGAGCCGCTGGATCTGGTTCGTCCCCTCGTAGATCTGCGTGATCTTCGCGTCGCGCATCATCCGCTCGACCGGGTACTCCTGCATGTAGCCGTAGCCGCCGAGGATCTGGACCGCGTCGGTCGTCACATCCATGGCCACGTCGGTGCAGTAGAGCTTCGCCATCGCGCTGATCTTCGTCAGCTCGGAGCCGTCTGCGCCCTCGTCGATCATCCGTCCGCACTTGTAGAGGAGCAGCCGGGCGGCCTCGCAGCGCGTCTCCATGTCGGCGAGCTGGGCCGCGATCAGCTGGTGATGGCCGATGGGCTTGCCCATCGTCTCGCGCTCCTTCGCGTACTCGACGGCGTAGTCGGTGGCGCCCTGCGCGAGCCCGAGGCCCTGGGCTCCGATTCCCGGCCGCGAGCGGTCGAGGACGCGCATCGCGATCTTGAACCCCTCTCCCTCCTCAGCGAGCAGGTTCTCGGCGGGGACGCGCATGTCGTCGAAGAAGAGCTCGCCCGTCGTCGAGCCCTTGATTCCCATCTTCGGCTCGATCCGGCCGACCTGGAACCCGGGCGTAGAGGCCTCGACGACGAACGCCGAGATGCCGGCGTGGCCGGCCGTGGGATCGGTCTTCGCAAAGACGGTGTAGAGGTCGGCGACACCCGCGTTCGTGATGAAGCGCTTCGAGCCGTTGATGACGTACGCGTCACCGTCGAGGCGGGCCTCGCTCCGCATCGCCGCGGAGTCGGAGCCAGAGCCCGACTCGGTGAGCGCGTAGGCGGCGAGCCACTCGCCCGAGGCGAGCCTGGGCAGGTAACGCTCCTTCTGCTCGTCGGTGCCGGCGAGCTTGAGGCCGAGCGATCCGAGCTCCTGCACGGCGATGACGAGGCCGCTCGTCGCGCAGACCTTCGAGACCTCTTCGATCGCCACGAGCGTCATCAGCGCGGATGCGCCCAGGCCGCCGTACCCCTCGTCGAACATCACGCCGAAGATCCCGTGCTCGCGGAAGAGCTCGACGACGTCCCAGGGGAACTCGGCGCTCTTGTCGATCTCGGCCGCGCGGGGGGCGATTCGCCCGCGCGCGAGCTCGCGGATCAGCTCACGGATCTCCTGCTGCTCCTCGGTCAGCGGCTCGGTCGGCACGGTGGAGATCCTAGAGCCACCCTGTTAGGTTGAGCGCCATGGCCAAGCGCGTCGCCCTGCTTGCCGCCGTCCTCAGCCTCCTTGCGACCTCGATGGCGCTGGCGTCTGGCGGAACGCACGACTACGGCTGGCAGCTGACGCCGACGGGCTCCACGTCCCACTTCCGCGGGCTCTCCGCGGTGAGCGAGCGGACGGCCTGGGTCAGCGGCTACGACGGCGTGGTTCTCCGGACCACAGACAAGGGCGCGACGTGGCAGTCGGTCGGGCCGCCGGGGACCGCAAGCCTCCAGTTTCGCGACATCGAAGCGTTCGACGCCGACACGGCCGTGATCATGTCCGTCGGCGGGACGCCCGACTCGTTCCGGATCTACCGGACCGAGGACGGCGGCCAGACCTGGACGCTCGCCTTCCTGAACACCGAGCCCGCGGCGTTCTACGACTGCATGGCCTTCTTCGACAGGCACCGCGGCCTCGCCCTCTCGGATCCGATCGACGGACGCTTCCGGATCCTGTCGACGAGCGACGGCGGACGCAGCTGGCAGATCGTGAACGCCGACATGCCCCCCGCACTTCCCGCCGAGTTCGCGTTCGCCGCCAGCGGCCAGTGCCTGACCACGGCCGGCGGACGGGACGCCTGGTTCGGGACCGGCGGGGACGCCGTCGCACGCGTCTTCCACTCGGGTGACCGCGGCCAGACGTGGACGGTCGCGAACACCCCGGTCCGCAGCCTCCCGAGCGGCGGCATCTTCGCGCTCGCCTTCCGGGATCCGCTGCACGGGATCGCCGCCGGCGGTGACTTCCTCACGCCGACGGCGTCCCCGGACGCGCTCGCGCTGACTGCGGACGGCGGGGGTTCGTGGAGCCTCGTGCCGAACGCGCCCAACGAGTACCGCTCGGGCGCGCACTGGGTCACAGGGACGGACGCGATCATCGTCGGACCGAGCGGCAGCGACGTCACGTTCGACCAGGGCCGCACCTGGCAGGGCTTCGACGACGGCAGCTTCGACACGGTCGATTGCGCCGGCGACCACGCCTGCTGGGCCTCCGGCGAGCTCGGGCGCGTCGCCTACCTGACGCGCGACTAGCCCAGCGCGACTCCTAGCGGCGCTTCAAATCCTCGGTTGCCGGCCCCTCGATGACCCGGCCGTCGGCCGCATAGCGCGAGCCGTGGCACGGGCAGTCCCAGCTCCGCTCGGCCGCGTTCCAGTGCACGCGGCAGTACAGGTGTCGGCAGACCGGCGACAGCTCGTGGACCTCGCCGTCGTCGTCGCGGTAGACGGCGGTCTTGCGCAGCCGCCCGACGACCGCGCCCTCCCCGGGCTCCAGGTGGTCGGCCGACTGTCCGTCTCCCGCGCGAACGCGGTCGGCGAAGAACCGGAACCCGACGCTCGCGTTCTGTGCCACCAGCTTTGCCAGCGCGGAGCGGGTCGGTCGCCGGTGGGCGTCGAACAGGCCGGCCCAGGGGTTCGTCCGTCCGACGATCGCGTCCGTGACGATCTGCGCCGCGACGGTCCCGTTCGTCATCCCCCACTTGTTGAACCCGGTCGCCATGTAGGCGTGCTCCGACCTGCGCCGGACCCGGCCCACATACGGCACCTGGTCGGGCGGCATGTAGTCCTGAGTCGACCAGCGGTACTCGACCTCGCCGGCGCCCGGCCAGTGCTCGCGCAGGAACTCCTCGAGCTGGTCATACCGCTCGGGCATGTCGTCCGCCTCGGCGACCTTATGCCCGTTTCCGCCCACGTTCAGGAGGAGGCGGCCGCCGTCCCGGATCGTCCGGACCGACCGCGTAGGCGTACCGGCATTGATGAACATGCCGTCGGGCGCCTCCGACTCATCGATCGGCGCGCAGAGCGCATAGCTGCGGTGCGGGTAGGTCTTGGCGAAGAAGAGGCCGCGATCGAGGATCGGCAGATGCGTCGCGACGACGACGTCGCGCGCCCGGACCCGCCCGAGCTCGGCGATGACGTCGCACGGCTCGCCGTGCTTCACCGTCCGCACGCGCGTCTGCTCGAAGACGTGCGAGCCGTCGCCGGGGATCGTCGCCGCCAGGGCGAGCAGGTATTTGCGCGGGTGGAACTGGGCCTGGTTCTCGAGTCGCACGGCCGCGGCGACCTCGTAGGGAAGCGGCGTCTCGCGGACGAGCTCGGCGGGTAGACCGGCCGCCTTCTCGGCCTCGACCTCCTGCTCGACCTGCTTCGCCTGCTCGGCGTCCTCGGCGTAGGCGTAGTTGGGTTTGCGCTCGAAGTCGCACTCGATCCCGTCCTCCTCGACGAACCGGGCGATCCGCTCGATCGCCGCCTGGTTCGCCTCGGCGTAGGTCCGGGCGCCGTCCTCGCCGAAGACGTCGCGGATCTTCGTGTACGCAAGCCCGTGTCCGGCCGTGACCTTCGCCGTCGTGTAGCCGGTGGCGCCCTGGACGATGCGCTTCGACTCGAGCAGCGCGACCGTCATGCCCTCGCGCTTGAGGAGGGCGGCGGCCGTGATGCCGGTGATCCCTGCGCCGACGACGGCGACGTCCACCGTCACCTCGTCGCCGAGCGACGCGTAATTCGTCTTCGGCGTCGTTCCGATCCAGAACGACGGGCCCCCTCGGCTCATTCGGGCCGGTGACAGACGACCTCGATGTTGTTGCCGTCGGGGTCGTGGACGAAGGCGGCGTAGTAGCTCGCGTGGTAGTGCGGTCGGAGGCCGGGCGGCCCGTTGTCCTCGGCGCCGGCCGCGAGCGCCGCCTCGTAGAAGGCGTCGACGGTGCTGCGGTCGGGCGAGGCGAACGCCACGTGGGCGATCGTCGGGTCGCCGCGCTGGACGACCCAGAAGTCGGGCTTCCCCTCTCGTCCGAAGCCGGCGCCCGGCCCCAGCTCCATGACGATGTCGTAGCCGAGCGGCTTCAGTGCCTGCCCGTAGAACTCCTTGCTTCGCGCGAAGTCGCGCACGTTGAGGATCACGTGGTCGATCGGCATTTCGCGGCTCCTTCCCTGCGTCGTCGGACCGAAACTAGATTGTGGGCGATGATCCTCGAGCGGGGCCTCGTCCGGACACTCGACCGGGCGCTGCCGACCGCTTTCGCGCTCGCCGTCGCCGGTGACCGCATCGCCGGAGCGGTCGGGGCGCACGAGACCGCACTGCCCAGCCCCGACCGCGTGGATCTCGGCGGCAGGTGCGTCGTCCCTGGGTTCTCCGACGCGCACGTGCACTTCCCGACCTGGGCGCTGGCGCAGCGCGAGGTGCGGCTCGAGGGCGTGGGATCGGTGGAGGAGGCGGTCGGGCGCGTTCGGGACGGGCTCCGGTCGGTGCGCGAGGGCGGCTGGCTCCGCGGACGCGGCTGGCGGGACGCGGACTGGCCTTCGCTGCCGACGCGTGAGGCGCTGGACGAGGTTGCCGGCGCGGTTCCGGTCGCGCTGCTGGCGCAGGACTCGCACTCCCTGTGGGTCAACTCGGCCGGGCTCGCCCGGGCGAACGGCAACCTGGACGTCGAAGGCGGCGTCGTGGAGCGCGACGCCTCCGGCGAGCCGACGGGAATCCTGCGGGAGGAGGCGTGCTGGAGCTTCCGCGACCGGTACGTCGAGATCGGCGACGGCGAGTACCTCGAGGCGATGCGGGAGGGGTTGCGGATCGCCGCCGGGCGGGGCGTGACGGCCGTCCACGACAAGGACGGCTGGATCGGCGCCCTCCGCTTCTGGCAGGCGCTCGCCGCGGAAGGCTTGCTCTCGCTCCGCGTCTGGCAGTCCCTTCCCGCCGATCAGCTCACCCGGGTGGCCGAGCTCCAGCTGCGGAGCGGCCTCGGCGACGGGTTCCTCCGCTTCGGCTACCTGAAGGCGTTCATGGATGGAACGCTCGGCTCCCGAACGGCGAGGATGCTGGACGGCAGCGGCGTCGAGATCACGAGCCGCGAGACGCTCGCCGACATCCTGCGGGGAGCCGCCGCGGCGGGCTGGCCTGTCGCCGTCCATGCGATCGGAGACCTCGCGAACCGGGAGGCGCTCGACGCGTTTGCGGAGACGCGGGACGCATGGGCGCCGCTCGGGCTGCGGCACCGGATCGAGCACGCGCAGCTCCTCGCGCCCGAGGACGTCGGTCGCTTTGCCGAGCTGGGTGTCGCCGCCTCCGTCCAGTTCAGCCACGCTCCCTCCGACCGCGACCTCGCCGACCGGTTCTGGGCCGGGAAGACAGGCGGGGCGTACGCCTACCGCTCGCTCGTCGACTCCGGCGCGGTGGTGGCGAACGGCTCCGACGCGCCGATCGAGGAGCTCGACCCGCTCGCCGGCATCCGCGCCGGGGTGCTGCGAACGCTCGACGAGCGTGAGCCGTGGCACCCGGAACACGCGGTGACCCTCGAGCAGGCGTTCGAGGCGACGTGTGTTACGCCGGCGTGGCTCTCGTACGACGAGCACCGCCGCGGAAAGCTCACCCCCGGCTTCCTCGCCGACCTGGTCGTCCTCGACCGCGACCCGTTCGCGGTCGCACCGGAGGAGCTGGCCGACGTCCAGGTGGTGGCGACCATGGTCGGCGGCCACTGGACCCACAACCCGCCTCCTTGGGACACCTGAGCCGGGGTCAGACCCCCGCGCGATTCAGGAACAACTCGCCCACAGGAAGGACACGTCCGACCCCGCAGCCATGCGAGCTCGTTCGTGTTTCGTGTGCGTTCCGCGCATCCGGCGTGCGTCTCTCGCGCGGCTTTCGCGACGGGGTCTGACCCCGGCTACGGGCGGAGCGACTCGTACGCCCGGAAGAGCTCCTTCGCCGCCTCGACCGCGAGCGGGATGTGCTCGACGAGCAGCCGCTCGTTCGGGGAATGGATGTTCCCCTCGGGAAGGTCGAAGCCGGTGATCACCGTCGGGATGCCCCTGTCGGCGAGCGCCGGCACGATCGGAAGCGTCCCGCCGACCCGAATCAGGAGCGGCCGCGCGCCGACCACCTTCTCGAACGCGTCCTGTCCGAGGCGGATCGCGTCGGCGTGGGGAGGGATCAGGCCGGGAGGCGCGCTCGACCAGCGCTCGACCTCGACGTCGGCGCCCGCAGGCGCAGCGTCGCGAATCAGCCGGTCGAGGACGGCCGCGATCTCGTCCGGATCCTGACCTGGCGCCAGGCGGATGGAGACGTTCGCCTCCGCGAACACCGGCAGGACGGTCTTCTGGAGCTTCGCCTCGCCGCCCACGAACCCGTTGACGGTGACAGCCGGCTCGCCCCACGTCCGGACGTAGAACTGCTCCGCCGCCGCCGCGTCCGCCGGCCGTGCCCCTCCCTCCGCGAGCAGCCGGTCGCCGGGGTCGAGCTCCCTCCAGGCGCCCGCCTCCTCCTCCGACGGCGGAACGAGCCCGGCACGCAGCGGCTCGGGCAGCAGGCCGTCCTCCCCGGGCAGGACGCCGCGCAGGGCCTGCATGAGCGCGTCGGTCGCGCTGAGCGCCGCCCCGCCGAAGACGCCCGAGTGCAGGTCCCGCTCGCCGGTCCGCACACGGACGTGCGTGTAGACGAGCCCGCGCGTCCCGACGTGGAAGACCGGCGCTCCCGGCCGGAGCATGGCCGAGTCGAAGATGACCGCAGCGTCCGCCCCTCGCTCGTCGGCGGCGATGAAGTCCACGACCTGGTGACCCCCGGTCTCCTCCTCTCCGTCGCACACGAACCGGACGTTCACTGGCAGCTCGCCGGCCGCCGCGAGCTCCTCGGTCGCCTTCAGGAGCGCCCAGAGCTGGCCCTTGTCGTCGGCCGTTCCGCGCCCGTACAGCCATCCGTCCCGGATCACGGGCTCGAACGGCGGGCTGTCCCAGGCATCGTCAGGGCCGGACGGCTGCACGTCGAAGTGCCCGTAGCAGAGCACGGTCGGCGCATCCTCGGCGCTGCCGGACGCCCGGACCTCCCCGACCGCGAGCGGGAAGGTCTCCGTCTCGACGAGCCCGGCCTCGCCGCCCATCCGGCGCACGGCGTCGGCCACCCACTCCGCCGCCCGGCGCACGTCGCCGGACCGCTCGGCGTCCGCGCTGATCGAGGGAATGCGCAGGAGCTCGGACAGCTCCTCCATCCAGCCTTGCTCGAGCTCGGCCACGGCGGCCGAGTCTACTTAGGCGACGCGGAGCTTCTGCGAATCCGCGAGCGCGCGGAGCTTCTTCAGGCTCTGGTTCTCGATCTGCCGGATGCGCTCGCGCGTGACCTGGAAGGTGCGGCCGACCTCGTCGAGCGTCCGGGGCTGCTCCCCGTTGAGCCCGTAGCGCAGCTCGAGCACCCGCCGCTCCCGCTCGGAGAGCGTCCCCAGGATCTTCACCAGCGCCTCCTTGCGGAGCACGTCCTCGGCGACCTCCTCCGGCTGGGGCGCGAGCTCGTCGGTGATGAAGTGCCCGAACTCGGACTCCTCGTCGTCGCCGACCGGCTTCTCGAGCGAGACCGGCGTCTGCGCGCTGCGCCGGATCTGGTCGACCTCGTCGACGGTCAGGTCGAGCTCGTCGGCGATCTCCGAAGAGCTCGGCTCACGGCCGCGCTCGGCCCGGAGCTTGCGCTCCGTGCGGAGGATCTTGTTCAGCTTCTCGACCACGTGCACCGGCATCCGGATCGTCCGCGCCTTGTCGGCGAGTGCCCTCGCCACCGCCTGCCGGATCCACCACGTCGCGTAGGTGGAGAACTTGAAGCCCTTGCGGTGGTCGAACTTCTCGGCCGCCCGCACGAGGCCGATCGTCCCCTCCTGGATGAGATCGAGGAACGGCAGCCCCTGGTTCCGGTACCGCTTCGCGATCGAGACGACGAGGCGAAGGTTCGCCTCCACCATCGCCTTCTTCGCGCTGTGGTCGCCGCGTTCGATCCGTTTGGCGAGCTCGATCTCCTGCGCCGCCGTCAGGAGGTCGACCTTGCCGATGTCCTTGAGGAAGAGCTGGAGCGCCTCCGTCGAGACCTCGCGCTCCTCGACCTCCGGCTCGACCTCGTCCTCCTCGGACTTGTCGACGACCTCGATGTGCAGCTCGTCGAGCTTGCCGTAGAACTCCTCCAGCTGACCAGGGTCCAGCTCGAGCTCGTCGACGGCGACGGCGAGGTCGTCGGATGCCAGCTGGCCCGACTCCTGCGCGCTTGCGATCAGTGCATCGAAGATGCCCTCGGAGGGCGCTTGCTGTTCGGCGATCCCGACTTGCTCCACCCGGTTCCCCTCTCCTGTCCGGTGGTGCTACTCCCCCAAAAGCTGCTTGAGCATGGCGCATCCTTCCAAAGGACCTGTCCGACCGCCATAGGCCGACCGGCCCATCTTGTTGTTCATCGGTCCTATCGGTTGTCCACACCCTCTAGACGGCGCAGAAGGCGTCGAGCTTCCGTCGAGAAAGGCGGGCCGAGGCGAATTGCCCGGTTGAGCTGCCGTTTCGCGTCCTCGACGTCTCCGAGCCAGAGCAGCAGCAGCCCGAGGTGGAACCGCGCCGTGCCTGCGTGCGGAAACCGCCGGGTGAGCGGGCCGAGCCGGGAGAACGCGCGTTCGGGGTGCTCCTTGTCGAACCGGCCGACGGCGTCCGCCACGAGGGCGTCGGGATCTTCGGGCGCGAGCTTCGCGGCGGCCGAGAACTCGCGTCGGGCCGAGACAGGTCGCTCGATCCGCTGGAGTGCGACCCCGTAGAGGAGCTTCGCGCGGGCGTCGCGGCGGCGGGCGCGCCGGCGAAGGGCGGCGAGCTGGGCAGGCGCCGGCAGGGCGCGTACGGCCGAGGGGCCGCGGAAGCTCGGCACGAAGGTCGGCAGGCCGGGAGCGAGGCGCCGGTAGAGGAGGTCACCCGCGCGGACGGCGAAGGCCGAGTCCGGGTCGCGCGTCGCCGTCCGGCGCCAGGCTGCGACGGCGCCGTCGGTGTTCCCGTCCCAGAAGCGCGCGAGCCCGAGGTGGAAGAGCACGGCGCCGCTTCCTGGATGGCTGCGAGCGAGCTCCTCGAGGCGCTCGAGGCTCCGGTCGGGCCAGGCGGCGATCGCCTCGCCCGCCTGCGCCTGGAGGGAGCTGCCCTGCGCGAAGGCGGCCCGCGCGCGCTCGCGGCGTCCGTGCGCGAGGAGCCCGGCCGCGCGGCGCAGGGTCTGCGCCTCGCGATCGGTCCGGACGCCCACGTCGACGAGCACGGGCGGGGAGCCCTTCGGGCGAGCGGCCTCCGGCTGGTCGTCCCCCCCGAGGACCGCGACGCCCGCGGCCACGCCGACGGCGGCCGCGAGAGCGGCGGCTGCGACCAGGAGGACCCGTGTGCGCTGGCTCATCGCGGCTCCACGGTAGCCCCAAGGGCCGCGGCTATCCTCACTTCCGATGTCACTCAGAGATCAGGTTCGCGAGATCAGCGCCGAGGACGCGCGCGACGCCGACGCGGTGCTCGTCGACGTCCGCAGCGACGAGGAGTGGAAGGTCGGCCACATCCCCGAGGCGGTCCACATCCCGATGTCGGAGCTCGGGGCCCGCCTCCCGGAGCTCGTGCCCGATCGGGCCCGACGTCTCGTCACCTACTGCGCAACCGGTCGCCGGTCGCTGATCGTGCTCCCCGAGCTGGACGACCTCGGCTACGAGGACACGGCCTCGATGGCCGGCGGGATCGTCGCCTGGCAGAACCTCGGCTTCCCCGTCGAGTCGGACAGCGCGCTCGACGCAGAGCAGCGCGAGCGCTACAGCCGGCACCTCCTCATCCCCGAGGTCGGCGAGGACGGCCAGCGGCGGTTGCTGGAGACGCGGATGCTGCTGATCGGTGCCGGGGGCCTCGGCTCCCCGGCCGCCCTGTACCTGGCCGCAGCCGGCGTCGGCCGCATCGGCATCGTCGACGACGACGTCGTCGACTCCTCGAACCTCCAACGCCAGGTGCTCCACTCGACGGCCGCCCTCGGCGAGCGCAAGGCGCGCTCGGCCCGGAGGGCCCTCCAGGAGCTCAACCCGGACGTCCAGGTGGCCACCTACGAGGAGCGGCTCACCTCGGAGAACGTCGACCGGATCCTCTCCGACGGCTGGGACCTGATCGTGGACGGCGCCGACAACTTTCCGACGCGCTACCTGCTGAACGACGCCTCCGTCTGGCACGGCGTGCCGGTCGTCCACGGCTCGATCTACCGGTTCGAGGGCCAGGTCACCGTCTTCAAGCCGCACGAAGGGCCGTGCTACCGCTGCCTCTTCCCGCAGCCGCCCCCGCCCGAGCTGGCCCCGAGCTGCGCCGAGGGCGGCGTCCTCGGCGTGCTACCGGGAGTGATCGGCTCGCTCCAGGCGAACGAGGCGCTCAAGCTCGCGCTCGGGATCGGCGAGCCGGCGATCGGGCGGCTGCTGCTCTTCGACGCCCTCGCGGCCCGGCTCGACGAGGTGCACGTGCGCCGCGATCCGGCCTGCCCGGTTTGCGGCGAGCACCCGACGATCACCGAGTACATCGACTACGTCGAGTTCTGTTCGGCCCGATGATCACGATCCGCATCCCCCCGACCCTGCGCACGGAGACCGAGGGCGAGGCGACGGTCGAGGCCAGCGGCGAGACCGTCCGCGACCTGCTCGACGACCTCACCGGCCGCTTCCCGGCGCTCCGAGAGCGCATCTATCCCGGGGGCGAGCTCGCGCGCTTCGTCAACGTCTACGTCGAGGGCGAGGACGTGCGGACCCGCGAGGGGCTCGAGACGCCGGTCGCAGACAGCTCGACCGTGATTCTCCTACCGGCCATGGCCGGTGGTTGCTAAGTCGGTCCTCGAGCTCGTCGGGAACACGCCGCTCGTCGAGCTGCAGCGCCTCTCCCCTCCGGGCGTTCGCCTCTATGCGAAGTTAGAGGGCCAGAACCCGACCGGGTCGATCAAGGATCGAATTGCGCTCGCGATGGTCGAAGCGGCGGAAGCCTCCGGCGAGCTCGAGCCGGGCCGCGAGCTGCTCGAGCCGACGAGCGGCAACACCGGAATCTCGCTCGCCATGGTCGCACGCGTGAAGAACTACTCGCTCACCTGCGTCATGCCCGAGAACGCAACGGAAGAGCGCAAACGGCTGCTCAAGCTGATGGGCGCGAATATCGTCCTCTCACCGGCCAGCGAGGGCACGAACGGCTCTGTGCACGCGGCACTCGATCTCGTCGAGCGCGAATCGCGGTACTTCATGCCCTTCCAGTACGCGAACGACGCCAATCCCCGCGCCCACTACGACGGGACGGGGGCCGAGATCGTGGAGGCGCTCGATCGGGTGGACGTCTTCGTGGCCGGCCTCGGCACCGGCGGGACGCTGATGGGCGCCGGGGCGCGGGTGCGCGAGGCTTTCCCGGACGCGGTTGTGGCAGCGGCCGAGCCGCTCCCCGGCGACCCGGTGATCGGGCTGCGCTCGCTCGATGATGGCTATGTCCCTCCGATCCTCGACGTCGCGAAGCTCGATCGGAAGCTCCTGGTAACGAATGCCGACTCGGTCGCGGGCGTCCGAGCGCTCCTCGACGAGGAGGCCATCTTCGCGGGAATCTCCTCGGGCGCTGTCGTGCACGTCGCTCAGGAGCTCGGATCGGAGCTCGATGAGGGCGTCGTGGTCTGCGTCCTCGCCGACGGCGGCTGGAAGTACCTCTCGGCCTCGTTCTGGGCGGCCGAGGACGTTGAGGCGGCCATGGAGACGTCGATCTGGTGGTAGTCCCGGAGCCGATCCGGGCCGAGCTCCTCGCCCACGCACGCGAAGAGGCACCGAACGAGGCTTGTGGGCTGGTCGCCTTTCGGCACGGCGTGGCCGAGCGCTACCTGCCCGCCGACAATGCGCTGCAGAGCCCGTACCGCTTCGAGCTCCGGCCGCGCGATCCCACCGACTTCTTCCTCGAGGACGAGGGATACGAGCTCGCCGTCTTCCACTCGCACCCCGCGAGCGCGCCGCGGCCCTCACGGACGGACATCGCGAACATCGGCCTCTGGGAAGGCCGCCCGTACCTCATCCTCCGAGCAGACACGGCCGAGCTCGCGGGCTGGCGGATCGCGGACGGCCGCGTCGAACCGGTGGGAATCGATGGCTAAGTCCGCCGCCGTCATCGGTGCCGGGATCTTCGGCGCCTCACTCGCGTACCGCCTCGCCCGTGACGGCTGGGAGGTCACGCTCTACGAGCGGCACGAGCCGGGCCACGAGCGGTCGGCGTCGGGCGACGAGTCCCGGCTGATCCGATACTCGCACGGGGCGGAGTCCTGGTACACGCGCTCCGCGTGGCGGTCGCGCGAGCTCTGGCGCGAGCTCGAGGCCGAGAGCGGCGCCGAGCTCCTCGTCGGTTGCGGCGTCGCCTGGTTCGCGCGGTCCGAGGCCGGCTGGGAGGCGGAGAGCGAGCGCGTCCTCCACGCCGAGGGAGTCCCCGTCGAGCGCCTCGACCCCGTCGAGGGCGGCCGGCTCTTTCCCAGCTTCGACCCCGGCGATCTCTCCTTCATCGTCTGGGAGCCCGAGGCCGGCGTGCTCCGCGCGGAAACTGCGACCCGGGCGACGGCGGATGCGGCGCAGCGCGCCGGCGCCCGGCTCGTACACGAGACGGCGGAGCCGGGACGCGTCGAGGCCGACGCGGTCGTCTGGGCCTGCGGCGCCTGGCTCGCCTCCCTCTTCCCCGGCCTCGTCCCGCTGAGCGTGGCGAGACAGGACCTCGTCTATCTCGACGGCGGCGACGGCTGGAAGGCGCCGGGCGTGCCTGGGTGGGTCGACTACTACCGGGCGGTGTACGGCATGGGCGACGTCGGCGGCGGCGTGAAGATCGGCCCGGACGTCGAGGGGCCGCCGTTCGACCCCGAGAGGGGCGAGCAGGCCGACCCGGAGAACGAGCGGCGTGCCCGGGCCTACGTGGCCGAACGGTTCCCGGCGCTGGCGGACGCGCCGCTCGTCCGCATGAAGGTCTGCCCGTACTCGCTGACGCCGGACACGCACTTCATCGTCGCGCCGCACCCGGAGCTCGAGGGCAACTGGATCCTCGGCGGCGGCTCAGGCCACGGCTTCAAGCACGGCCCGGCGCTCGCCGAGTACGCGGCACGCGTGGTCTCAGGAGCCGAGGCGCCCGACGCGCGGTTCGGGCTCGGCCCGCGGACGGGCGGGCCGAGCCTCAGAACCGCAGGCGCTACTTGACGGTGAAGAAGCCCCGCATGCCCATCTGGCGGTGGGGCTTGCAGTAGAACTCGTAGCGGCCCTTCTTACTGAGCTTCACCGTCGCCGACTTGGTGCCCTTGAACGCAACGCCGGTGATCTGCTTGGCCTTGAGGCCCGGCCCGACGATCCAGAAGTCGTGGGCCGACGACTTGTCAGAGACGGTGATCGTGTACGACCCCGGCTTGAGCGTCGTGACCTTCTTGCCGGCCTTCTTCAGGGTGACGGTGAAGCCCGGCCCGGTGGTGCCGGCGAGCCTGGTCGCCGACGTCCCTGCGGGAGCCGACAGCGGAACCGAGAGCGCCGCGACAGCGGCGAGAACGAGCAGTGTTTTCTTCACGTGTCTTCCTTCCCTTGGACTGCGCTTCTGAGTTCTACGTGTTGGACGCGCGGTCCGGATGGTTCGACAGTCAGTCCGGCGCGGACGGCGGTGGCGGCTCGGACGGCGGTGGCGGCTCGGCCGGTGGAGGCGGTTCGGCTGCCGGCTGAGCGGCAGCTTGCTCCTTCGCCGCGCGAAGCCGGAAGTAAAGGAGGGTCCAGGCCAGGGCGATGAACGGCGTCGTGATCGTGCCGCTGACGACGTTCGAGAGGAAGCTGCGGAGCCAGCCGGCGACGGGGATCAGGAGGATGCTGAGCACGATGTTGAAGCCGATCACGATCAGGATCGTGAGCAGGATCACGCCGAAGACGCTCCAGCCGTATCCCCGGACGAGCTCACGGCTCCGGCTGAAGGCGGTCCCCGCAGACGTCTGCTCGAGCACGATCACCGGGATGATTAGCACCCACCAGGTCAGCAGGACGAGGCCCGGGACGATCAAGAGGATCAGGCCGATGCCGATTCCAAGCCCTGCGAGCAGTCCGGCGACGACGATCGAACCCAGCTGGGGACGGACTCGATTGAAGGTCTGGCCGAGTGTGAGGTCGGCGCGGCCGTCACGGATGTCGTTCACCGCCTCCGTCAGGGCGCCCTGCACCCAGAAGAGGCCGACGACCGAGACGACGATCCCGATCACCACGCCGAGCCAGGTCAGCGCGGCGACGAGGAGCAGATTCGCGAGCGCGACGATCAGGTAGACGACGAACGCGATCGCGAGGAGGTGGCGCCAGTGCGCCTTGTAGTGCTTCCACGCCTCGCCGAGGACGCCCTGCGTCGGATTCACGGGGCGACCCTAACGGTCAGCGTCGGGCGGCGTCGCGGATGGCGGCCACGATGTCGTCGAGCTCCTCGTCCTTCGTGAGGCAGGCGACCGCGCCTGCATCGGCGAGCGCCTGCAGCTCGCGGACGTTCGCCGAGGCCGTCAGACAGACGACGGCGACGTCCGGGCAGGCACGCCGCAGGGCGGCCGTGGCCTGGACGCCGTCGAGGCCCGGCAGGCGGTAGTCCATGACGACGACGTCCGGGTCGTGGTCGTGGCAGAGCTGCACGACGTCGTTGCCGTTCTCGACCGCGGCGACGACCTCAACGTCGGGCCGCATCCCGAGCAGCATCTCGAGCGCTTCGCGAAAGACCCGGTTGTCCTCGACGAGCGCGACCCGTACGGGACGGGTCAGAGCGCTTTTTCGACCTTCCCGGCCTTCAGGCACCGGGTGCAGACGTACGCGCGGGTCGGCTTGCCCTTGAGCAGGATCCGGACGCGCTGCAGGTTCGGCTCGAAGCGCCGCTTGGTGGCCACCATGGAATGGCTCCGGTTGTGGCCGAAGCCGGGCTTCTTCCCGCAGATCGCGCAGACCCTGGACATCGGCGGCGCATGCTAGCGAACCGCCGCTATTTCGCGGCAGCCCGCAGCTGTTGGAAGACGTCCGCCATCTCCAGCGCGCCCCGGACGATCTCCCCGGCGCGGTCGATCCGCGCTTCGGCCTGCTCGACCGTCTCGGTCGTGAGGACGCCGAAGGCGACCGGGACGCCCGTCTCGATCGCCGCGAGCTGGAGTCCACTCGCCGCCTCCCCGGCGACGAAGTCGAAGTGGGGCGTCTCGCCGCGGATGACACAGCCGAGCGCGACGATGCAGGCGTAGCGCCTCGTCTTCGCGAGCGCTATCGCGGCGAGCGGCAGCTCGAAGGCGCCCGGCACCGGCACGATCGTCACGGACTCTCGCGGGACCTTCGCGGCCTCGAGCTCGTCGAGCGCGCGCTCGAGGAGCCGGCCCGTGATCTCGCCGTTGAACTTGGAGACCACGATCCCCACCGCGCGGCCGTCGCCGTCGGACGAGCCGTTGACGACCTCGTAGCCCTCGGGCACGGCGAACGCGCCCGACGCGTGCTCGACCTGCGGCTCCTCGTCGGCCGTCCGAAGCTGCGCGATCTCCGGATCTTCGTAGCGCTCCGGGCGGACGTCCTCCTCCCGGTCCTCGAGTCGGTCGGTCACCCGTCGAACCGCAGATCCTGGTGGTGGAGGCGGTGCCCGAGGCGGTCCCGCTTCGTCTCGAGGTAGCGGCGATTCTCGTCGTTCGGCGTCGTCTCGATCGGAACCTGCTCGACGACGCTCAGCCCGAACCCCTCGAGGCCGGTGATCTTCTTCGGGTTGTTCGTGAGGATGCGGATCGTCGTCAGTCCGAGGTCGGCGAGAATCTGGTTCCCGATCCCCCAGTCTCTCGCATCCGCCGGAAAGCCGAGCTCGAGGTTGGCGTCGACCGTGTCGAGGCCGCCCTCCTGGAGCTCGTAGGCCCTGAGCTTGCTGAGGAGGCCGATGCCGCGGCCCTCCTGCGCCATGTAGAGCAGCACCCCGCGCTCCTCCTGCCCGATCCGCTGGAGCGCATGCTCGAGCTGTTCGCCGCAGTCGCAGCGGAGCGAATGGAAGACGTCACCGGTCAGACACTCCGAGTGGACGCGGACGAGCACGTCCTCGGCGCCGTCGACGTCGCCCTTGACGAGCGCGACGTGGGTCTTGCCCGTGAGCTTCTCGCGGAAGGCGACGGCGGTGAAGTCGCCGTGCGCGGTCGGAAGCCGGACGGTGACCGTCCGCTCGACGAGCTTTTCCGTGCGGCGCCGGTACTCGATCAGATCGGCGACGGTGATCAGCCTGACGTCGTGGCGCTCGCAGAAGTCGATCAGGTCGGGCACGCGGGCCATCGTCCCGTCGTCGTTCATCACCTCGCAGACGACGCCCGCCGGGATCAGGCCGGCGAGCCGCGCGAGATCGACGGCAGCCTCGGTCTGGCCTGTGCGCTCGAGCACGCCGCCCGGCTTCGCGCGGAGCGGGAAGACATGACCCGGCTGGACGAGATCAGCGGGGCCCCGGTTCGGGTCGATCGCGGTCTGGATCGTGCGCGAGCGGTCGGCGGCCGAGATGCCCGTGGTCACCCCCTCGCGCGCCTCGATCGAGACGGTGAAGGCGGTCTGGAGCGGCGCCTCGTTGCGCTCCGCCATCTGGCGGAGGTGCAGCTCGTCGACCCGCTCTGGCGTCAGGCACAGGCAGATCAGGCCGCGCGCGTGCGTGGCCATGAAGTTGATCGCCTCGGGCGTCGCGAACTGCGCAGCGATCGTCAGGTCGCCTTCGTTCTCGCGGTCGGCGGCGTCGACGACGACCACGAACTTGCCTGCGCGGACGTCCTCGATCGCCTCCTCGATCGCCGAGAGCGACGTTTCCGTGGTCGCCATGGGCGCCATGGTATCGGGGTGCACTGTGGGTCAGCGGCGGCCGATCAGCCGCTCGACGTACTTCGCGAGGATGTCGACCTCGAGGTTGACGCGGTCGCCCGGCCGGAGCGACCCGAGGGTCGTCACCTCGAGCGTGTGCGCGACGAGCGCGACAGTGAACGTCTCGTCGTCGATCGCCGCGATCGTCAGCGAGACCCCGTCGACGGCGATCGACCCCTTCTCGACGCAGTAGCGCAGGATCTCGGACGGCGCCTCGATCGTCAGGCGCTCGCCCTCGACTGTCCGGACGCCCCCGGTTCCGTCGACGTGGCCCTGAACGTAGTGTCCTCCGAGTGGCTCGCCGGCGGCCAGCGCCGGCTCGAGGTTCACCGCCTCGCCGAAGCCCTTCGTGCGGGCCAGCGTCTCCTCCATCACGTCGAACTCGAGCCGGCCGTTCGCGGCCGCGACGACGGTCAGGCAGACGCCGTCGACGTTCACCGAGTCGCCGACGTCCGGGGCGAGCATCGACGCGACGACGAGCCGGCGGTCGCCCGAGGGAACCGTGCGTGCCCGCTCCCGAACGATCCCCGTGAACACGGGGCCAGACTACTCGCCGAGTGCGATCGCCTCGATCGACTCGCGGACGAGAGGCTGAAGCTCTGGCCCGGAGACGTCCGGCCGCGCCAGCTCATCGCGCAGCTCGTCGATCAGCTGCCGGGACTCGGGGCCGAGCTCTCCCGGCTCCGCGACGGCCTTTCGGACCTCGTTCAGGTCGACGTGGCCGGCGAGCCAGTGCGACAGGGTCTGGACGAGGTCAGGGCTCGTGGACATACGCGCTGAGGAGGACATCTTCTCCGACCGGACGGGCCGACAGACGGGTGAGGCGCAGCGGGTCGACCACGCTCTCGAAGAGCGTCGGCCCCTCGCCCGAGAGCGTCGGAGCCACGAAGACGAGCAGCTTGTCGAGGACCCCTGCGGCAAGGAACGCCGCCGCGATGCGCGGGCCGCCTTCGAGCAGGAGCGACTGGACGCCGTCCTCCGCGAGCGCCGCCAGCTCGCCCTCGATCGGCCCGGGACGCAGCTCGAGCTCCGACCCCTCGGGCAAGGCGCCGCGGCCGAACGCGAGGCGCCTCGGCTGGCGGACGGCGCCGACGCCTCTCGCGTCGAGCCGCGGCGCATCGGCGTGCACGGTGCCCATCCCGACACCCACGGCGTCGGACGCCGCCCGCAGCTCGTGGACGAGGCGGCGGCTCGCCTCGCCGGAGATCCAGCGCCGACCGGGAACGGTGAGCCGGCCGTCGAGCGTCATCGCCGCCTTGTACGTGACGAAGGGACGGCCCTCGCTCACCCACGTCCGCCAGGCCTCGTTCTGCACGCGGGCCTCGAAGAGATCGGCGTGCTCGACGACCACGCCGGCGCCGCGGAGCAGCTCGAGGCCGCCTTCGGCCTCGGGATTCGGGTCGAGCGAAGCGGCAACGACCCGCGCCACCCCCGACGTGAGGACGGCGTCCGTGCACGGCGGCGTGCGCCCGTGGTGCGTGCACGGCTCCATCGTCACGTAGAGCGTTGCCCCGCGCGCCCGCTCGCCGGCCGCCTCGAGCGCGATCACCTCGGCATGGGGGTCGCCCTTCCGCTCGTGCCAGCCCTCGCCCACGACCTCGCCGTCCCTGGCCACGACGGCACCGACCACGGGGTTCGGCCGGGTCGTCCCCCTCCCTCGCTCGGCGAGCTCGAGCGCGCGGCGGAGGTGGTCGCTCACGTCGCCTCGGCGACCAGCTCCTCGTACGCGCGCGCGATGTCGTCGCGTCCGAAGATGCTGCTGCCGGCGACGAAGAGGCGGGCGCCGACCTCCCGCAGCAGCCGCACGTTGGCGGCCCCGACGCCGCCGTCCACCTGGATCAGCTTCTCGTCGGGAAGGAGGCTCCGCAACCGCTCGATCCGACCGAGCGCCTCGGGCATGAACGGCTGCCCGGAGTAGCCGGGCTCGATGCTCATGCAGAGGACGACGTCGAACGGGTCGGCCGCCTCGGCGGCCTCCTCCGGCTCGCTCTCCGGCTTGAAGGAGAGCCCGACCTGGAGCTCGTGCTCCCGCGCCTGCCGGGCGACCGCCGCCGGGTCGTCCACCGCCTCGAGGTGGAACGTGACGCTGTCGCCGCCCGCCTGCGCGATCGCCTCGAAATGGCGCTCGGGGTGCTCGACCATCAGGTGGCAGTCCAGCCTCCCGCCGAGGCGGTGGACGATCGGGGAGATCGACTGCAGCACGATCGGCCCGATCGTGATCGGCGGGACGAAATGGCCGTCGCCGACGTCGAATTGGAAGATCCGGGCGCCGGCCCGCATGAGCGTCTCGATCTGCTCGCCGAGCCGCGAGAAGTCGGCCGCGTAGAGCGACGGCTCGACCTCGACCGTTCGGATCCAGTCCCGCCAGGGCACGGCGCAAGCTTAGAACTGGTCTCAGAATGTGGCTCGTCGCCAGGGTGCGATGGGTGGATGCCAGGCCCGGACGCAGACCGCGTCCAGATCAGGCCGATCTGGGCGCGGTCGAGGACGACGCCTGGCGCCGCCCAGCGCAGCCTGGCGGCACAGCGCTCATTTTGAGACCAGTTCTTGAGGACGGAGGGCGGCGACGAAGAAGCCGGACGTCCCGTGGCGATGGGGCAGGGTCAGGAGGAACTCGGGACGCCGCGGATGCGCGAACTCGGGCCACCGCCCGCTCAGCGGCTCGACGGTCAGGCCGGAAGCGTCCACGACGTCCTCGTTCTCGGCCCGCGCGATCGTGCAGACCGAGTAGACGATCCGTCCGCCCGGCCTCACCCGTTCCGCCGCCGCCGCCAGCAGCTCGAGCTGGAGGGCGGGCAGCGGACGGGCGCGCCAGCGGAGGTCGGGCCGTGCGGCGAGGACGCCGAGCCCGGAGCACGGTGCGTCCACGAGCACTCGGTCGAACCCATCGAGATCGGACGGCAGCTCGCGCGCGTCCGCGTGCACGACGCGCACGTTCTCGAACCCGAGCTGGGCGACGTTCCTCTCGAGCTCCCGCGCGCGCCCCGGATGCAGCTCCACCGCGACCACCTCGGCCGCACGCTCCGCGAGCTGCGTGGTCTTGCCGCCCGGCGCCGCGCAAAGATCGAGCACGCGCTCGCCCTCCCGGACCTCCACCGCCGCCCCGGCGAGCTGGGAGCCTCGGCTCTGCGGCCAGACGGTGCCCGACTCGAGCTCCGCCGGGTCGATCCGGTCGACGACACGCGCCTCGCCGGTCCCGACGACCCGGACCGCGGTCTCGGGCGGCTCGTTCTGCACGCGCATGAGCGCCAGCGCGTACTCAGCCCCCCACTCCTCCCACCACGTCTCGGCGATCCAGTCCGGGTAGGAATGCCGGAGCGCCGCCTCCTGCGGCGTCGACTCCGGAAGCCCGTCCAGCAGCCCGCGGACCCCCTCGGCGACTCGCCGGAGCACCGCGTTCGCAAACCCGGCCGCGCGCCGCGCCCTCGACGCCTTCACGAGCTCGACCGCCTCGTTCACGCTCGCCCGGGCGGGCACGCCGCCCAGGAACCCGAGCTCGTACGCGCCGAGCCTGATCGCCGCGCGGACCGGCGGATCCATCACGGTCACCGGACGGCCGCCCAGCCGCTCGATCGCGTAGTCGAGCGTCCGAACCCGCTGGATCGCACCGTAGACGACTCGTTGCGCGAACGCCCGGTCCCGCTCGTCGAGCACCGCCGCCGCAGAGGCGAACGCCCGGTCGGCGTACGCGTCCTCCTCGAACACGCGGAGGAGGACGGTGTGCGCCGCCTGCCGGGCTGCGCTAGCGCCGGAGGCCACGCTCGAACTCGTCCAGCGTCATCCGCCGGCCGCCTTCCGGCTGCAGCTCGACCACCTCCAGTCGACCGTCGGCGAGCCGCGACCGCCAGACGATCACCGGGCGCCCGTGCAGCTCGCCGCGCGCCCCGATGTGCGGCGACAGGGCGCGGATCCGGTCGTGCAGCTCCTTCGAAGGCCGGGACCAGTCGAGCAGGCGATCGTCCGCGGCGATCTTCTCGGCGTAGGTGACCTCGCCCTCCTGGGGCCGGAACTCGCCTTCGAGCGCCCGGTCGACGAGCCCGGGAGCGAGCTCGGCGGCGCGGCCGTAGACGACGCCGGCGTCGTCGTCGTTCCCTATCGCAAACGACTCCGCGGCGCCGACCGGCCCGGCGTCGAGCTCCTCGACGAGCCGGATGACGCTGACGCCGGTCTCGTCGTCGCCGGCCATGATCGCTCGCTCGACCGGCGCCGCACCGCGCCAGCGCGGGAGCAGCGACGGATGGACGTTCAGCCACTCGGCCTGCTCGAGCAGCTCGCGCGGGATGAGCGCGCCGTAGTCGACGAGCACGACTACGTCGACGCCGAGCTCGAGGCCGGCCGGTCGCTCGGGCTGGCGGACCGGGATGCCCAGCCGCTGCGCCGTCTCCTTCGCGGGAGGGGCGGCCAGGCGGCGCCCCCGGCCCTTCGGCCGGTCGGGCCGCGTGAGGACGTAGTCGATCTCCTGCCCGGCGGCGAGCTCGGCGAGGACGTCGGCGCCGAACCTTCCCGTCGCCGCGACGGCGAGCCGCACTAGGGAGTGAGGACGGCCTTCGGCCGGAGGACCGCGAGCGCGGCCTTGCGCGCCTCGTCGGTCGTGCGGTCGAGGATCAGGACGCCGTCGAGGTGGTCGAGCTCGTGCTGCACGACCCTCGCCGGGTGCTCGGTCAGCTCGAGCGACAGCTCTCCGCCCTCGAGGTCGCGCCCCTCGAGCCGTAGGGACACCGCTCGCTCGACCGGCATCTGGACGCCGACGAGCGACAGGCACCCCTCGTCGTCGACCACCGTCTCCTCGGAACGCTCCGCGACCACGGGATTGGCGACGGCCACGGGCTCGCTCTCCGCGTCCGGCTGGAAGACGAAGAGCCGGCGGATGATCCCGACCTGCGTTGCGGCGAGCCCGACGCCGTTCGCGTCGCGCATCAGGTTCGTCATGCGCTCCGCGAGCCTGCGCAGGTCGTCGTCGAACGACTCGACCTCACGAGCCTCCATCCGGAGCACGGGGTCCGGGTACTGCCTGATCTGCCCGAGCGCGAGCCGTCGGCGGCCTTCCGCCTCCTCGTCGAGCTCGTCGGTCCGGATCTCCCCCGCCTCTGCCACAGCGGCCGTATGTAATCAGAGCGCTTGGGGGTCGACGTCGACCGTCGCCCTGACCCCGGCGCGGCTCATCGCAGGTGCCGCCGCGGAGAGAATCCGCGCGGCGGTCGAGGCGACCGGACGCACCCGGTCGGTCTTGACCAGGAGCTGCGCCCGGTGCCGCCCGCGCAGCCGCAGGAGCGGCGCGGGGCCGAGGACGTCCATCCCCTTGAGCCCGGCGGCGACCTCGCCCAGCAGCTGCATCGCATCCCCCGCCTCGCTTGCGTCCGCCACCACCCTGACGAGGTGGCGGTACGGCGGATAGCCGAGCTCGCGGCGGCGTTGCAGCTCCTCGGCGAGGAAGCGCGAGACGTCGTGGCGCGCTGCGTGGACGATCGGGCGCGCGTCGGGCTGGTAGGTCTGGACGATCACGCGCCCGGGCGCGTCGCGGCCACTCCGCCCAGCGAGCTGGGTGACGAGCTGGAAGGTGCGCTCCTCGGCCCGGAAGTCCGGCAGGCCGAGACCCGTGTCCGCGTCGACGACGGCGGCGAGCGCGACGCCCGCGAAGTGGTGGCCCTTCGCCACCATCTGCGTCCCGACGAGCGCGGCCCGGTCGGTCTCGGCAAAGCGGCGGAGCGCCGCCGTCAGCTCGGCCGGCCGGCGGACGGCATCCGCGTCGACCCGGATCCGCTCCAGGCCGGGAACCTTGTCCGCGAGCTCCTGCTCCAGGCGCTGGGTACCGGCGCCGATGCGAGCGAGCTCGGGCGAGCCGCAGGCGGGGCAGGCTGCTCCGATCGCCTCGGCGTGGGAGCAGTGGTGGCAGTGGAGCCGCCCGTCGTCGTGCAGGACGAGCGCGACGTCACAGTTCGGGCAGCGGCGCGTCTCACCGCAAGCGCGGCAGTGGATCGCGGGCGCGACACCGCGCCGGTTCAGCAGCAGGATCGCCTTCCCGCCGCCGCTCTCGAGCGCGCCGAGCTCGGCGAGCAGCGGCGCCGACAGCGGGTAACCGGCCTCGCGGCGCAGGTCGACGACCCGGACGGGAGGCAGCGGCCCCGCGAGCCGCCCGCCGAGCTCGAGCCGCTCCAGCGTCGCCCAGCTCTCAGGTCTCGGCGTCGCCGTCCCGAAGACCGCGACGGCGCCCTCGAGCGCCGCCCGCTTCGCCGCGACCGTCCGGGCGTCGTAGCGCGGATCGGACTCCTGCTTGTACGAGGAGTCGTGCTCCTCGTCCACGCAGATCACCCCCAGCCGGGCGACCGGCGCGAAGACGGCTGAGCGGGCGCCGACGACGACCGGTGCATCGCCGCTCGCGATCCGGGCGCGCTCGTCGCGGCGCTCGGCGTCGGTGAGCGCGGAGTGAAGGACGGCCACTCGGTCGCCGAAGCGCGCCCGCAGCCTCCCGACCGTCTGGGGCGCCAGCGCGATCTCGGGCACGAGCACGATCGCGCCCTTCCCGCGCTCGAGTGCCGCTGCGCACGCCTGGAGGTAGACCTCCGTCTTCCCGCTCCCCGTCGCCCCGTGCAGGAGGAAATTGCCTCCGCCCTCGTCCAGCGCGCCGCGGATCCTCCGCAGCGCCCGCTCCTGACTCTCGCTCAGCCGTGCCGGTTCGGCCTCGCCGCCGAGGGAGTCGCGCTCGCCGGGCCGGGGCCGCTCACCCCGCGCCTTCCGCTGCAGCGGCGCGACGAGCTCCAGCGCGCGAGCGGGTGTCGAGCCGTAGTAGTCCGCAAGCCAGAGGGCGAGGTCGACGAGCGTCTCCGGCAGCTCGTCGACGACGTCCCCGACCGGTGCCGCAGTCACGCCCTCCGGCGGCCCGTGCTCGAGGCCGACCACGACGCCGCGCCGCTGCGCTCCGCCGAAGCGAAGCGAGACGACCGAGCCCTTGCCGACGGCCGGCGGCACCTCGTAGGTGAAGGGCCGTGCGAGCGCCCGCGACGAGACGAGCGGGTAGACGGAGGCGTAGCGGGCGCTCACCCCGCCAGCCTAGTGTCCGGCTAGGCCGTCTTCGGTGCGGGCTTCGGGGCGCCGGTGCGCAGGTACAGCCACAGCGCGGGGACGAGGTACGCGGCGAGGATGCCCACCTGGAGCAGCATGCTCTCTGGCAGGATGCCGCCGTCGGCGAGCTCGTGGACGCCGCCGAATAGGAGCCAACCGGCGAAGGCGAGGAGCAGCAGGCTGGTCACCGTGAAGAACCGACGCAGGTCGAGACGCGAGCTGCCTCGGTAGAAGAGGTAGCCGAGCGCCACTGCGGCAAGGAGGCCGAGCGCGCCGCCGACGAACGACACGACCGCGTTCGAGTTCTCGAACGTCCCGAGCAGGAAGAGCGCCGTCTCCAGCCCCTCGCGGAGCACTCCGACGAACGCCACCACTGCCAGTCCGACCGCGGAGCCGACCTTGAGCGCCTCCTCGACCTGCGACTCGAGATGCCTGCGGATCGCTCGGGCATGGCTGCGCATCCAGAAGACCATCCACGTGAGCATCGCGGCCGCGGCCAGCATGATCGAGCCCTCCCAGAGCGCCTCGGCCCGACCCTCGAACTCGGTGCCGATCGCGTAGAGGGCGATGCCCGCCGCGACGCTGATGGCGACAGCGGTGAGTGCGCCGATCCAGACGGACAAGAAGGCATCCCTGCGTCCGGTCCGGTTCAGAAACGCAAGGACGATCCCCACGATGAGCGAGGCCTCGAACCCTTCTCGCAGCGTCACCACTGCTGCTCCCACCCGATCTCCTTTCCGGCGAGGTTGTAAGGCGTACCTTACAGGGACGGCGGCGACTATAACGCAAACCCTCATGGCGCATCGGCACTCCGTCGACGAGTACCTCGAGACGATCTACTTCCTCGCGTTCCCGATCGGCGAGTACGCGCCGCCGGGCTCGAAATCGCCGGCGCTGGCGTCCCGCGTGGCCGAGATGCTGGGCGTGTCGCGCGCGTCGGCCGGGGAGATGCTGAAGCGGCTCGAGCGCGAAGGGCTCGTGCGACGGGGCGAGCGCAAGGAGGCGCTCCTGACGAAGAAGGGGCGCACGCGTGCCGAGCGCGTCGTCCGCAAGCACCGGATCATCGAGCGGCTTCTGACCGACTTCATGGGCTACACGGCGGCCGAGGCTCACGTCCACGCGGACGAGCTCGGCGACACGTTCAGCGACGACATGATCGAGCGGGTGGCCGAGCGGCTCGGGCATCCGGAGCGCTGTCCCCACGGCTGGCCGGTCGACCCTGCGTTCGAGCAGGCCGAGAACGAGGAGCTGGTGGCGCTCGCGGAGCTCGAGGAGGGCGCGAGCGCGACGATCGTCCGGCTCGCGGAGCACGACGGCGACCTCCTCCACTGGTTCTACGAGACGGGTCTCGAGCCCGGCGCCGAGATCCGCGTCACGAAGGCGGATCCCGCCACTGGGCGGTTCCGGGTCGAGCTCGACGGCCGGCAGGCGAGCCTCGCCGATAAGGCTTCCGCCGGCCTGTTCGTCCGGCCTCAGTAGCCTCCCCTGTAGCCGACGGGGCCGGCGCCGGCGGCGGCGCTCATTCCGGAACGACTGGGGTGCCAGACGCCGACCCCCTTGGTCTCGCCGGGCGTCCGGTCCTCGACGAACGTGTAGCGCGGGTGGGCGTCGTCCCGCGCAGGGATCCTCTCTGGCTCGTGAGGCGAGCCCTCCGACCTCGCCGGTGGCAACCTGGTTGCTACGCCTTCGTCGCGGCCAGGAGCCTGGCGAGCGCGGCGGCGTCCAGCTCGCCGCGGTTCTTCGCGAGGGCGATCACTGCGGCCTGCTTCGTCACGTGCTTCAGGTTCGCAGCTGGGGCGGAGGTTCCTGCCGGGGCGGGAGGGACTGTCCCTCGGCCGTGGCCCCGGCGGGCGTGTCCTTCGTCACGAAAGCGTGACGAGTCTCGCGGCCCCGCGGCGCGAAAAGCGCCGGTGCGGCATCCTCGGCCTGCGGCGTGCCGGCGGAGGCTGTCCCGAGGGGACGACCCATCCGGTCGGGTGCCCCTGCGCTAGGAGACGGTCGTCGTCGTCTCGGCGAGCCCGGCGGCGGCCTTGAGCGCTGCCGCCTTGTCCGTCCGCTCCCACGTGAAGTCGTGGTCGTCTCGCCCGAAATGCCCGTACGCGGCGGTCTTCGCATAGATCGGCCGACGCAGGTCGAGGTCGCGGATGAGGGCGCCAGGCCGGAGGTCGAAATGCTCGCGGACGAGCTCCTCGATCCGTGCGACCGGGATCTTCTCCGTCTCGAAGGTGCGGACTGCGACCGAGACCGGATGCGCCACGCCGATCGCGTACGCGACGTTCACCTCGACCCGGTCCGCGAGCTCCGCGGCGACGATGTTCTTCGCCACGTACCGGGCGGCGTAGGCCGCCGAGCGGTCGACCTTCGTCGGGTCCTTGCCCGAGAAGGCCCCGCCGCCGTGGCGCGCTGCCCCGCCGTACGTGTCGACGATGATCTTGCGCCCGGTGAGCCCGGTGTCGCCCATCGGCCCGCCGAGCACGAACTTCCCGGTCGGGTTCACGTAGACGAAGTCGCGGTCGTCGTACAGCCGGCGCTCGTCGTAGAGGCGTGGGTCGAGGATCGGGTGGAGCACGTGCTCGATCACGTCCTCCTTGATCGTCTCGGGATCGACGTTCGCCTCGTGCTGGGTCGAGACCAGCAACCGGACGATCTCGACCGGCGTCTGACGCCCGTGCTCGTCCACCTCGTACCGGACAGTGACCTGCGCCTTGCCGTCCGGCCGGAGGTACTTCAGCTGCTCGGACTTCCGGACGCCGGCGAGCCGCCGCGCGATCTTGTGCGCAAGCATGATCGGGAGCGGCATCAGCTCCTGCGACTCGTTCGTCGCGTAGCCGAACATCATCCCCTGGTCGCCGGCCCCGATCTGGTCGATCGGGTCGTCGTCGCCCGGATCGTGCTGGGTCTCGTACGAGTGGTCGACGCCCTGCGCGATGTCTGGCGACTGCTCGTCGATCGCCACGACGACGCCGCAGGTGTTGGCGTCGAAGCCCCACTCCGAGTGCGTGTAGCCGATCTCGCCGATCTTCCGGCGCACGAGGGACGGGATGTCGACGTAGGTCTCGGTCGAGATCTCCCCCGCAACGACCACGAGCCCGGTGGTGATGAGCGTCTCGCAGGCGACTCGGCCGGCCTGGTCGTCCTTGAGCACCGCATCGAGCACGGTGTCGGACACCTGGTCGGCGATCTTGTCCGGGTGGCCTTCCGTGACCGACTCGGAGGTGAAGAGGAAGTCGCGCGGAGCCATGACGCCCGCAGAGGCTACTGAATCTCGACGAAGACCAGCGACGTCGCGAG